>NZ_JBAVYV010000047.1:0-36079 GCF_049588435.1 Ilumatobacter sp.
AGCTGCAGGAGGATCTGCGGTTGCGCGTCACCGCCCATCGTCCCGAACACGGCCGCGAGCTGACCGTCGTCCTCGGACGCCATCGCGGGCGAGAGCGTGTGCGGCGGACGGCGACCGGGCGCGAGCTCCGCCGGATGAGCTGCGGTGAGCGAGAAGCCGAGCCCGCGGTTGTGCAGGTTGATGCCCGTGGCCGGCTCGACGAGGTGGCTCCCGAACCCATTCGCGTTCGACTGGATGAGCGACACCGCCATCTCCTGTCCGTCGCGCGTCCGACCCGCGGTGCAGAGGTAGGTCGTGTCACCGTCGGCTGCGGGAGCGCGACGGTCGGTCGTCGCATGCTCCCGATCGATCTCGTGCACGCGGGTGGCGATCTCGGCGAGGAGCTGATCTCCAGACGCGTCCTCGTGCAGGACGTCGGGCCGGTCGTGGCCGGCGGCGATCGCAGATTCGATCAGGAGGTGGGCCCATCGGGCGTCGTCGGGGTTGGCCGGCAGGTCGAGGTCCGTCGCGAGCAGCGCACCGCCGAGCGTGAGGTATCCCTGCGAGTTGGGGCCGATCGTGTGCAGGTCGACGCCGAAGGCAGACGCCGAGAGGGGTTCGACCCAATCGGCCTGGACCATCGCGAGATCGGAATCGCTGAACTGGCCGTCACCGAGCTCCTGGAGCCCCTGACCGAACGGGCCCTGATAGAAGCCCGCGCGCCCCGATGCGGCGACCCCCGCGAGCGTGAGGGCCAGGCCGGGGCGTCGCACGATGTCACCTCGTCGAGTGATCTGTTCGGCAAGCTCGCGCAGCTCGAGCCGACTGCGCTCGTCGAGGTGGCCGACCATCGCCGCCAAAGGCGCACTCGCGAGAAATCCGTTCGCAGCGAGCCTCTCCGCCGGTGCGAGGAGGACCTCCATCGGCAGTGTCGCGAATCGTTCATGCAGTGCGATCCAGCCGTCGACGCAGCCGGGGACGGTCACCGACTCGACGTGGTGCCGTTGCGGCATCGCCGTATGACCCCGATCGCGCAGATCCCGCGCGCTGACGCCGGAACCGGCGCGGCCCGACGCGTTCAACGCGTACACCTCCCCGTCGACGTGTACGAGTGCGAAGAGGTCCCCGCCGAGTCCGCAGAGGTGAGGTCCGACGACGGCCATCGCCGCATTGGTCGCGATGGCTGCGTCGACGGCGTTGCCACCGCGTGCGAACATCTCCACGCCGGCCGACGTTGCGACGTGATCGGCCGAGGCGACGAGATGGTTCGGAGCCCGGACCGATCGTGGTGGCGGATTGGCGATCGACACGCCACGACCGTAGTGACATCGACGTCGGGCTCTCGACCGCGCTCCCGTGGCGTGGCGACTTCAGGCCGGGTCGACCCACCGACCGCGTTGGACCAGCACGTCGCGCAGGAGCTCGCAGTCGTCGGTCATGATGCCGTCGACGCCGAGATCGAGCAGTCGCTCCATCTCCGCACGATCGTCGATCGTCCACACGTGGACCGGCATGCCACACCGGCGACTCGACCGGACGAACCGCTCGTCGACGACTCGGATCCGACCGGCGGACGGGGGGACCTGGGCGGCGCGCAGCCGTCGGCCCGGCGGGCGACCGAGGATCCGCAGCGACGCGACCTCGATCGGTGACATGTTCGTCATCAGCGTCGGCCCGGCCAGCGACCTCATCCGGCGCAACGACCGAAAGCTGAAACTCGCGAGACACACCCGATCGATCGCGTCGAACGCGCGCACCATCTCCACGAGCGGTTCGACCGAATGCGGTGATTTGGCGTCGATGTTGAACCGGGCATCGGGGAACGTCTCGAACAGGTCCGACATCAGCGGGATCTCGTGGGAGCCGTCCACGCGGGCCGCGGCGACCTCGGCCGATGACATCTCGCCGATGCGGGCGTCGATGCCACACGTCCTGGTGAGGTCGGGGTCGTGGAACGCGACGAGCGTGCCGTCGGTCGTCAGGTGGACGTCGGTCTCGAGGTACCGGTAGCCGAGCGAGACGGCGTGTTCGAACGCCGCCATCGTGTTCTCGGGCGCCGCCCGATTGCCGCCCCGATGCGCGAACGCGATCGGCCCGGGCCAATCGAGATACGGATGAACGTCCACGATCAGCAGTGTGTCAGAGCGTGATGGGGTGGATGGGGCGAATCAGACCCGCCCCGTCGCGGCACTCAGATCGAGCGTCCCGCGGCCTTCCAGTATTCGTCTTTCAGGAGTCGCTTGTAGAGCTTTCCGGTCGGGTGGCGGGGGAGCTCGTCGCGGAAGTCGATCGAGCGGGGGCACTTGACGTCGGCGATCTGACTGCGACAGAACTGGATCAACTCGCCCGCCAACGACTGCGCCTCGGCCTCATCCGCCGGCATCTGCCGTGGCTGGACGACGGCCTTGACCTCTTCGCCGAAGTCGTCGTTCGGGACGCCGAAAACCGCGACGTCGATCACCTTGTCGTGCGTGACGAGGACGTTCTCGGCTTCCTGCGGATAGATGTTCACACCGCCGGAGATGATCATGTAGGCCTTGCGGTCCGTCAGGTACAGGAATCCGTCCGCATCGAGGTAGCCGACGTCACCGAGGGTCGACCATCCCTTGGCGTGGCGAGAACTCTTCGTCTTCTCCGGATCGTTGTGGTACTCGAAGGCTGCCCCGCCCTCGAAGAACACCGTGCCCGACTCACCCTGGGGGACTTCTTCACCGTCCTCACCGCAGATGTGCAGCGTGCAGTTGAGCGGGGATCCGACGGTGCCCTCGTGGGCGAGCCATGCCTCCGGGCTGGCGTACACGAACCCGTTCCCCTCCGAACCGGCGTAGTACTCGTGGATGACCGGTCCGAACCAGTCCATCATCGACTTCTTGGTCGGGATCGGACACGGGGCGGCGGCATGGATGACGTACTCGAGCGACGACACGTCGTACTGCGTCCGGGTCTCCTCCGGCAGTTTGAGCATGCGCACGAACATCGTCGGGACGACCTGGCTGTGGGTGATGCGGTGCTCCTCGACGAGCTGGATGTACCGCTCGGCGTCGAAGTTCTCCATCGCCACGATCGAGGCGCCGAGCGCGTGCTGCGACATGCAGAAACGCAACGGAGCTGCGTGGTAGAAGGGCGCGGGGGAGAGGTAGCGCTTCGTGTCGTCGACACCGAACAGCAGCTGGCAGACGCCGGTGACACCGTTGTTCCAGGTGTCGAGCGGCTCGTTGGGGAACTCGCGGGCGATGCCCTTCGGCATCCCGGTCGTTCCCGACGAGTAGAGCATGTCGAGCCCGGCGATGCGCTCCTCGTCGAGCGGTTCGGGCGACTGTCCCTCCACCGCGGTCTCGTAGCTCTCGTATCCGTCGATCGTGCCGTCGAGCATCAGTCGCAGTTCGACATCGGGCGTGTTCGCCACGATCTCGCCCGCCTGATCCGCCTTGTACTTCGAGGTGATGTACGCCCGTGCTCCGCAGTCGTTGATGATGTACTCGAGCTCCGAGCTCTGCAGTCGTGACGACGCGGCGGTGTAGATCAAGCCCGCGTAGTGACAGCCCCAGATCACCTCCATGTAGCGATCGTGGTTCTCCATGCAGATCGCGATGTGGTCACCGGGATTCAGACCGGCCGCACGCAGCAGGCGGCTGAGTCGATTCGCCGCAGCGTCGAGCTCGGTGTAGGTCTGGGTGAAGCCGGAACCGGCCATCGTGAGAGCGGGTTTGTCACCGTGGGTGTCGAGATGTGCGCCGGGGAACATGGAGTCGAAACGTAGCCGCGTCCGACATTCGGGTCAGCATGGAGCGCTAGCGTGACGTCGACATGAGCATCGGTCGGTTCGGGCAGGTGGTGACCGCACCCGATCTCCGTCTCGACGCAGCCTGCCTGGCCATGTCGAGCGCGATCCAGCGTCCGCTCGACGAACTCGAATGGCTCACGACGCTCGACCTGCTCGCTGCCGAGTGCCCGTCGGACGACGTCGACGGCGTCGCCCGCTACCTGTTCGGTGACCTCGGTTTCCACGGCAACGCAACCGCGTACTACGACTGGCGCAACTCGTGCCTCGACCGCGTGATCCAGACGCACGTCGGGATCCCGATCAGCCTGTCGGTGCTGATGATCGAAGTGGCTCGACGGGTGGGCGTCCGCCTCGTCGGGGTCGCGATGCCCGCGCACTTCCTGGTCCGCACCGTCGACGGTCCGGTGCGCTTCTTCGATCCGTTCGGAGCCGGCGTCGAACTCGATCGGCAGGGCGCACGCGAGTTGTTCGAGACCGTCACGCGCGGTCAGGTCCCGTGGAGCGACACCTTTCTCCGGCCGACGTTCGCTCAGCCGATCATCGTGCGCATGCTGAACAATCTGCGCGCGATCTTCCAGAGCCGCACCGACGAGTTGCGCCTCGGGATCGTGATGGAGATGCGCGCCCGGATCCCCCAGTTGGCCGAGGCCGAGCGCGACGAGATCGATTGGGCGACCGCCGTCTTCAACTGATTCTCGCCGTCGCTCCAGCGGGTTCGATGCGGCCGGTCGTCCAGCGGTACCTTCGCAGCATGACGATGACGGACAACGCCACCGAACTCTCCGCGGACGAGCAGCGGGTCAACGCGCTGATCGACGATCTCCTCGAGAACTTCCCTCCGGCCGACACCAAGCCGATGGATTTCCTCGGCGCGCAATTCGATCGCGGTCTCGCGTGGATCCATTTCCCCGAGGGCCACGGTGGTCTGGGACTGACTCCGAAACTGCAGCGTCTGGTCAACGAGCGGGTGTACGGCGCGGGTGGTCCCAATGCAATGTTCCGCAATCCGATCGGTCACGGCATGTGCGGACCGACCGTCGTGGCATGGGGGAGCGACGAGCAGAAGGCGCGCTACCTGCGCCCACTGTTCACCGGCGAGGAGGTCTGGTGCCAGCTGTTCTCCGAGCCCGGTTCGGGATCGGACTTCGCCGGCCTCTCGGCCACCGGGGTCCAGGACGGCGAGGAGTGGATCTGCAACGGCCAGAAGGTCTGGACCACGCTGGCGCACCTGTCGAAGTGGGGATTGCTGATCGTCCGCACCGATCCGCAGGCCGTGAAACACGCGGGACTGACGGCGTTCGTCGTCGACATGCAGGATCCGACCGTCGACATCCGACCACTCCGCCAGATGACCGGAGAGGCCGAGTTCAACGAGGTCTTCTTCTCCGACACCCGCATCCCGTCGTCGGAGATGCTCGGCAAGCCCGGTGACGGCTGGCGCGTCTCGTTGACGACGCTGATGAACGAGCGCGTGTCCATCGGCGGAACCATCCCGCAGAAGGGATCGGGCATGATCGGCGAACTCGTGCGGACGTGGCAGAGCGCCGATCCGAGCCGCCAGAACCCGGCGACCAAGGACGCGATGATGTCGCTGTGGTCCCGTGCCGAGGTGGCACGACTCACGAACATCCGCGCCAGTCAGAACCGCAAGATGGGCGACCCCGGCCCCGAGGGGTCGATCGGCAAGATGGCATCCGCCGATCTCAACAAGGAGATCTACGAACTGGTCGTCGACCTGATGGGTCCCGACGGGATGCTCTACGGGAGTTACGAGATGATCCGTCCCGAGACCGCGATGGGGTCGGACACACCCCAGAAGGCGTTCCTCCGCGTCCGTGCCAACTCGATCGAAGGGGGCACGTCGGAGGTGATGCGCAACATCTTGGGCGAACGGGTTCTCGGTCTGCCCGGTGACGTGCGCGTCGATCGCGACGTTCCGTGGAGCGAGGTTCCGCGGAACTGAGCGAGCCGGCACCGAACACGCCGGGACCGGGCGACCGGGCCGTCGTCGTCAGGGCACCAGGCCGGCGAGGACATCGCTGGCCCCGAGACTGCGATCATCCATGCCCGGACGGTCGAGCAGGCTGCCACCCAACAGGACCGTCGAGGCGTCCTCGATCGACGCCTGGAGTTCGCGGATGTTGCGCGGCGGCGGGAAGTACTCGTCTTCGTCGGTGACCATCACCAGTTCGACCCCGTCGACGGGGTCGAGGAAGTCGATCACCGCGTCGACGAGTTCTTCGGGGGCGGACGCTCCAGCGGTCACGCCGACGACTCCGCCGATGCCGTCGGGGAGTTCGGCCACCGTGTTGACGCGGTAGACCTGCTCACACCCCTCGTGTCGCGCGAGCTTCTCGAGGGCGAGGGTGTTCGACGAGTTCCCGGATCCGATGACGACGATCGCGTCGCACCGACGAGCCAGTTCCTCGATCGCGGCCTGGCGGTTCGTCGTCGCGAAGCACAGGTCGCTGCGGCCCGGCGTCCACACATCCGGAAAGCGTTCCTTCACGGCCACCGCCACGCCCTTCCAGTCTCGGTGCGACAGCGTCGTCTGCGCCAACAGCGCGACGGGCTGGTCGGTGTCGGCGAGAGCCTCGACCTCGGCGACCGATTCGACCCGGTCGATCGAGCCGGGTGCGACCGCCATCGTGCCGACGGCTTCCTCGTGTCCCTCGTGGCCCACGTAGACGATCCGGAATCCCTTGCCGGCTCGCACCTTCACCTCGTGATGCACCTTGGTGACGAGCGGGCACACCGAGTCGACCACGTACGATCCACGGGCCCGAGCGGCCTCGACCACCTCGGGTGCCGAACCGTGCGCCGACAGCATGATCGGGCTTCCGGGCGGGACCTCCTCGATGTCGTCGACGAAGATCACCCCCTGGTCCTCGAATCGCTTCACGACCAACTTGTTGTGGACGATCTCGTGGTAGCAGTACACCGGCGCGGGGAACGCTCGCACCATCCACGCGAGGGCCTTGATCGCCATCTCGACGCCGGCGCAGAAGCCACGCGGCTCGGCGAGCAGGACCTGCTCGACTCGGGAACCGGTCGGTGACGGGGCGTCGGCGCTCATCTCGACGCCAATCTACCGACTCGACGGCGCCGGTAGCGTGGAGCGGCTATGTCCCAGACCCTCGCTCGCTCGCTCGCACCGCTGGTGGTGTCGGTCGCGCCCGGTTCCCCGGCGGAGGACGTCGGCGTGATGACCGGCGACGAGATCATCGGGGTCAACGGCGAGATGCCCCGCGACATCATCGAGTGGCAGATGGCGACCGACGAAGCCCAGGTCGAGCTCGACGTGACCCGCGGCGGAATCGAGTTCTCGATGTCGATCGAGAAGCCCGAGGGATCGCCGCTCGGGATCGAGGTGTCGAGTGCGGTGTTCGACCGTGTCCGCACCTGCGACAACCACTGCGAGTTCTGCTTCATCTACCAGCTCCCCAAGGGCATGCGCCGCTCGCTGTACCTCAAGGACGACGACTACCGGCTGTCGTTCCTGTACGGGAACTTCACGACGCTGACGCGTTTCACCGAGGCCGACCTCGAGCGTGTCGTCACCGAGCGCTTGTCTCCGTTGCACGTCAGCATCCACGCCACCGATCCGGACGTGCGGAGCGACATGTTGAAGAACCCACGCGGTGCGATGAGCTTGCGCTGGCTGCGCGCGCTGCTCGACCACGACATCGTGGTGAAGGGCCAGATCGTCGTGTGCCCCGGTGTCAACGACGGCGCCGTACTCGACGACACGATGGCCGGCATCCTCGACCGATATCCCGAACTCGACTCGGTCGCGGTCGTGCCACTCGGCATCTCCAAGTTCAACGGCGAGGAAGCAATGCGCTTCCACACGCTCCGGGAGGCGCAGGATGTCGTCGACACCGTCGCCGATTGGCAGGACGTGTTCGAAGCGACCCTCGGTCGTCGGATGGTCTACGCGGCGGATGAGTACTACCTGATGGCGGAACGGCCGTTCCCCGACGCCGAGCGCTACGACGGTTTCCACATGCACGAGGACGGCATCGGGATGGCCCGAACGTTCGAGGCCGAGTTCCACGGCCACACCGACACCGTCACCGGCGTTCAACGCGGCTTCTTCGCGTCCGTCGACGCCCCACCGAACCCCGCGGCCTACACCGGCCTCCACAAATGCGCATCGGTGCCAGGCACCGACGCGCATTCTGCTCAGGGCGTCACCTTGAAACCGCGGCGTACCGCGTCGATCGGCGTCCTCACCGGAACTCTCGGTGCGCCGGTGATCACGCCGCTCATCGAATCGGTCGGACGCGACGACGTGCGGGTGCTGCCCGTCGCCAACGACTTCTTCGGCGGCAACACCGGCGTCACCGGCCTGATGACCGGCGAGGACGTCTCGCGCGTGCTCGCCTCCGAGCCGACCGGCCACCGCTATCTGCTGCCCGACGTGTGCCTGTCCGACGACGGCCGCTTTCTCGACGGCGTCGCCATCGCCGATCTGCCACGACCGGTCGAGGTCATCGCAACCGACGGTGCCGCACTGCGCGCCGCCCTGGAAGGAACGAAATGACCGACAACACACTTGCAGGCGTCGAAACCGGCGGCCTGCCGACCGTCGTCATCATCGGGCGCCCCAACGTCGGCAAGAGCACCCTCTTCAACCGGATCATCGGAAGCCAACAGGCGATCGTCGAGGACCGACCCGGGATCACCCGCGATCGCAAAGTGCTCGAGGCGTCGTGGCTCGAGGTTCCGTTCCTCGTGATCGACACCGGAGGCTGGATGCCTGTCGGCGACGGCACGGCCCTCGACGACAAGGTCAGCAAGCAGGTCGAAGAGGCCGTGGACGGCGCTGACGTCGTGATGTTCGTGGTCGACGCCTCGGTCGGTTTGACCGACGACGACTCGATGATCGCGAACTGGCTGCGCCGCACTCGCCGCGACGTGATGGTGATCGCGAACAAGGCCGACAACGACCGGCGCGAAGCCGACCGGTGGGAGTTCATGTCGCTCGGACTGGGCGACCCGATTCCGGTGAGTGCGCTTCACGGGCGACGCGCCGGCGACCTGCTCGACGAAGTGATCGCACGATTCCCCGAGGAGGCTCGTGCCCAACGCGACTTCGCCGAATATGAGCACGGCGATGACTGGGATGGCGACGACGAGGTCGCAGCACCCCGGATCGCGATCGTGGGTCGACCCAACGTCGGCAAGAGCACTCTCTTCAACCGCCTGGTGGGGGAGGAGCGCGCGGTCGTCCACGACATGCCCGGAACGACGCGGGACTCGATCGACACGCTGGTCGAGACCGAGGACGGACCGATGGTCTTCATCGACACGGCCGGCATGCGCCGCAAGGGCAAGATCGACGACTCGGCCGAGTACTACTCGATGGTGCGGGCACTGCGCGCGATCGACGATGCCGACGTCGCACTGCTCGTGATCGACGGGACCGAGGGCGTCACCAGCCAGGACCAGCGCCTCGCCGAGCGCGTCAATGCGTCCGGCTGCCCGATCCTGCTCGTCTTGAACAAATGGGAGCTGGTGTCCCCCGAGAATCGCCTCGAGAAGATGGCCGAACTCCACCGTCGACTCGCCTTCGTGGGTGATGCGCCGATCCTGAAGATCTCCGCCCTGACCGGCAAGAACGTCTCCCGACTGCTCCCACACCTGCAGGAGTCGATCGCGCAATACCACACCCGCGTTCCGACGCGGGACATCAACAAGATCATCGCCGCCGCTCAGCAGCGGGCGCCCGGCCCCAAGGGTGCGAAGGTCCTGTACGCCGTTCAGGGCGCGACCGATCCGCCCACGTTCACGCTCTTCGTGAACCGCGAGATCCCGGCCACCTACATGCGCTACATCGAGCGGACGATTCGGGAGGAGTTCGGCCTCGGGTCGACAGCGATCAAGATGCGCGTGCGAAAGAAGTCCTGACGTGCCGTGGTGTGAGGAGTGCGCGAAGTACTACACGCCGAACTCGGTCAACACCGACGGCAGCTGTCCGCAGTGTGGCGAGGTCCTCCAGTTGGGGGAGAACGCCGAGCACACGCACGACGCCGACGACCAGGAGACCAACGACGAATCGGCGCCCTGGCACTTCAAGCTGATGGTCGTGGCGCTCGTCGTGTACCTCGGATGGCGTTTCGTCCAGCTGGTCAGCTGACTCGACCGGCACCGAGAACTGATCCAGGATCGAGGATTCGGGCATCGGTTCGGACTCGGAGGGACGATAGAGTTTCGCCCGCCACGGGCTGTGGCGCAGCTTGGTAGCGCACTTGTCTGGGGGACAAGGGGTCGCAGGTTCAAATCCTGTCAGCCCGACGTACGAGAGTCCTGGTCAGAGGTTTTTCCCTCCGGCCGGGACTTTCTTTGTTTTCGGCCACGTGGACGACTGGGTGGACAATTTCGGCGGTGCCGACGCTCTCACTTCGACATGAGAACTGGAAACGGGTTCGTGAACGGACGGTGGAGCGCACAACCGCGGTCGGGGTATCAGACAGACTGAGGCCTTTGTGTGCCACGGCGGTCAGTGGGATGTCCGACCGATTCTCCGCACGACCTGATCGGGTTCCACCGCCCTCATGTGCCGATCTGATCGGGAGGAACGGTCCGAGCGGGCGCGCGTTCTGGAGCGGTTTCGTTCTCGTGCCATGTGCGGTCGGGTGGGACGGCAGTGGGTGGTGTGCGTGGGCGACGGCGTTGACTGGCCGCGTCGACGTCGGCGAAAACTCGCCCAGGAGTCGTTGATCAGCTCTCTCTCGATCGCCTCGACGACATCCACGATCCCGGCGGGTACTTGCGCGTAGCGATGGTGAATGCGTGCCGGTCCTGGCACCGCTCCGCGACACGGGAACGGACAACGACTCGCCGGAACACATCACGAGACTTCGGATCAGTTCTTGTTCGAGAGTTCGGTGGAGATGCTCGATCTGCTCGGCGGCCCTCCGTATCGGCATCGTGCAGCGCTGTGGTTGCGGTTCTGGGCAGGTTGGTCCGATGGTGAGATCGCTGAGGCGATGGGGTGTCGGCGAGCAAGTGTGCGGGTGTTTGCTTCGCCAGAAAACGAACCTGGCACTCACGTCGACCGTCGTGTGCACGAGCGCGACGGTCGACGAGGGCTCGCTGACCTGCACCGAGCTCGAAGGACAGATCGAAGCCCACTCCCTCCCGACCGCAGCCCCGCCCGACGCTGACGAGACAGAGAACGAGATCTCGCTCCGCACTCTCCACATCGATGCGAACCCAGCCGACCACATCCAGTTCACGAAAGCGCGCGCCCCAACCCGGCTTTCGGTGAGAGGGACCGACGGCTTCATGATCCGTGACGACCGAGAGACCACACTCGTGTGGAGCGAACGGCCCGGCACGATCTCGACACTCACCACGAAAACCGGCACGGGACATGACCCCGTTGCGCTGGCTGAGGACCTCGTTCCGAGGTTGTGGCCAGCCGCGGTGCGCCCCCCGATAGCCGCTGTCGACCTCGCGACCACCTGGAGAGGGTTTGACAACAACCACCCGTATGCCCTGGCCACGACCCGGCCCGGCGCCGAGTGCATCAGCATGGGCTACATCCCATCCGGAGCAACGGCGACAAACTCGGTGGCCGGCGAGAACCTTGCCTGCACCGCGTCAGACGAGCAGGCGTGGACGGTCGGCGCCATCTCGGACCATGCGAGAGCCGACGATCCGGCTCGCGCCGACCAGGATGTGTTCGCTGGCGTCAAACCCAACTCGGTCACCCGGATCGAGATGAGCCTCGAGGTCGGACGAAATCTGAGCGTTGAGACCGTCGCCGTCGCCGGTCTCGACAGCCGAGCGTGGGCGACACCAGCAGGCGCACCACAAGGAACGATCTCGATCGGCACGATCACCGGGCACGCCGGCGACGGCGACGGCGACGTCATCGTCTCGTTCGAAGAATGAGACCCTTCCTGGCGTCGATGGGCTCGCCGATCGCAACCCCGGCGGCGCATCCCGAGCACCCTGCCGCTCGCTGTCGTGCCGATCTGGGCGGGTCGTGGCCGTCCAGGAGCTGCGACGATACCGAGCGGGGAAACACCAACGTATATCCAAAAGTCATACCCGTATATACTCGCGTCGTGACCAAACGGCTGATCGATGTCGACGACGATGCGCTCGATGCCGCCCGCGCCAAGCTGGGCACCCAGACGATCAAGGACACGGTCAACGAAGCCCTTCGAACGGCAGCACGCGAGCGCGGCGTTGAGCTCGCCAGCGCGCTCTCGACTCTGGCAGAGGTGGAACTGGACGACCGCGGCGCCGCGTGGCGCTGATGTACCTCCTCGACACCAGTGTCATCACGCGCCTTCGCGAGCCGACGATCGTGCAGCGAATCGAGCAACTCGACCGCAACGGGCTGGCGCGAGCTGCGATGACAGACCTCGAGATCGGATTCTCGGCGCGCAACGGTGACGACTGGGATCGACTCGTCGTCGCCCTCGGCGCGTTTCGTCGCATCGACGTCGAAGCGCGTCACTTCGATCGCGCCGGTCAGGTCCAGCGAGCGCTCGCTGCGGAGGGCCTTCGAGGACGCAAGGTTCCTGACCTCTTGATCGCGGCCGTGGCCGAGTTGGGATCACTCATCGTGGTTCACTACGACGCCGATTTCGACCACATCGCAAACGTGACCGGACAACCGACCGAATGGATCGTCGAACGAGGATCGATCAACTGACCTCTCGCGCCACTCAATGTGCGCCAGCAACGGCTGAAAATTCCCGCCGCGTGTGGCCGGGTGCACCTGTGCCGATCCGCTCGGGGAGGGACTCGTTGAGCGTTGCGCGTTCTGGAGCGGTGTCAGCGGGAGCGAGACGTTCGGTGTTGTGGCTCGGCTCTCAGCCGGTTGTGGGTGGGGCAATCGTGGTCGTGGGTGTGGTGGCTCGGAGCGTGCGGTCGGGGAGGCTGAGCCTGATGACTCTCCCGATCTCGACTGGTGACATGACCGTTCGGTCGGCGGCGTCGAGTTCTGGGACGGTGGTTTGTTGAAATCGAGCAGGTCCTCGACGGCGATTTGGTGCGCATCGGCGATCGATGCCCAGGTGTCGCCGGGCTCGACGACGTACACGGGCAGCGTGGTTGCGGTGAGTTCGATGACGTCGCCGCAGGAAAGTGATGCTCCGGCTGTGGGGTCTTGCCCCACGATGACGTGCCCGTCGCCGAGTTCGGGCTGTACTCCGTCGGATACGACCTCGCGACGCACTTGAGAGTCGAGCCCGACGCTGCGTAGCGCCTCGACCGCCACGGGGTATGCCATCCCTCCAACGTTCGGTACCGTTGTCTCGGCTTCGCCGTCACTGCACGCCGAGTCGTCCACGGCGATCGCTGCTGGAGGCGCCCCTTGCGGCACGGTCGTCGTCGCCGAGGGTTGTACGGCGGTGTCGGTCAGCGCTGTTCCGGCGGGTTGTCCGCCTGCAGTCGAATCGTCGTTGCTTCGGCTGCCAGTGCTGGCGAGCGCGAGCCCAGCATCGCAGGCGATGACGAGCAGTGCTGCAGCCGCGTGAACGACCGCCCGACCGAAACGCTGTTCGGGAGGCGCACCGCTCGACCGACGCCCATTCGGCGGAGTCGAGGATCGCGACTCCGCACCCCATCAGTTTCGCGCGTTCCCGTTCTGCCCGTTCCGGCCACCGAGGTTCGCCGCCCCCGGGAGTGGCCCCGAGTACGAGGTACTGGCGACCCGCCCCTGATTCTCATCCGAGAGCCGGATCCATGACCGATCCGGATCGTCGATCGCCGATGACCGCCACTGGAGGATCTGAGCCATCACCGGTTGACGGCGAATCGCCTGGCACAACTCCACCACATTGACCTTCTGTGACGCGATCTCGGCCGGCGTGACGATCGCTCCAGCTCGCATCATCGAGCTTTCCGTACGGTCGGATGGGGCGGCATCGAGATCATTCCCCACCCTCGACGCGCCGTCGCTGTCCTCCCGATCCAGCCACCCGGCACGGCGGCCGGTGGCCGGGATGTTGAGACAGGCCTCGAGCTCGTCGGCGCTGCCGTCTCGCTCGCATGCGGCGAGCAGATCGGTTCCGGTTCGAATCCCGCGGGTCCGCAAGCACTGCACCCGCGGATCGAGGTCGGAACCGGGCATCCCGACGACGACCATGAGCGCCGCCTGGTCGGCCCAGTCGACGATGCGACCGATCGGGAGCCGGGTCTGCAGCATGACCGCGGCGAGGTCACTCGAGGCAAGCGCGGCGACGTCCGGAATACCCTCGGCCTCGAGTCGACCGGCGTCGTAGATGTCGATTCCGTCGATGTGTTCGAGGGGACGATTCACCGCGAAGGTGTCGCCGGCGACCGACTTCACCATGCCGCGCGCCCGGTGCGTGATCCCGTCGAGGACGGTCGTCGGAATGACTCCCGCCAGGAACGCGAGCCCCCAGATGATCTCCGGTCGATCCGTGGAGGGGAACAGGATTGCGTTGATGAGGTACGCGATGACGACGACGGTGATGAGCCGTGCGGTGATCTGGTTGTAGAGCTTGGCCCGCAGGTCCCCGCGGAAGTAGCTGCGCAGGACGAGGTAGATGCCGAAGAAGTACGCCCCGAGGAATGCCATTCCCGCGGCGCTCGGGTCGGGAGCGAGGATCTGGAAGTACGGCGTTGCTTGAATCGTTTCCTCGTTCGCAGCAGCGGCCTTCATCGACTGCTCGGCCTCACCGCTCGCAGCATTCGCGGCCGTCTGCGCCTCCTCGAGCGTGCCGAGTGCCGTCACTTCACGTCCGACGGTCGCGGCGGGCGCCGACTCGGTCTGCGCGCTCGTCTCGGCGATCGCTTGGGTCGCCTCCTGCGCCGACGATGCCGCGGCTGCGGCATCCACAGCGTCGAGCGCCGCCGCCTGCGCCTCACCTTCGGTCGACGCGTTCGCCGCGACTTCGGCTGCAGTTGCTGCCAGCGCAGCCTGCTGCTCGGCGACGAGCGTGAGTTGCGATGCGTTCGCGGCGCCCGAGAAGTCGAACGACTCGGTGCGAATGACGAGGACGGTCCAGCCCAGTGCGATCAGGATCGTGGCGATCACGATCGGTGAGTTCTTGCCGCCGAGCCCGCGAACCGAATCGTCGGAGTTGTTCGATGCCTCGTACATCGCGTGGCCGTACGTGGCGTCGATGTCGGCAACCGTTCTCATCCGCCCATCCATTCGGAACAGAGCTCGGACCCAGGTGCTGCGGATGCTTCCCGCCCGCATTCGATCGAACTGGAAGAACAACAGTGCGGGGAAGAGCGACAGGACGCATGTGTAGGTGATCTGGATGAGTCGGGCAACCAGGCGACTCTCGAGGCCCGATTTGACCCGCAGACCTCCGTTCATCACGAGGTAGTCGCTCGCATCGGTCGCGACGAGGACACCGGCGGTCGGCATCGCTGCCCCCACCAACAGGACGATCGCGAGAGTGAGGAACTGTCGTGCATTGCGCGCGGTCTGATTGCCGTCGGAGTACGACCCACCGATCCCGAATGCGACATCGCCGGCATCGGACCCCTCGCGTGAAGCTCGCTTCTTTCGATCGAGTTCGCGCACCGCTCCAGCGACCAGCAACACCGCGAGCACGACCACACCGATCGCGGCCGCGACGCCGAACTCGGACCGCAACAGTGTGCCGAACCGGAGGATGTCGAAGATCGCGATGCCTGCGACCACGGCCAGCGACAACCACGCAACCCAGATCAGGGTGTCGACGAAGGAGATCGTCTCGACGTAACGCCGGACGAGGACCTCGTGACGCTGCCGATGCGGTCGCAGCAGGTCCTCGAACGGTTGGAGTCGGTCGCCCTTGACCACGCGCTCGGCGAGCGGCGGGATGTGCAACTCGCCGAACCGGTCGTCGGGGTGGACGATCTGGATGAGGTACGGCGTGCGGTTGCTGACGAAGTAGCGGTAGTCCGGCGAGATCTCGAAGGAGCCGCGGAACCGCTGACCGACATCAGCGTCACCTTCCACGGACGACGATGGCGCAGCCTCCCGAAATGGTGTCGCTGCGATCTCGAACGACCCGTCGTGGTCGTGGAAATTCGTGTCGGTCGACGTCCCCATTGCAACCCCCCGCTGGACCAAGACGAGGCCATTCGGAGCGGAGGACACTTCCCGCAGACATCGACACCGACTCGGTATCTCGTGTTCGACGGTACCGATGGCGGGTCCGCCCGTCCAGCGATATCACGGCCCCCGGTCGGAAGTCACAATCGCACGACCACCCAGCGAAGGGGCCGGGAACGGCGCCGCGCCCCCGGCCCGACGTTCGGAATGACCGCACGTATCACCGGGTATCGATCACAGCTCGGCCGTTGCCCCGATGTCCGCGACGTGTTCGAGGATCCGCGTCGAATACGCATACACCATCGCCGCGCCGCGCTCGTTGCCGGCGTCGAACGTGCCGATGAGCGACATCGCTCCCGACAGGTAGTACATCGCTGCCTCCTTGTAGTGCAGGACGCAGTCGTCCCACTCGTAGTCGATCCCGGTGTCCGTGACGGCTTCGTGCCAGCGGCGCAACAGTCGTTCCCAATGGGCGGCTCCGTCCTCGATCGTCATGCTCGTGCCGATCAGGTACGCGATGTCGGCCACCGCTCGTCCCCGCAACGCGAGTTGGAAGTCGATCACCGCCACCTCGTTCGATCCGTCACTCGCGAACAGAACGTTGTCCAGTCGCGTGTCGGTGTGGATGATCGTGCGTGGCCCCGTGGACGTTCGGTCCATCAGATCCTCGAATCGCGGCTCGACGGCGCGAGCGGCGGCCAGTGCCTCGGGTGACACCCGGTCGGTCCATTCGGCCTCGAGGACGGGGAGCCCGGCCCGATAGATCCCGGGGACGGCAGCCCGATACTCCGGAGCGTTCGGGACCGGAAGCCAGTCCATCGACTCGAGGTCCGGGTGCTCCCACCACTGGACGTGGAAGGGGACCAGCGCGTCGACCACCGCATCGGCCTGCGCCGGTGTCGCACCGACGACCTGGTCGCCGACCACGAAATCACCGGCCAGATCCTCGATGATCAACACGAACCGTCCGTCACCGCCACGCTGCACGAGGTAGCTGGCCGGAATCCGGAACGGCATCGTCGAGGCGAGCTCCTCGTAGAAGCGGAGTTCGCGCTCGTAGATGCCCAGTGCGTTGGCGATCGCGAGGTTCTCCGGCTCGAGACACGCCATCTTGACCACCATCCGGCTCGGCGATGATCCGGCGTCCCCGGCATATCCGACGTCGAGCCGCGAGATCTGGCCGAAGATTCCGGTGCCCTCGCCGATGTCGTCGTGTTCGACCGATGTGATCTCGGGCCACCCGGTCAGCGCGTTGTTCAGCCACTGCGCATCGATGCCGTCGGGGGTATCGGGAATCGTGACCTCGTCCATCGCACCAGTATGACCGTCGTCACTGCTGGGCCCCGGCTCGGAGCGCCTCGCGCGTCAGCTGCGGGACAGCGGAGCCCGGTACGGTGGATCGCAGGATCAATCCCAGCGAAATCGACGACATCTCGACATGACCGACAGCACCACAATGATCTCCGGCTCCGACCCCTGTTGCGCCGGCAGCACCGGATGGATCGACCGAGGCACCGCCGACGCGCTCGCCACGCGCCTCGCCGCCGCAGCCGACCCGGTTCGGCTCCAGGTGTTGTCGATCATCGCGAATGCCCCAGCAGGGGAGGTGTGCGCCTGCGATTTCGTCGGGCCACTCGAGAAGTCACAGCCCACGGTTTCGCACCATCTGAAGGTGCTCACCGAAGCCGGTCTCGTCGAAGGGGACAAGCGCGGGCGATGGATCTGGTATCGCCTCGCCGCATCGGCCGTCGACGACCTCGCCGGCTCGCTCGGCTCGATCGTCGTCCCGGCCGGTACGGAGTCCTGAGATGTGCGGCCGCTTCGTCGCCACCAGCCCGCCGGATCAGATCGCGGCGTACTTCGGAGCCGAGATCGCGGTGGAGACGCTCGGTGAGAACTTCAACGTCGCACCCACCCACGACGTGTACGGGGTCGTGGCACCCAAGGGCGGCGATGCGGACAGCACGCCCCGACTCGAGGCGTTCCACTGGGGCCTGATCCCCAGCTGGGCGAAGGATCGCAAGATCGCGTCCCGGATGATCAACGCTCGTTCGGAGACGCTC
The DNA here is from genome assembly GCF_049588435.1 of Ilumatobacter sp. Classification (GTDB taxonomy): domain Bacteria; phylum Actinomycetota; class Acidimicrobiia; order Acidimicrobiales; family Ilumatobacteraceae; genus Ilumatobacter_A. The sequence goes on from NZ_JBAVYV010000047.1 coordinate 17,873, forward strand.
GCGGAGAAGCCGGCGTTCAAGGGGCTGTTCAAGAAGAAGCGCCTGCTCATCCCGATGGACGGTTTCTACGAATGGAAGGTCGGTACGGCGGTCGGACCGCTCACCGCGAAGGGCAAGCCGGCCAAGCAGCCGATGTTCATCCACCGCAGCGACGACGAACCGCTTGCCGTCGCCGGTCTGTGGTCGGCCTGGAAGGACACCGACGCGCCGCCCGACGAGAACGGGGTACCGCGCTGGCTCCACAGCGCGACCGTGGTCACCACCGCGGCGAACGAGACGATGGCCCCGGTCCACGATCGGATGCCCGTTCTGGTGCCGCGATCACGATGGGTCGAATGGCTCGACCCCGGCAATGACGACATCGAGTCCCTGTCGACGCTGTTCGACATGAGCGCCGACCGTTCGCTCGAGATGTATCCGGTTTCGACGGACGTCAACAGCGTGCGGAACAACACCCCCGAACTGATCGACGAGATCGACCCGCTCAGTCCGGCGTCGACATCGCTGTTCTGATCGCGCCCGCCCACGTTTCGAGATCCGAGGGATCGACCGACGCGGCAGCGTTGGCGAAGCTCAGCTGACTCATGTCGGTCGTCGGCACGAGGTGGATGTGGGTGTGCGGAACCTCGTACCCGGCGATGATCATGCCGACCTTCTCGCAGTCGAACGCCTGCTCCTGAGCCCGAGCGACGCGGTGCGACACCGAGAACAGATGCGCGAGCAGGTCCTCCGGAACGTCGATCCAGTGCTCGATCTCCGCGATCGGCACGACGAGCGCGTGTCCGGGCGCCATCGGGTTGATCGACATGAACACGACACAGCGGTCATCCCGATGAACGAACGTGCCGGGGATCTCACCGGCGATGATCTTGGTGAAGACGGTGCTCATCACCACCGATCATGCCGCATCAGGCAGCGACGGCGCGTACGCTGGAACGGTGAACTTCGAGGACACCACCGTCGAGGAGGCGTCCGACCAGCCCGCCGAGGGGATCTTCGACGGCATCTGGACCGTTCCGAACCTGGTCACGCTGATCCGGCTGCTCTGTCTCCCGCTCTTCCTGTACCTGCTGTTCGTCGAGGAGAACAAGGCGGGCGCCGCCTGGTTGCTCGCCGGTCTCGGCGCCACCGATTGGGTCGACGGCTACATCGCCCGCCGCTTCGACCAGACGAGTGAGTTCGGAAAGATCTTCGACCCGACCGTCGACCGACTCCTGTTCATCGTGTCCGTCACGGCGATCATCATCGACGGATCGATCCCGGTCTGGTTCGCTGTCGCCGTTCTCGTGCGCGAGATCCTGGTCGGGGGAGTGATCGCCTTCTCCACCCTCTTCTTGCACATGCAGCGGTTCGGTGTCACGTGGCTCGGCAAGTGCGCGACCTTCCTCCTGATGGGCGCCGTGCCCAGCTTTCTGATCGGATCGACCGACGTCTGGGAGGCTGACTTCTTCGCGGTTCTGGCGTGGGTGCTCGGCATTCCCGGTCTCGTTCTCAGCTACTGGACGGCAATCGCCTATATTCCACTCATCCGTGCGGGCATCGCCGCCGGGCGCACTGCGACCTCACCGTCAACCTCGACCCGAACTGAAGGCCCATGAACGTTCCAGACGAACTCCGGTACTCCTCCGATCACGAGTGGATCTCGCGCGACGGCGACACGGTCACCATCGGCATCACCGACTTCGCGCAGGACTCACTGGGCGACGTCGTTTTCGTCGAACTCCCCGAAGTCGGCCAAGTCGTCGCTGCGAGCGACACGTTCACCGAGGTCGAGAGCACGAAGTCGGTGAGCGACATCTACGCACCCGTGAGTGGCACGATCTCGGAGGCCAACCCGTTGCTCGACGAGCAGCCCGAACTCCTCAACTCCGATCCGTACGGCGACGGCTGGATCTGCCGGATCGACATGTCCGACCCGACGCAGTTCGATGCGCTGCTCGATGCGGGTGCCTACCGAGAACTCATCGAGGGATGACTGGATCACGATGACCGAGTACGTCTTCTGCAACCAGTGCGGCCACCGCAACCCGCCGACGAGCGCGTTCTGTTCGAGCTGCGGATCGCCGCTCGATCGACTCGACGATCGGACGATCAACCTCACGCGCATCGACCCGCTGCAGGATGCGGCCGGGGCCGACGACGATCTCGTCATCCCCGTCGGAGATCTGCCCAGCGAGACCGGCGTGCTGATCGTGCGCGCCGGCGAGCAGGCCGGTGATCGATTCACCCTCGACAACGACCTGACGCGGCTGGGTCGCCACCCCGACAGCGAGATCAGTCTCGATGACATCACGGTCTCGCGCCGCCACGTCGACATCGCGCGGACACCGGACGGCTACGTCGCGAGTGACGGTGGCTCTCTCAACGGGACCTACGTCAACCAGGAGCGGATCGACCGCGCCCTGCTCCGTCACGGCGACGAACTGCAGGTCGGCAAGTTCCGCCTCGTCTTCTTCGAGCGAAACGATGCTTGAGGAGAACACCGCCACCACCAACTCGCACCTGTCGATCGGTGAGGTGCTCGGTTTGCTGCTGGAGGAGTTTCCGGACATCACGATCTCGAAGATCCGGTTCCTGGAGAGTCAAGGCCTGATCGAGCCCGAGCGCACGGCCTCGGGATACCGCAAGTTCTACGACCACGATGTCGAGCTGCTGCGGTGCATCCTGCGTGAGCAGAAGGACAACTTCCTGCCGCTCAAGGTCATCAAGGACCGCCTCGACACCGGCGAGATCGATCCGACGAACGAGGTCCCTCGTCCCCGCGGTATCGCAAACATCCCCGACGACACCAGCGTCGTCGATCCCTCGCTCGGGACGTCACGCCATCCCGCCGCCATGGGGTCGGGGAACCACGCGACGAGCGGGGGGATGACCCGTCCTGCGCGCACCGGCGACGACACCGGAGACCTCAATCTCCCGGCGGGGGTCGTCCTCGACGCCGCCGAGATCTGCTCGATGTCGGGACTCAGCGCAGAACAACTCGAGCAGCTCCAGTCGTACGGTGTGATCGTTCCCTCCGAGTCCGCGACCTACGACGAGGACGCACTCGAGATCGCCCGGATCGCGAAACGGTTCCTCACCCTCGGGGTCGATGCCCGCCACATCCGCGGCTGGAAGGTCGCCGCCGATCGCGAAGCGGGCCTCTTCGAGCAGGTGATCCAGCCGCTGCTGCGCCAGCGCAATCCCGAGTCGAACGACAACGCGGTCGCGCAGTTGACCGAACTGGCCACGCTCGGCGGTCAACTCCGTTCGGCGATGATGCGCACACTGCTGCGCCGTCACATCGACAGCTGAATCGGGCCGCCCGGAGAAACACGGTCGGAGCCGAGCGGGTACCATCGACGGTGTGATCCCTGTCGAACTCGTCGGTGTCCGGGTCGAGGTTCCCGCCAACACGCCCATGGTGCTGTTGCGCGAGCAGGAGGGGCGCCACCGGCTGCTCCCGATCTACATCGGAAGCCCCGAGGCATCGGCGATCCACTACGCCCTCGAAGGCATCGAGCCACCGCGCCCGTTCACCCACGACCTCTTCCTCACGACGATCGACGAACTCGGAGCAGCCTTGGACAAGGTCGTGGTGACCGAGATCCGCGACCGAACGTTCTACGCGGAAATCCACCTCACCACCGATGCGGGCCCGCTGGTCATCTCGTCCCGACCGTCCGACGCGATCGCGCTGGCGGTTCGCTGCGGCGCCGAATTGTTCGCCGGCGACGAACTGCTCGACGAACACGGACAGGAGCCTCCGGAAGAACCCGAGGAGGACGCCGCGGAGATCATCGACGAGTTCAAGGACTTCCTCGAGAACGTCGATCCCGAAGACTTCGTCTGAACCCTCAAGTACAGGTTGACACGTGAGTCAACCGTGCGTAGTGTCCTTGCCTCACACGTTCGTAACTACGCGCGTGTCCTCACGCACCGAGTCGAGAACGAAGCAGACGATGGCACCACAGACCGATCCCGCACACTCCGACGCCCCTGCTCGAACCGACGATGCAGGTTTCAGCGGGACACGCGCCGCCAAGGTCGTCGGCATCACGTATCGCCAACTCGACTACTGGGCACGCACCGACCTGATCCGACCGTCGCTGAACGATGCGGCCGGCAGCGGAAGTCGACGTCGCTACTCGTACAACGATCTGCTGGAGTTGAAGGCGATCAAGAAGCTGCTGGATGCCGGCATCAAGCTCGAACAGGTCCGCAAGGTGTTCGAGTACCTGCGTGAACATGTGTCGACTGACATCGCTGCAGCGCACATCGTGATCGACGGTGGAAGCGTCAACCTCTACGACGACGGCCAGTTGATCGACGTACTCCAGCGCGGCCAGGGAGTGCTCAACGTCTTGTCGATGGGCGGCGTGAAGAGCGAACTCGAGGACGATCTGCGACCCGTCGAACCGACGCTCGACGGCACGGACGCTGAGATCCGCAAGATCGGATGACATTGCGCCGATCGCCCCTCGACGCACGACATCGCGCGCTCGACGCACAACGCGTCGATTTCGGCGGATGGGAGATGCCGATCGCGTACCCCAGCGGCACGATCGCCGAGCACATGGCGTGTCGCACGTCGGCGACGGCCTTCGACGTGTCGCACCTCGGTTCGATTCGCGTGGAGGGCGACGGGGCGTTCGAACGGCTGCAGTCGACGCTCACGAACGATCTCGGCAAGGTCGCGCCCGGCCAAGCGCAGTACACGCACCTGCTCGATGCCGATGATGCGTCGGTCCTCGACGACATCATCGTCTGGTGGCACCCTCGCGCCGACGGTGCGCCCGACGTGTTCGACGTGATGCCGAACGCATCGAACACCGACCGCGTCGTCGCTGCCCTCGGCGGCGTCGACACGACCGACACCCGCGCCGTGATCGCCGTGCAGGGCCCCCAGGCCCGAGAGATCACCGAGACCGTGTTTCCCGAGGCTGCCGGCGTCGGGCGATTCCGGGTGGCGCACTGCTCATGGGGTTCGGCGAGTTGCGTCGTGGCCGGCACCGGCTACACCGGCGAGCCCGGACTCGAGATCGCGGTTCCCGTCGACGCCGCCGGCTCGCTGTGGGACGCACTGCTCGACGCGGGGATCACACCCGCAGGGTTGGGCGCACGAGACACATTGCGGCTCGAGGCAGGCCTCCCGCTGCACGGCCACGAACTCGGTCCCGGAATCACGTCACTTCAGGCCGGGTTGGGCTGGGTCGTCGCCTGGGACAAACCCGAGTTCACCGGTCGCGAGGCGGCTCTGGCCGAGCGCGAGCGCGGTGTGACACGTCGGCTTGTCGGACTGGCGACGGAAGGCCGCCGTCCCACTCGCAGCGGATGCACCGTTCGCGCACGGGGCGAGGACGTGGGCGAAGTGTCCAGCGGCAACTTCTCGCCAGTACTCGCGCACGGCATCGCGATGGCATTCGTGTCACCCGCCCTCGAGGTGGGCCAGGCGGTCAGCGTCGACGTGCGAGGCAAGGAACTGAGCGGATCGATCGTGGAGATGCCGTTCGTCTCGCACTGATCTGAAACATGACTTGGTTGGTCGAGTATTGTCCGCTATGTTGCGGGCATGCAAACCCGACCAGATCAGTCAGGTATTCCTGTCGATGTCCTCGCGGCCACCGCAACTGCGGCGATCGAGTGGGCCTGGTCAGCGTTTCCGGGACGGGTCTGTGTACTTTCGTCGATGCAGGATTCGGTGGTGATCGACCTCGCGATGCGGGTCGATCGCCGGATCCCCGTGGTCTTCCTCGACACCGGATACCACTTCGACGAGACCCTCGAAACGGTCCGTCGAGTCGAGCAGCGCTACGGCATCCGGGTCGAGCGGATCACGCCGACGCAGCCGCGTCGCGACGACATCGAGTCGGGGGAGTGCTGCGCCGAGAAGCCGGCGATGCTCGAACGCGCGCTCGAAGGACGTGAAGCCTGGATCACCGGCCTGCAGCGGTACGAGACCGCTCACCGCGCCGACGCCGGGATCATCGACGTCGACCGGCGTGGAGCGACCAAGGTCAGCCCGATCGCCCAATGGAGCGAGGCCGATCGGCTCGCGTACATCGAGCAGCGTCGGGTGATCACCAACCCACTGCTCGCGCAGGGCTACGACTCGATCGGATGCGCACCGTGCACCACGCTCCCGACCGACGGTGCTCGTTCGGGCCGCTGGGCCGGCTCCGAGAAGACGGAGTGCGGACTGCACTTCTGAGCGCCCGCCGGTCCGTGATCGGACGGGACCTCTCGGCCGAGCTTCGTCTCGGACGCCGAGACAGCATCCTGCTGGGATAAATCGTGCCGAGACAGAATCGTGTCGGACTCAGTCGGACGATGCCGTCTTCTTCCGGCTCGCGGCCTTCTTGCGAGCCGCCGGCTTCTTCTTCGCCGGAGACTTCTTGGCCGCTGTCTTCCTCGCCGGTGCAACCTTCTCGGCCCGGTCCTTCGCCGCCGCTGCCGCCGCGGCCGCCTCTTCCCGTTCGGCGACCGGATCCGACGTCGCTCGTGTCGCGGCAGGACGCGGCGACCCACCGAAGCCAGGCAGTTTGAGGCCTCCGAACAGGCCACCCGCCGTGTCGGCGAGCTGACCGAGCGGCGCGAGTCGTGTCGTCACCTCGGACAGGACTTCGTTCATCTGAGCGAGCTGATCGGGCATCTGGCGCATCGCCGGGGTGTTCAGCGTCTCGGCGAGCATCTGCAGGCCCGGCGCCACAGCGATCGCCGGCCCCGAAACGATCTTCATCATGTCGTCGGCTGCCTTGACCGTCCGTGTCACCTGGGGCACCGCGGCGCGCAACGGTTCCTCGACTTCGGCGAGCAGGACGTTGATCCGCTCCGACGTCTCGTTCAGGTTCTCCATCGTGCGATTGAAGTTCTCGACACCGCGCTGGAACTGTTCGACCCCTTTGCGGAACTGGTCGACCGACTGCACTGCACCGGCGAGCGGCGCAGCGAAGAGGTTGAACATCTGCGACAAAGGATCGGAATCGGCCATGTCGTCAACCTACTTCGCGTGGCCCATCCGTGTCTTCGTCACGCCATGGCGAGCGCCTCGAGCGGTTCGCAACTGCACACGAGGTTGCGGTCGCCGCTGACGCCGTCGATGCGCGACACCGGCGGGAAGTACTTCGCCACCCGCAGTTCGGCGAGCGGAAAGGCACCGAGGTCCCGGGGATACGGGCGATCCCACTCGCCGAGCAGGTCCTCGGCCGTGTGTGGTGCATGACGCAGCGGGCTCTGCTCGGCCGGCCACTCACCCGAGCCGACACGATCGATCTCGGATCTGATCGCGATCATCGCATCGACGAAACGGTCGATCTCGCGCAACGTCTCGGACTCCGTCGGCTCGATCATCAACGTTCCGGGGACCGGGAAACTCATCGTCGGCGCGTGGAAGCCGTAATCCATCAACCGTTTCGCCACGTCGTCGTTCGTGATCCCCGTCTCCTTCGTCAGCGCCCGCAGGTCGACGATGCACTCGTGGGCGACACGACCCTCGGCCCCGCGGTACAGCACGGGGAAGTGGGGATCGAGGCGGTCGGCGATGTAGTTGGCGGCGACGATCGCCACCGTGGTCGCCTGGGTCAGGCCCGCTGCCCCCATCATCTCCAGGTACATCCACGGGATCGGGAGGATTCCGGCCGAGCCGAACGGCGCCGCGGACACGGCGCCGACCGCTGCGTCGGGGTCGAGTGGATGGCCGGGGAGGAACGGGATGAGATGCGCCCCGACTCCGATCGGCCCGACTCCGGGACCACCGCCGCCGTGGGGGATGCAGAAGGTCTTGTGGAGATTCAGATGGCTCACGTCGGCCCCGAACCGTCCGGGGCGGGCGAGGCCGACCAGCGCGTTCAGATTGGCGCCGTCGACGTACACCTGACCGCCGGCGTCGTGGACGATCGCGCACAGCTGGGAGACCTCGGTCTCGAACACGCCGTGCGTCGATGGATAGGTGATCATCAGCGCGGCCAAGCGCTCGGAGTACTCGGCGACCTTCGCCTCCACGTCCGTCAGGTCGACGTTCCCACCGTCATCGCACTTGACCACGACGACATCCAACCCGGCCATCACCGCACTGGCGGCGTTGGTCCCGTGTGCGCTCTCGGGGATCAGACAGACCGTGCGTCCGTCGTCGCCGTTCGCCCGGTGGAACGCCCTGATCGCGAGCAATCCGGCGAACTCGCCCTGGCTTCCGGCGTTCGGTTGCACGCTGACTGCCGCGTAGCCCGTGATCGTCGCCAGCCGGTCCTCGAGATCGGCGATCAGTTCGTGGTAGCCCGCTGCCTGGTCCACCGGCACGTACGGGTGCACATCGGCGAACTCGCTCCACGTGATCGGCAACATCTCGCTCGTCGCGTTGAGCTTCATCGTGCACGACCCGAGCGGGATCATCGTGCGGTCGAGCGCGAGATCCTTGTCGCTGAGCCGCCGCAGATACCGGAGCATCTCGTGCTCGGAGTGGTACCGGTCGAACACCGTCTGGGTGAGGAATTCGTCGTCACGACGCAGGTCTGCGGTGAGGCCGTCCGGAACGGCGTCGCGGTCGTCGCCCGAGACCGGATCCCCGCCGAGAGCGGCGACAATCGTGTCGACCATCTCGATCGTCGTGGTCTCGTCGAAACTGAGGCCGACCGTCGAATCGTCGATGCGGCGGATGTTGAAACCGGCGGCGAGCGCCGCGGCGACCAGTTCGTCCGAGCCCCGTCCGGTGGCGACGACCGAGAGCGTGTCGAACCACGTCTCGTTGCGGATCTCCAGCCCGCCACCTCGCAGGCCCGCCGCAGCGATCGACGTGAGCCGCTGAATCCGCTCGGCGATCCGGGTCAGGCCATCGCGCCCATGCCACGCCGCATACAGGCCGGCGATGTTCGCCAACAGCACCTGCGCGGTGCAGATGTTGGACGTCGCCTTCTCACGTCGGATGTGCTGCTCGCGGGTCTGCAACGCGAGTCGGAGCGCCGGGCGACCAGCGGTGTCGACGCTGACACCCACGATGCGGCCCGGCATCGAACGCGCCGCCTTCTCACGCGCCGCCACGAACGCCGCATGCGGTCCACCGAATCCCATCGGGACACCGAATCGCTGGGCCGAACCCACGGCGATGTCTGCGTTCATCGCTCCCGGCGACGTCGCGAGCACGCAGGCGAGGGGATCGGTCACGACAACCGCGATCGCACCGAGTTGGTGGACCCGCTCGATCGACTCGGTCCAGTCGACGACGCGCCCGCTCGATCCGGGGTGTCCGAACAGCGCACCGAAGACGGTCGAATCGCCGTCGACGGTGGCGTCCTCGAGCAGTTCGGTGCCGCCGACCATGAGGTCGATCCCGACCGGTTCGGCACGGGTCTGCAGGACTGCCAGCGTCTGCGGGTGGACGTCCTCGTGGACGAAGAACGACCGGCCCTTCACTCGCGATTGTCGACGCGCCATCGTCATCGCCTCGGCTGCCGCCGTGGCCTCGTCGAGCAGCGACGCATTGGCCACATCGAGCCCGGTGAGTTCGGTGACGAGTGTCTGGAAGTTGAGGATGGCCTCGAGACGACCCTGACTGATCTCGGGCTGATACGGCGTGTACGCGGTGTACCAAGCGGGATTCTCGAGGACGTTGCGAGCGATGACCGGGGGAGTGATCGTGGCGTGGTACCCCATCCCGATCAGACTCGTCACCACCGTGTTGCGCCCGGCGATCGCGCGCAACCTGGCGATCGCGTCGTGTTCGGGTACGGCATCGCCCAGCGCGAGCGGTTCGCTCGCACGGATCGACTCCGGAAGTGTTTCGTCCAGCAGCACATCGGTGCTCGACACGCCGATCACGTCGAGCATCCGGGCCACGTCCGCCGGGGACGGACCGATGTGGCGACGAACGAACTCGTCCGGTTCGAACAATTCGGCGATGGGAGTGGTCACGCGGGCCTCCGTGAGGGTCGGCCCCCGCTGTCGTGCTTGCCTGAGAGTTTGATCCCCGTCGGCGGAACGACGGTCGACGTCGATCTCTTTCCAGCGTGCCTGCTCCGACCGGTCCGGGTGCCTGAGAGATTCCGGGGTGGTTGCTCCTTCGGCGCCGCTGCGGTTGCTGTGACAGCAACGGTTGCGGCTCTCCCGATCGAAGACGACGGCGTTTCAGTTGTGAACCGGAACAGTAGCCGCAGCACACCCACCTTCACGGTCTCGACCGAATCACCCCCGTCGATGGCGCGACTCCGAGGCGTTCCGTCATGACGATTCGCGGGCCACCGCGTGCGTCGTCGGCGCGGGGGAGTCCATCTGTCGGACCGACGTAATCCTCAGCGGGCGGCGCGTTCTTCTTCGTACTTGCCGATCTCGGTGAGTTGGGCGCCGAGCGTTGCATCGACCCAGCGGCTCCCGGCGTCGATGATCTTGTCGTAGCTCGTCTGGACGGGTGCTGCTTGACCGGTGAAGTGGGGCATCACCTCGTACGCGAACAACTCCCAGTGATCCTTCGTCGCCTGCCAATTCGCGAAGTCCGCTCCCATCATCATGAAACAACCGAATCCGCCGGTCTTCTCCTGCAGCCGTTCGATCTGAGCGATCGCCATCTCGGGAGTTCCGATCACCATCCGCCCGGACTCGTTCATGAAGTCGACGAAGTCGTCGTAATCGGTGGGAGGCCCGGGCTCATTGGGATCCCCCATCGGCAAGATGTGCGCGAGGTAGTCGAACACCCACTGCAGCCCGTACTTGCAGTTCTCACGTGCCTGGGCCTCGGTCTCGGCAATGTGCATCGGGCCCATCAACCGCCAGTCGGATCGATCGGCGACGTGACCGTTGAGTGCCGACTCCTCCTGCCAGACGTTGAAGTTGTAGTCGAGCACGCCGAAGCCCGCTGGTTCCGTCGCAGCGATCGACATCAAGCCGGTGCCGTACCGCCCGGCGAGTTTCGAGCCCGACGGGGATACCGAGGAGACGAGCGCGACGTCGAAGTTGCTGTACGGCCGCATCTGGAGCACGGCCTCGTCGCACGTGAACCAGTCGGTCTTCTCCGAGACGGTCTCGCCGGCGAACAGACGCATCATCACATCGAACGCCTGGTGCATCCGTGGCCGTTGGTCGTTCGGGTCGATGCCGAGCATCGCGGCATCGGACGTCAGCTGGCCCGGTCCGGCTCCGAACATCATCCGACCCCGGGTGAGGTGATCGAGTTGCACGATGCGGTCGGCGAGCACGAACGGATGGTGATAGGGGAGCGAGTTGACCCCGGTTCCGAGCTTGATGTGGGTGGTTCGTTGCGACGCTGCGGCGATGAAGACCTCCGGGCTCGCGATCAGTTCCGCTCCGGCGGAGTGGTGCTCGCCGATCCACGCCTCCTGATAGCCGAGCCGATCGAGGTGAACGATCAGTTCCAGGTCCCGGTGCATCGCGAGCGTCGGGTTGACGCCGGTCTTGTGCATCGGGGGGAGGAAGATCCCGAAGCGCAGCGGTTGATCGATCGTGAAGCTGGGCATCGCCCGATCATTCCATGAACATCGGCGCCACCACGATGTCGACCACCCGGCGAGGCCGGAAACGGCGGGGGAGCGGTCGCCGAGATGACGCCGAGACGAAGCCGAGACGAAGCCGAGACGAAGCCGAGATGACGCCAGATGACGCCAGGTGAAGCGGCTCGAACAACGCAGAAGGCGAGCCGAAGCTCGCCTTCCACGTCTGATCTCGCTTTGCTGCGTCGTTCAGTCGACGCCGACCCGGCGTGTCAGCAGCCGTTCATCGCCTTCACGTACGGGTATGGATTGATGGCGGCTCCACCGTTGGGGTGGATCTCGAGGTGGAGGTGCGGGGTGGCACTCGAACCGGTGTTGCCGACCCAGCCGATCAGATCGCCGGCCTTGACCTTCGCGCCCACCTTGATCCCGGGAGCGAAGCCCTTCATGTGGAGGTAGGTGAAGTAGGTCCCGTTGGCCTGCTGGACCCGGACACCGTTGCCCGACAACAAACCTGGCTGATCCCAGTACTGCTTCGAGATGGTGCCGTCGACCACTGCGTAGAGATTGGTGCCCTCGCTGGCGATGATGTCGACACCCTCGTGCGTCCGACCATTCCCTCGTGCTGCCTGCCATGTGTCCCCGAAGAAGCAATTTCCCCCGACCGGGAACTTCTGCATCGAGATGCCGGGGTTCGTCGCTCCCTGAGCGGCGCCCGTGCCGAGCGCCAAGATCGCGACGCCCTTGGCCGTGGTGACACCGGTCTGGGGGATGCCGTTCACCTTCTGAAAGTTCTTCAGCGCAGTCTGTGTTGCAGTTCCGAACTTGCCGTCGGCACCGCCCAGCACGTACAGCCCGGAGTTCATCAACGCCTGCTGGAGCTCCTTGACCTTTGCACCGCTGGACCCGACCTTCAGACCGACGTAGCCGCTGCTCACCGCCGACGACCCGCCGGCGGAACTCCCGCTCGCAAACGCAACCGGACCGTTCGAGGTACCGAGGCCCAGCTTGTCGATCGTCCCCTGGTTGACCGTTCCGTCGGCGGTCACGCCGACCGATTTCTGGTATTGGATCAGGGCCGCTTTGGTGACGTTGCCGAACGAGCCGTCGGCTCCGCCGGTCACGGCCACGCCCGCCTTCATGAGCGCGGACTGGACGGCTTTGACGGCGGTGCCGCTGGATCCGACCTTGAGTCCGAGGTAGGCGCTCGTGTTCGCTGCGGGCGCGGAAGCGGCTGCGCCTGAGCTGAGACCGAGCAGCTGTGCTTCTCGTTCACCGATCACACCGGTCTGCGTCAGCCGGTTCACCGACTGGAACTTCTTCACCGCCGAGGTGGTGGCCGGACCGAACACTCCGTCGGCGCCTCCCAGGATCCATGTGCCCTTCTTCTGGAGCGCCTGCTGCATCGTCTTGACGTTGTTGCCCTTGGCTCCCTGCTTCATTCCGACGAAGCCGGTCGTCGACCCCGACGATGCTGCGGCAGCGGGTGCTGCAGAACTCGACGAAGCGGAGCCTGCTGCACCCGGCAGCCCGAGAGCCTTCGCGGTCGCCGCATTCACCGAGCCGGTGACGCCCAGGCCATTCCAGGTCTGGAAGTGCCGCACCGCACGCGCTGTTGCTTCACCGAAGACTCCGTCGGCACCGCCGGCCACATATACGCCGCGTTCCGACAGACGTTGCTGGAGCACCTTGACCGCGTCGCCCTTCGACCCTTGGCTCAGCCCCTCCACACCTGACGAGGCGGACGACGACGAACCAGACGCACCGGCGAGGGCACTCGACGTTGCCTGATCGACCTCGCCGGTGACCGGGAGGCCTCGAGCTTTCTGGAAGTTTCGCACGGCTTGTTGGGTGACCGGTCCGAAGACTCCGTCGGCACCTCCCTGCACCGTGATCCCTGCCGACATCAACGCTCGCTGAAGCGAGGCGACGTCGGTTCCACGTGATCCCGTTCGCAGTCCGACGAACCCGGCCGAGACGACGGGCGCCTCGACAGCGGGCGCCGCCTGGGTGGTCGGGACGGCGACCGTCCAGCCGATCAGGGCGACCGCGAACGCAACAAACAGTTGGAGCATCCGCGTCCGCACTCCGGGGGAAGTCGGCTCACCCCAACGGGTGCTCCGACGTGAAGAGATGTTCGTTCGAGCATCGTGCATTCCGCCATCCTCAGGACTTTCAACCTTCAACGCAAATCTCTAGTCGAGGTTGAGGGTCAACTTCACGTTGAGGATTGGCCGTCGGAAGCGGCCACGACACGACGAAAGCCCAGCTCAGCACACAGATGGTGCGCGGGTGTCTCGTGGCTCGCAAATCCTTGAGTTGATGTCCGTTCAGTTACATGTGATTGACATAACGGAGATTATGGGCGGCTTGGTGGACGAGGACGGCGGCCCGGGCGGGGACCGTCGGACGGTCCGAAGGACGGCTCATCAGTAGCGCATCTGAGCCCTCCACACACCGTGCAAGCGCCCATCCAGATTGCGGCCTCCGGCATCGACGTCCGGCACGTACCGCATCCATACGGCACGAGGGCCATGGTGGCATCCTGTCGAGATGATGACGACCCTGGATTTCCTCGCCTCGCGGCGCGCTGTCCGGGCGGTCACGTCGAGAGAACGGCGGCTCCAGCCCCGCTCCCCACGGGCTGCAACCAATTACGTCATGACGTTTTGTCAGGTGTGGGGGTAGGTGCCGAGAGTTCGCGGTCTCGGAGCGGTCGGGCGCTCTCGAGGAGCCAGTCGAGCGCACCCTGCAGTTCACGGTTGCTCATCGGCGCCCGTTCGGCAAGGTCGCGCTCGGTGTCCTCCACCGCGCACGCCAACATGTAGAGGTCGTCGTGGAGGCGGTCGAGTTCGTCGCGTCGAATGATGATCTCGTCGGCACCGAGCGCGAGGTCGGCGGCGCGTTGCCGCGACACCCAGTCCCACTGCCGGCATCGCTGACTACAGAATTCCCGGGGTCGACCCGGCCCCGAGCGCTGCTCCAGCACCCGACGACACCACCGACAGCGCTCCCCTCCGATCGCACGCGTCTCCCTTTTCGTCATGACGAAACATTACCACGCACCGTTCCGTGGCTTCGGGCACCAGGCATCCCGTCACCGCGACGTCCGCCACATCTCGCACCCTCGACTCCCTCGCCCGTCCGAGTGCCCCGCCCCCTTTCGGAAATTTCGGGAGATCGTGACGGTGACCGTCACGATCCCTCTGAGTTTGCGAGGCGAGTGCCGATCCGACGCGAATTCCGACGGACGCTGACGCTGGTCGTCACGATCCGCCGAGGTTTCCGGGCCGGGTCGGGAGGTCGGTCGGGGTCGGGAGGTCGGTCGGGGTCGGGCGGTCGACGGGCGAGTGATGGGAGGGTGATGGGAGGGTGATGGGCGGGTCTGCTGACAGAATCGGGGCGTGACCACGATGCCGTCAGCGCCCGAGCGAGCCTTCGCAAGTGACAACGCGGCGGGGGCTCATCCCGCCGTGATCGAGGCGGTGCTCGAGGCGAACGCCGGTCACGCGCTGGCGTACGGAGCCGACGACCAGACCGCTGAGTGCGAAGACCGGTTCTGCGACCTGTTCGGCGCCCCGGTGGTGAGCCGGGTCTGCTTCAACGGCACGGGGGCGAACGTGGCGGCGCTCGCCACAGCGATGGGGTCACTGCGCGGACCACACCACGCGATCGTGTGCACCAACTGGTCCCACATCGCCGCCGACGAAACCGGCGCCCCCGAACGCGTTCTCGGAACGAAACTGATCGAGTTGCCCGCCCCCGACGCCAAGATCACCCCGACGATGCTCGAGTCGGTCGGTCATCTCCACGGCGTGCAGCATCACGTACAGCCCGGGATCGTCTCGATCACACAGCCGACCGAGCTCGGCACCCTCTACTCCCCCGCCGAGATCGCCGCGCTGTGCACGACGGCGCATCGGATGGGGATGATCGTCCACCTCGACGGGGCACGGATCGCGAACGCCACGGCCGCACTGGGTGGCAGCGTCGACACGTTGCGCAGTTTCACGATCGATGCCGGCGTCGACGTCGTCAGTTTCGGGGGCACCAAGAACGGTGCGCTCGGTGCCGAAGCGATCGTCTTCGTCGACCCCGAACTCGCGGTCGGATCGGAGTACGTGCGCAAGCAGGTCACCCAACTCCCATCGAAGATGCGATATCTCTCGGCGCAGCTCAACGCTCTGCTCCGCGATGATCTCTGGATCGAACTCGGCGGTCATTCGAACGCGATGGCAACCCATCTCGATGAGTTGGTGCGTGACATCGACGGAGTCGAACTTGCCGAGCGCCCGCAGGTCAACAGCCTATTTCCGCGTCTCCCGGCACCGGTGATCGCGCCGCTGCGCGACTGGTGCTTCTTCTGGGACTGGGACGTCAGCGAGCAGCAGGTGCGATGGATGACCGCCTGGGACACGACCACGCGTGACGTCGAGCGGTTCGCAGCGGGCGTGCGGGCCATCCTCGCCTGAACAACCGACTTTGTGTCCATTCGGGGACCTCCAGCCCATCGTCAGCCACCGTGACAGAAAAGGTTGCAGATGACAATTGACTGAACGATTGATTTCATCTACTGTCATCTTCGTAACGCAAACAAAACGACCGTTGAGCTGGGAAATCAACGGTCACAGCAACTCGAGGGGAACGAGAGTTCATGACGATGATCGACATGCCGGCTGTACAGATCGAAGCCGACGATTGGATGCGAGACGGGGCCTGCAAAGGCCTCACCCACCTGTTCTTCCCGACTGCGGCCGAGCGGCCGCAGGCCCGGGAGCGACGAGAAGACGCCGCTCAGGCAATCTGCGCCGGGTGCGGCGTGCGCACCGAATGCATGGATTTCGCTCGCGACAACCACGAGTACGGGTTCTGGGGCGGCGAGTCCGAGGACGAGCGCCATGCGGCCGGATTCCGCCTGATCGCGCCGATCGGCGTTCGAGCCCGCGCCAGCTGATTGCGAGGCGGTCGCTCAGGTCTCAATCGAGACGGCGGAGTTCGCTCCGGTATTGAGCGGCCCGCCGAACGTATTCCTGGCTCCCGAGGTCGATGTCGGCGCGCCGAGCGCGCCCTTCCTTGATCACCGCCGGGGTTCCGACAGCGATCGCTCCGCTCGGCACCTCGGTGCCGTTCAGGACGACAGCGTTCGCCGCCACGATCGAGCCGGTCCGCACGACGCACCGGTGCAGCACCATCGAAGCGTTCCCGACCAACACGTGATCCTCGATGGTGCACCCTTCGAGGTGGATCAGGTGCCCGAGCACGCAGTCGCTTCCCACGATCGTGGGCCACATCGGAGTGGTGTGCAGGACCGCGTTGTCCTGCACGCTGGTCCGATCGCCGATCACGATCTCGCCTCCGTCGCCACGCACGACAGCGCCGGGCCACACCGATGACTCCGACCCGATCGTCACCGATCCGATGATCGTTGCGTCGGGATGCACGAATGCATCCCCGCTGATCGTTGGTACCTGGTCTCCGAGCGCGTAGATGGCCACCGCGGCACGGTACCCACCGCGGCCGTCCAGCGTCCAACGGAGCCGGGAGCGAGGTCGGGCGCTCCCCCGACGTATCGACATCGTTTCTTCCAGCTCGACGGGGTACCTTGGTCGCCATGCCCCGCAGGATTGACATCGAGCTGACGAGCGCGCTCGCCGACGGCTCTTGGACATGGCGTGCAGCCGGAGCGCGCGTACCGAAAGGTGTCCTCGACGGGAAGATTCTTCCTCCCGGGGCGTCGGTCGGCGACGAGCTGAAGGCCGAGGTCGAACAGGAGCTCGACGGGATCGAGGTCCTGTCGATCGTGAAGGGTCGCGAGAAGCCCGCGCCCGACCTCCTCGAACTCCTGCCGGTGGAGGAGAACTTCCAAGCGGTCATCGAGACCCGCGCCAAACGGGATCGGAACGACCGGGGCGATCGCGGTGATCGCGGCGGTCGGGGACCGAAGCGAGGACGTCGGGACGACAAGGGTCGCGGAGACGGCCGGCGACGTGACGACAACGAGAGTCGCGGCGACAAGAGTGGCGATCGACGCGGTCCGCGTCGACCTCATTTCGACCCGCCGCCCGAGGTCCCACAGCGGCCGACGGCAAAGCGGCTCCGTCCCGGAAAGGCGCGCCGCAACGAGGTCCTCGCCGGAATCCCCGAGGAGCAACGCCCGATCGCCGAACTCGCGATCCAGGGAATGGCTGCCGTGCGGACCCGACTCACCGACGACAACAAGAAGCTCGCTGCCGACGGCAAGCCCACGATGCCCGAGGACAGCGTGCTGAAGATGGCCGAAGGCCTGATGCCGAAGCTGCGCGTGGCCGACTGGCTCGACCGCGCCGAAGCCGCACTTCGTCAGATGGACAATCTCGACCTCCGCGACATCCGCAGCGTCGTCGCCGCGAGCGATGACCCGATCGTCGCCCGCGACGAGTCGACCCGCGAAATCGCGACACAGCTCAAGGCCGAGTTGGTCAAGAAGCAGGACCAGGAGCTCCGACTCTGGCTCGAGGACGTCGATGCCGCCTTGACGGTGGGGCGCTCGATCCGCGCCCTACGCCTGTCGTCGCAGCCGCCGAAAGCCGGCGTGATGTTCCCACCCGAACTCGCGCGCAAGCTCGGCGCTGCCGCCACCGACGGCCTCACCCCGGAGGATTCCTCCGATCGATGGGCTGCGGTCATGGAAGCGGCCGCGTTCTCGCCGGTCCGAACCTTGGTCACGCCGACGAAGCCGCCGACGACGATCACCGACGACCTGCGCAAGACCGCGCTCCGGCTCGGCCCGCTGCTCCCCCAGATCGCTGAGCTGCTC
>NZ_JBAVYV010000048.1:0-16380 GCF_049588435.1 Ilumatobacter sp.
AGCCCGGCTCTCGCGTACGCGACAACGGATTGGGGCCAGTCGCTCGAGCGACTGCCGACACCGGCACACGAGATTCTAAACGCTCGATCGCACCGTCCGGAATAGCGCCCGCCAAGCGACCTCCATCGGCCCGGAAGTCAGCACTCTGATCGTGGCCGTTCAGCCCGAGCTCTCAGGCCTGAAACGGCCGGAGCCGAGGGACCTATCCCGACTCCTCGAATACCGACTGCTATCAGTCCCACATTGCTCTGCGCGCGGTCGTCCATCTCGGACCGCTGTCGCAAGCAGGGTCGTTTCCGCATCCTGACCGGCTGTTCGATACTTCATCAGGGCGCTGGTCGTTGCCGCGCTTTGCAGGTTCCGGGCCTGTCCAGTCGCAATCGCTCCTGGCCGCAGGACCCATCACACTCGCGTTCGATGCTAGAAACGCCGGTTGGAGTGGCGGTTCGCCGGACCGGGGGAGAACTGGCGGGGTGTAGACGTTGCGCGCCTGCTTCGTCTATCCAGGTGAACTGACCAACGAGATCTTCGTGGGATGTCAGTTGGGTCTCGGAGTGGATGTCGAGTCGCGTGCGACGAGTTCGTGCGATGTCTTTCGTTGGCGGACTCGGGCGGCCGGTTCGGATACAGCCAGTTCAAGTGCGCGTCTGCCCATCTCCGACATCGGAAGTCTGATCGTTGTGAGGCTGGGAGCGAGGCTGGATGCGACGGCGACGTCGTCGAAACCGGCGACGGACATCTCATTCGGGACCGAGATACCGCGTGCACGGAGCTCTGACAGCACACCGATTGCCATGGCGTCGTTGAGGGCCGCGATCGCTGTGACGTGAGGGTGCTGCTCAAGAATCTGTTGGGTGGCCAGCCGTCCGCCGCTGTCGGTGAACTCGACCTCGACGATCGGCCGGTCGTCCTGAGCGATGCCATATTCAGCGAGCACGTGTGTGATTCCTACGATCCGGTCTGCGACGGTCGAGAGCCCTGTCGACCCCGCAGCGATCGCGATTTTTCGATGGCCGAGGTCGACCAGGTGGCGGGCGATGGTCTCGCCACCGGCAACGTTGTCGGGTCGGATGGCATCGACACCGAGGTGGTGGCGGCCGATGGCGGCAACGCGGCCGCCGCTCGCCACGTAGCTCTCGAGCTCGTGACGAGCCGCCAACTGTTGAGAGCTGTCGACGTGGCCCGATCCCGCGATGATGATGGTGCCGACTCTGTTCGCGATGAAGGTGCGCAGATGATGGAGTTCGGTTTCCGGGCTACGTCCGGTGTGGCAGATCTGTACCGTCATCCCCATGCTCTCGGCGGTGTCGATCACGCCACCTGCGATTTCAGAGAAGTACGGATCTCCAATCTCGTGAACCAGCAGTCCCACCGTCGAGCTGGTCCCGCCCGCCAGCGTTCGAGCGTGTTGGTTGGCGATGTACCCGAGTCGCAGCGCGACCTCGCGAACCTTCTCGGCCAGTGCGCCGCTCACGCCAGGAGAGCGCGACAATGATCGTGACGCAGTGGCGATCGAGACACCAGCAGCGTCGGCGACGTCGACGAGGCGCACGACTCGGCCGTTGTCATTCGAGGTCTTTTCGTTCAAGGATGCTCCCGGATGGCTCAAGCCGTTGTTGTCGAAGCTTGCGTAGCCGACCCCCGTACCTTAGAGTGCCGAAAGCGCTTACGAAAGCGCTTACGTACACTTATCTTTATGGGGGATTTTCATGACCATTTCTCGAGGCCTGCGCCGTACCGGTGCGCTCGTTGCTGTCGCTGCATTGACGGTCGCTGCCTGTGGCAGCGATGACGACGGTGGAGACGCAGCCGAGACCGCCGACTCCGAAGCAGCCGAAACGGCTGACACCGATGCCGCGGACGACTCGGCCACCACCGATGCTGCCGAGGCCGAATCGGCTGAGCCAGCCGAAGATCTGGCCTCGTTCACCGTGGCGGTGATCGAGCCGGACATCACCACCGTTCCGCTCCTCGCCGCAATCGACTCGATGGCCGAACAGGGCTACGACGTCGAGACGGTCGAGCTCGCCGAGCCGGAACTGGCCATCGAGGGCATGGCACGAGGGGACTACGCGATCTCGGCCGAGAGCACGAGCCCAGCGTTGATCGCGAACGAGCTTGGTGCACCCGTGGTGCTGATCGGGGATGTCGTCGGGAACCAGTGGGGCTTCTATGCCCAGGACGGCATCGAGTCGTGCGACGATCTCGACGGTGAACCTGTGGGAATCTTCAGCGAGGGCGCAGTTGCAACGGCAATGATTCGCACGTGGGTCGATGAGAACTGCACGACTGGTGAGCCCGAGTACCTGGTGATCGGGGGTTCCGATGTCCGCGCCCAGGCGCTGCAGGCCGGCGAGATCACCGCGACCGCACTCGAGTTGGCGGACGTCGCTTCGCTCGAGGCGGCGGGTACCCCTCTGGGTGAGCCACTCGCGAACTTCCGTGAAGACCTGCCCGAGCTGCACCCGCAGACGATCTACGCGAGCTCGGACTTCCTGGGCGAGTCGCCCGATGCTGCTCAGGACTTCATCGACGCTGTCGCCGCCCAGCACGCTGCAATCAATGCCGATTCGGCGTACCTCGTGGGACTGGTCGAGGAGTACCTGCCCGACAGCGTCAGTGACTCGCTCGCTGGGACCGCCGAACTGTACGTCCAGGGCGGCCTGTTCGATGTGACTGCGTTGACTCCGGAGAACGTCCAGTACACGATCGACTTCTTCGTCGATGCTGGAGTAATCGAAGACGGCATGACGGCGGCTGACGCGTCGGACCTGTCCTTCTCTGACAACGCGACCGTCGACAGCTGACCGGTGCGTAGCGACTGGAAGAGCGGCCCGCTCCGTCTCGAGACGGAACGGGCCGCCGGTCGGCGGACGACGGCTGCTCTCCGGGTCCTGGATACCACCTGGACGTATCGCCTGATCACGGTGTGTGCGTTCGCCCTGATCTGGCAGGTGTACGCCGTCACCAAGGGTGGCCTGCTGATACCGACTTTCACGGAAACGGTTCGCGAGTTCTTCCGCCTGCTTGGCACGAGCGAGCTGTGGGAAGCGCTCTGGATCAGCAATCAGGCGATGGTCATCGGCTATTTGATCTCGGTCGCCGTTGGTGTGCCGTTGGGACTGCTGCTGGGTCGATTCCGACGCGCCGAGCGGTACCTCGACGTCTACTTGAGCATCCTGCTCGTCACCCCGCTGGCTGCGATCATCCCGCTCCTCGTGATCTCCGTCGGGTTCGGCCTGCTGTCCCGGGTGATTCTGGTGACCATCTTCGCCGTGGTGATGATCATCGTGAGCTCCCGATCCGGCGTAAAGCAGGTCGACACCTCCTTAATTCAGATGTCGCGCTCGTTCGGCGCCAGCGAACGCCAAATCTGGACGCGCATCCTCCTACCGGGCGCGATGCCATCGATCATGACCGGCCTGCGGCTTGGTCTCGGACGGGCCGTTCAGGCCATGGTCATCGTCGAATTGTTGATGGTCTCCGTGGGAGTCGGCGGCTTGATCCTCCGGTTCCGTGGATTTCTGCAACCAGCCTCGCTCTACGCGGTGATCATCGTGATCATCCTCGAGGCGCTGCTGCTGGTGAACCTGATGGCTTTGCTGGAGCGACGCCTCACCCCCTGGAACAACCAATCGAGAAGGACCCTGTGATGATCGAGTACTCGAACGTGTCGAAGTCGTTCGTCGGCCAAGACGGAACGACTGTACAGGCACTGTCAGGTGTCGACCTGACGGTCGGGCGCGGCGAGTTCGTCACCGTGCTGGGACCCAGCGGTTGCGGCAAGACGACGCTGCTCAAGGCCACCGCTGGGTTGATCCCGTGGGACGACGGCGAAATCACGGTCGCGGGCGAACCCGTTCGTGGACCGGGCCCTGACCGGGCGATGGTCTTCCAGAACTTCGCGTTGCTGCCGTGGGCGACCGTGCTGCGCAACGTGACCTTCGGGCTCGAGATGAGGAAGGTTCCGAAGAAGGAACGCGATCAGCGCGCGAGAGATCTCATCCAGATGGTCGGTCTCGAAGGATTCGAGAGCAAGCGGCCGGCCGAACTCTCGGGCGGCATGCAACAACGGGTGGGGATTGCCCGCGCTCTCGCCGTCCAGCCGCAAGTCTTGTTGATGGACGAACCATTCGGCGCGGTCGACGAGCAAACCCGACGCCTGCTGCAAGAGGAGTTGCTCGCGATTTGGGAGCGGACAGAGCTCACCGTCGTCTTCATCACGCACAGCATGGAGGAAGCGGTCCTGCTTGGGGACCGGGTCGTACTGATGAGTGCTCGACCGGGTCGAATTGCCGAGATCGTCGATGTGCCGATCGAGCGGCCACGCTCGCAGGACGTTGACGCGCTCGAACGCTCCGCTGAATACACCGAGATCTCTGCCCACCTCTGGGAGCGCCTGCGTGCAATGCACGAAGAGCACCACCTCGGGGCAACCTCCGGCTCCGCGCGATGACGATGTCGGAAACAACCGAGCCCGACCTCGCAGCGCCCGAGCCGACGACAGTGGAGGCAGACGCGCGACGCGTCGGTATCGGCGGTCGTCCCGGCCCG
This sequence comes from Ilumatobacter sp., assembly GCF_049588435.1. GTDB lineage: Bacteria > Actinomycetota > Acidimicrobiia > Acidimicrobiales > Ilumatobacteraceae > Ilumatobacter_A. The sequence continues at coordinate 4,555 of NZ_JBAVYV010000048.1, forward strand.
AGCCGACTGTCTCAGATCCGAGTGCCCGACGCCATCGTCAGCCTCGCCGTTGGTGGCATTCTCTGGGAGATTCTTGCCCGACTCCTCGACGCGAATGCGTTCCCGCCACTGAGCGACGTGCTCGCTCGCCTTTGGGAGATGATCCAGGACGGGTTGATCGTCGAAAGCCTCGGCTTCAGCTTGGTCAACCTGACCATCGGGTTCGCGATCTCCCTGTCCGCCGGATTGATCGTGGGAACCATGATGGGTTGGTACCCGCGAGTCGAAGCAGCGTTCTCGATGTACGCCTACGCACTGCTCACAGCGCCGTCCTTGGTGTTCGCTCCGGTCTTCTTCTCGCTGTTCGGTGACGGGCGGCAGTCAATCGTCGGCGTCGTCGTCATGTACTCGACGTTCGTCATGATGATCACCACTGCCGACGCAGTGAAATCAGTCGCGCCGAGCATGGTGGAAATGGGGCGCTCGTTCGGCGCCTCACCGACCACTGCGCTGTTCCGCATCGTCATCCCCGCAGCGGTCCCGGGAATCATGGCGGGCGTTCGCCTCGGAGCGGGACGTGCCGTGACCGGAATGATCAACGGCGAGATGTTCATCGCCGTGGTCGGTCTGGGCCGAGTCGTCACCGACGCCGGTGGGCGCTTCGACAGCACGAGCGTTCTCGCCGTCCTGATCGTGATCGTCGGTATCGCGCTCGTCGTCGTCGGCTCGGTCCAAATGGTCGACCGACGACTCACCAGCTGGCTTCCGGACAGCGCGAGACAATCATGAAGAAGATCGACGTCTACAGCCACATCCTGCCGCCGGACTACTTCTCGCGGATGCAAGAGATGATTACCAATCCCGCCGTGTTCAAGCGCTGGCTGGAACTGCCGAACCTTCACGACATCGACGCTCGCCTCGAGATGCTGGATGAGTTCGGAGACGACTTCCAACAGATCCTGACCCTGTCGTCTCCTCCGATCGAGCGAATCGCGAACGAGCAGGAAGCCCCCGCAGTCGCACGACTGGCGAACGAAGCGATGCGAACCCTCACCGTCGCCCAACCATCGCGTTTCCCTCACTTCGTCGCCTCGCTCCCGATGAACAACCCGACCGCGGCGGTCGAAGAGGCGCAGTTCGCGATCGACAAGTTGGGGGCGTGCGGCGTCCAAATCTTCACCAACATGAACGGGGTACCCGTCGACGACGAACAGTTCCTCCCGCTCTATGACCTCATGGCGTCGTACAACCTCCCGATCTGGATGCACCCAACACGTGATGCATCGACTCCCGACTTCGCAACCGAGGACCGCTCCGAATTCGAGATCTGGTGGGCATTCGGCTGGCCGTACGAAACAAGCGCCGCGATGGCCCGCATGGTCTTCTCGGGTCTGTTCGAACGCCACCCCGATCTGAAGGTGATCACGCACCACCTCGGAGCGATGATCCCGTTCTTCGAAGGTCGTATCGACACCGGCTGGGGTCAACAACTGGGCAGCCGCACCACCGGCGGGGCACTCGGAAGCAGCATCTCGCGTCCTCCCATCGACTACTTCCGACAGTTCTACGCCGACACAGCGATCTCCGGATCAGCCGCAGCAACCAGGTGCGGCCTCGACTTCTTCGGCTGTGAACACGTGTTGTTCGGCAGCGATTGCCCCTTTGACCCCGAAGGCGGACCGGGATTCATCCGAAGCATGATCCGGGTCATCGACGAACTCGAGATCACCACAGCGGATCGCACGCTGATCTATGAGGGGAACATCATGCGCCTCATCCGGAAACGCCTCACCGATCGCTGATCCCGACATCGTCCGCCCCCACCAGGCCGAGCATCCCAACCGAGAATTGACAGGACAACAACATGCCTTCCCGCACCATCCGCATCATCATGAACGGCATCACCGGCCGCATGGGATACCGCCAACACCTCCTCCGCTCGGTCCTCGCGATCCGCGAGGACGGCGGCATCGAACTCCCGAACGGTGACCGGCTCCAGGTCGAGCCGATCCTCGTGGGACGCAACGCCGAGCGCGTCGGTGCGATCGCGAAAGACCTGGACGTCGCCGACTGGACCGTCGATCTCGACGAGGCACTCGCTGACAGTTCCGCACCGATCTACTTCGACTCGGCGCTCACCAACGTCCGCAAGCCGGCGATCTTGAAAGCCATTGCCGCTGGAAAGCACGTCTACACCGAGAAGCCGACAGCCGAATCCGTCTCCGACGCGGCCGAACTTGCGGCCGCTGCATCCAGTGCCGGCGTGATCAACGGTGTCGTCCACGACAAGCTCTATCTGCCGGGCCTGCTGAAGCTTCAACGGTTGATCGAGTCGGGGTTCTTCGGACGCATCCTGTCGGTGCGCGGCGAGTTCGGGTACTGGGTGTTCGAGGGCGATGGAATCCCGGCTCAACGGCCGAGCTGGAACTATCGGACGAGCGACGGTGGCGGCATCGTGCTCGACATGTTCTGCCATTGGAACTACGTGCTCGAGAACCTTTTCGGCCGGGTCGACTCCGTGTACGCACACGCCACCACCCACATTCACGATCGATGGGACGAAGGCGGCCATCACTACGACGCCGACGCCGACGACGCCGCCTACGGAATCTTCGAGATCGAAGGCGGAATCGTCGCTCAGATCAACTCATCGTGGGCGACCCGTGTGGAACGCGAGGAACTCGTCGAGTTCCAGGTTGACGGCACCCACGGGTCAGCGATCGCCGGTCTGTTCGGGTGCCGCGTCCAACCGCGGGCGCAGACACCGCTGCCGGTCTGGAATCCGGACGTACCAACCGACCTCGACTTCCGTTCACAGTGGCATCAGATCCCGGACAACGCCGACTTCGGCAACGGCTTCCGGGCTCAATGGGAACAGTTCCTCACCGACGTGGATGCTGGACGGCCGCACAAGTACGACTTCCGTGCTGGCGAGCGGGGCCTCCGGCTGGTCGAAGCCGCGTACCAGTCGTCGAGCGAGGGTCGCCGCATTGAGATTCCACGGATCGAACCATGAGCACCGTCGCAATCCCCAGCCCGAACGGCACCCGGGAGATCGCATTGCGCGAACCACGCAAGTGGTCGGAGCATCCGAAGCCATTCCGATCCCGGATGGTCTTCGCAGCCGCGCACGTCGTGGCTGACCCACTGGCGAACAATGCTCCGGGATCCCCCGCCGCAATCGACTGGGACGCAACGATGCGATTTCGGCGCCACCTCTCACGGTTCGGCTTCGGAATCGCCGAAGCGATGGACACCGCGCAGCGAAACATGGGCGTCGATTGGCCCGCCGCCCAGGAGCTGATCAGTCGGTCAGCCGCCCAAGCCGCCGACACGGGGAGTCGAATCGCGTCGGGTGCCGGAACCGACCATCGGCCGGACGCGACGAGCACACGACAGATTGTGGACGCCTACAGCGAACAGCTCGAGTTCGTCGAGGAAGCGGGCAGCGAGGTGATCCTGATGGCGTCGCGACAACTCGCCGCCACAGCGACGAGCGCCCAGGACTATCGCTCCGTGTACGACCAGGTAATCGAACGCGCATCTCGCCCCGTAATCCTGCACTGGCTCGGACCCATGTTCGACCCGCAACTCAGCGGGTACTGGGGTTCCGACGACATCGCGATCGCCACGAAGACCTTCGTGGAACTCGTCTCCGACCACGCAGACCGGATCGACGGCGTCAAGGTGTCCCTCCTCTCGGCCGAACACGAGATCGGCCTGCGCGGCGAGCTGCCCGATGATGTCCGGCTCTACACGGGTGACGACTTCAACTACCCCGACTTGATCCGAGGCACCGAAACCCACCACTCTGACGCTCTCCTCGGAGCGTTCGCAGCCGTCGCTCCCGCTGCCGCCGCGGCTCTCCACGCCTTGGACTGCAACGACATCGCCACGTACGACCTCGAAATGAACGCCACGCTGGCTCTCTCGCGCCACATCTTCGAAGCTCCCACGATGTTCTACAAGACCGGCATCGCGTTCCTTTCCTGGCTGTGCGGGCACCAAGACGGATTCGCCATGGTGGGCGGCCTCCAATCGGCCCGCGGCGCAATCCATCTCAGCCGTCTCTTCGAACTCGCCAACGATGCACAGTTGCTTCCCGACCCCGATCTCGCGACCCGACGGCTCGGGTCATACCTCACCGTGGCAGGGGCGCAACCGTGAGCGCCGCGGAAGTCGATGTTCCCTCGGGCCAGCCCGCTCGAACGAATACCCCGGCACCCGGAGACCCATCGCTCGCCAGGCTGTCGCTGAACCAGCGGACCACGGCCGAGTGGTCGCTGCGCGAGTCCATCGACGGAGCACTCCGAGCAGGCCTGTCATCGATCGGGGTCTGGCGAGAACCCGTCGCCGACGTTGGACTCGAGACAGCCGCAGCGTGGCTCCGCGACTCCGGGTTGCGCGTCTCATCGGTGTGCCGGGGCGGATTCTTCACCGACAACGATGCACGTGTCCGAAAGCAAGCGATCGACGACAACCGGGCGGCCATCGACGAGACAGCGGCGCTCGGGGCAGCGTGTCTCGTGCTCGTACCGGGTGGTCTCCCGACCGGTGACCGAGATCTCCCCGCGGCCCGACGCCGCGTCGCCGACGCGCTCGCGACCCTCGCCCCATACGCCGAAAGCCGCGGAGTGCGCCTGGCGATCGAGCCGATGAATCCGATCTTCGCAGCCGACCGAGGGGTGGTGTCGACCCTGGCGCAGGCGCTACAGCTCGCCGAACCCCACGAACCCGGCGTCGTCGGCGTCGTCGTCGATACGTTCCATCTCTGGTGGGAACCCGGCATCGAAGCCACCCTCGCCGAGGCGTCCGACCGCATCGCCAGCTATCAGATCTGCGACTGGATCACACCGCTTCCTGCCGACACGCTGCTCAGCCGCGGGATGATGGGCGACGGACACATCGATTTCGCTCCGTTCACACGCGCGGTCGCCGCCGCTGGCTACACGGGAGACGTCGAGGTCGAGATCTTCAACGCAGACGTGTGGGCGGCACCGGGAGACGACACGATCGCCACCATGGCGCGTCGATACGCCGATCTGGTCGCCCCGTACCTCTGACGGCGAGAGACCGTCGTCAGCGAGTCGGGACTGTCGCCAGCACGGATTCCGTCGCAGCGCTCACACACGCGGCTGTATCCGTGAGCGCACGATGCTCCCCGAACGTATCCACGAGCGAGGTGCTGTCGACCCAGTCGACATCTCGCACCACGCCGGCGATCGCGTGAACCGGCACGCCGAGCTCAGCACACAGGGCGGAGACGCCACCGACGACCTTTCCGGTTTTACTCGTCGGGTCGAGCGAACCTTCGCCCGTGATCACCAGGTCAGCCGATGCAACGATCTGACGCAAACCGACCTCGTCCGCGACGAGGTCAAAACCGGATTCGACCCGTGCGCCGATCGCGGCAAGTCCACCTGCCAGACCACCCGCCGCGCCGGTGCCAGGAATCGCTGTGACATCGACACCGAAATCGATGCGGTACCGGTCCGCAAGCTCAACCAGCCGAACGGTCATTCGCTCCACGGCAGCCGAGTCCGCGCCCTTCTGTGGACCGAACACCCTCGCCGCGTCGCAGAAGACCGTGTCAACGTCACATGCGACGACCATCTCGATGTCCGCAAGGGACGCCCAGGCGCCAGATGCACGCAGCACGTCGACCGCTCCGCACCCACCATCGGTCGTTGCCGACCCACCCATCCCCACGATCATCCGCGACGCCCCCGCGTTCGCCGCCTCGACCATCAACTCACCGACGCCCCTCGTCGTGGCTTGCTCCGGCCGATTCGCTCGGGCACCGCCTGCGAGCGCCAACCCTGAAGCCCGCGCCATCTCGATGATCGCGACCCCTTCACTCAGACGCCACTGCGCCTCCACCGGAGAACCATCGGGGCCGGACACGACCGATCTCTGGTTCGCTCCGCCAAACGCTTCGAGCAAACCCTCACCCCCGTCGGCGAGAGGAACCTCAACACATACCTCATCTCGTTGCCTGCACGACGTGGCCACAGCCAACGCGACCTCGCGAGCGTCAAGGGTCCCCCGGAACTTGTCCACAGCCGCCACCACTCGCATGCAGGCAGTTTGGCACAGTAGCTGTTGCCGAGATCGCGACACGGTCTCCCGGGGTCGACACATCGACGTGTCGGAAACGTGAGACCATGAGTACCTCCAGTCGACCTCGGAGCCGATTCGAACCGAACACGAACCCGCCAGGCCAGGGCGTCCGATCCGTCCGAAGTTGGCGGGCTGACCGCACGGATAAGCGTTGATCTCCGTGAACGACCCGTTCAGTTTCGCCGGTTCTCGAATGAAGGGGTCTCCCGGTTCATCGGCGCAAGTCGGCGAGGATGACTGTTTGCCGACACCTGGGCTCGAGGATTTCCGATCACGAGGGTGCAGTGTCACCACTATCGTCGGGAGAATCGACGCGACCGACGAGTCCCTTGCTGGCCGACTTGCCCGGGCATTGCGGGCGGCCGGTTCGACCGCGATGTTTGGGGTGCCCGGCGGGGGTCCGAATCTGGACGTCGTCGGCGCTGCGGTTGCTGAGGGCATTCGTTTTCATCTCGCGCACGGCGAGACCGCTGCGGCGATCATGGCCAGTACGCATGCGCTGCTCACGCGAACGCCGACGGCGGTAGTGGCCACACGCGGACCGGGTGCTACTTCGATCACCAATGGTGTTGCTCAGGCAACCCTTGATCGGTATCCGTTGATCGCGGTCACCGACACGGTGCCGGCAAAGGATCGTGGCCGTGTGTCACATCAACGGCTTGATCAACGTGCGTTGTTCGCCCCGATCGCGAAAGCGTCGCGAACGCTGGGTACCGACATCGACGATGTAGCGCTCGCGGAGCTCGTTGGATTGGCTCACATCTGGCCGTTCGGTACCGTGCACCTCGACTACGACGTCAGCGGTCAATCCAACGATGAAGCGGCGAACCGGGCGTCTGCGCCCGTCGGCGACGCGGACATCGATGCTGCGGGCCAGCTCTTGGGTGCTGCGTCGCGTCCGGTAGTGATTGTTGGCATGGAAGCGGCGGCGATTGGTGATCCAATCCGTGCGGTGCTTGAGCACTTCGCAGCCCCTGTGCTGACGACCTACCAGGCGGTCGGGCTGGTGCCGACAGAAGGCCTGTTGCATGCCGGGCTGTTCACGAACGGTGCACTCGAACGCGAAGTCCTCGATGCCGCCGATGTCATCGTGACAGTGGGGCTTGACCTGGTCGAACCAATCCCTGCTGCGTGGACGAGTGATGCTGCGGTGATTCGGCTGTCTGCGGACACCCAAGTCGACGGGTACCTCCCGCCGACCGTCGACCTCGTTGGTGACCTCGCCGACACTGCTCAACGCGTGCTTTGTGATCCGATGTCGTGGGGCCAAGGTGCCGCCACGGTGTTTCGCACTTCTGGCCGCGAATCGATCAGGGCTTGCGAGAAGAGGTCGACGTTCGGGCCGGTGCAATTGGTCGACACGGTCTCGGCAGCGCTCCCATCGGATGCAACCGTCACCGTCGACGCGGGCGCCCATTTCCTCGCGATCATGCCGCTGTGGCCGGTGGCGAACCCATTTGATCTGCTGATCTCGAACGGCCTGTCGACGATGGGGTATGCCGTGCCGGCCGCAATCGGGGCGGCCGTGGCCCGTCCCGACCGTCCCGTCGTTGCATTGGTCGGCGACGGCGGACTGGGAATGACGATGGCCGAACTCGAAACCATCGCACGACTCGATCTGCCGATCACGGTCGTCGTGTTCAACGACGCAGCGTTGAGCCTCATCGAGATCAAACAGCGCGACCAGCACGGCGGTGCCGCCGCCGTGAAGTACCGCGAAACCGACTTCGCAGCAATCGCCCGAGCCAGCAGCATCGGCGGCCTCATCGCGCGTTCTGCCGACGAACTGAGGATGGCGCTCGACGGTGATTGGACGCGTCCTCGTCTGGTCGACGCGCGCATCGATCCGTCGAGCTATCGGGCGCTCATCGCCACAACCCGCGGCTGAAGTACTGCGCCGGCCTATCGCCGTGACACTCCGGTCGTGACACGGCGCTCGAATTGCGCGAGTGTCTGTGTCACCAGACACAGGAGGTGTACTCATGTCCGTCCGAGTTTCCCGATTCCTCGATGTTTCCGAGGGCGTGCAGCCGAACCAGTTCTCCGTCGGCTCGCACGACTCGATCGCGAGTATCAGCGACCTCGACGAGACCTACAAGCAGCTGATGGACAAACCGTATGCGTGCGTCATGGCAGTCATGGGGACCAATGGTCGCCCGAACCTGACGCCGATGTGGTTCGACTATGAGGGCGACAAGGTGCTCGTCAATGTTGCGGGCCAGCGGAAGAAGACGGAGTGGATCCGCAACAACCCCGAGATCTCGATGCTGATCATGAATCCCGAGAACATGTATCACTGGCTGAGCCTGAAGGTCACCGTTGACCGCGAGATTTCTGAGGACGATCCCGATGAGGGTGAGCGCGTGACAGAGCAACTCGATCGCATCTGGGTGAAGTACGTCGGCGACGGCGACACGTACGGCCTGCGCGACCCGTCGTTCGACGAGCGGCGCGTGCTGTTCGAATGCACGGTCGATCGCATCGCGACGTTCGGCCAGCCCGGCTGAGGACCGGGTTGTCCGGCACGTGACACCTGTCTCGCACGACTGTCTGTCAATTGCGGTGGTTGGGGGTTCGCTCGGTGGGCTGACAGCAGCGTGTCTGCTCCGCGACGCCGGCCACGACGTCTCGGTGTACGAGCGTTCCACCCACGAACTCGAACAGCGTGGCGCAGGCATCGGATTGCTCGAGGCAACATCGCGCTATCTCGTCGAGCGGGCGGGGGTTGCGCTCGACCGAATCAGTATCTCGACGGGCCAGATCCGTCACCTGCGGCGAGACGGGACGATCGAGCACGAAAGCGCGCATCGCTACCTGTTCAGTTCGTGGAACACGGTGTACCGCCACCTGCTCAACCATTGGAGGCCGTCGCCGTATCTGCTCGACAGCGAAATGGTCGACTTCCGTGGTAGCGCCGGGGACCTGCGTACAGGAGTGGACGTCGGCTTCGCGTCCGGCGTGTCCGCATCGGTCGACCTGCTGGTGTGCGCCGATGGTGTTGGTTCGATGGCGCGCACTCGGCTGCAGCCAAAAGCCGCCCAGGGGTACGCGGGATATGTGGCGTGGCGCGGGATGGTTCCCGAGACTGATCTGGCACCGGATGTCGCCGCGTCGCTCACGGACGCGATCACCTACTATGTGTATGCGAACAGCCACATCCTGGTGTACCCAATTCCGGGTCTCGACGGCTCGGTCGCTCCCGGCGAACGACTGATCAACTTCGTCTGGTACCGCAACTACCTCGTCGGCCCAGATTTCGACGATCTGATGGCCGACCGCAGCGGCCACCGGCGTGACCTGTCGCTTCCTCCGGGGGCGGTGAGCGCAGCTCATGACGACGAGGTCCGGGCGCACGCTGCGGCACGACTGCCAGCCGTGCTCGCCGCTGTGGTCGAGGCGACCGAACAACTCTTCGTGCAAGTCGTGTACGACATCGAGGTCGAACAGATGGCGTTCGGTCGAGTCTGTCTGATCGGCGACGCGGCGTTCGCCGTGCGTCCCCACGCAGCAGCGGGTACGGCCAAAGCCGCAGACGACGCGTGGACTCTCACGGCCGCACTCGACTCGGCCCGCACGATCGAAGACGCACTCTCGAGCTGGGAATCGACACAGCTCGCCCTCGGCCGCAACCTGCTCGACCGGACACGACGGGTCGGACGACACTCCCAGATCGACAACACGTGGACGCCCGGCGATCCGGACTTCATCTTCGGCCTGCACGCACCTGGTGACTCATGAGCCCCCGACGAACGCCTGCGACACGCATGACCGACGCGGCAACCACATTGCTTGACTCGCTCGACGATCTCCAACGCGATGCAGCGATGTTCGACTTCGCTGTCGACGGCGAGCGGGAACGCTGGTTTTACACACCAACCGATCATGGCGGCCTGGCGCTCGCAGCGATGACATCGGCGCAGCATCGCAACACGATGCGACTGATCGCGGCCGGGTTGTCACGCGCCGGCTACGTCACTGCTGCTGCGATCATGGGCCTTGAGAACGTCCTCGATCACACCGAGGGTTTCGTGGCCGACTTCGGACGCGATCGGGGCCGTGACCCGTTGCTGTACTGGATCGCGATCTTCGGATCGCCCGACGACGCAGTCTGGTCATGGCGCTTCGGCGGCCACCACATCTCGCTGCACTTCACCATCGCCCACGGCGAGGTGTCCTCGACGACTCCGTGCTTCTTCGGAGCCGACCCGGCGTCGTCGCCACTTCTCGGCCCTCACCTGCATCGCCCACTCGGCGCCACCGAGGACCTCGCACGAGAACTGATGCACTCGCTGACAGCAGAGCAACAGGCCAAAGGTTGGCTGTCGCTGGTCGCCCCCGTCGACCTCGTCGGCGCCAACCGACCGACGCTGGCAGACGGCGACACCACCCTCGAGCTGCCACTGATCTGGCGCGGCCGGCTCAGTGACGACCTCGACGCAAAGATGGGTGCCGCCCACCGAGCCGAAGTCGTCAAATCCGGTGTCACGCCCGCCGTGCTTGCTGCTGTTTCGTTCTCGACGAGCCCGAAGGGGGTTTCGGCAACAACGTTCAACAACAGTCAACAAGAGATCTTGCACGCGTTGCTCGGTACGTACGTTGGTCGAATCGCCGACGACCTCGCCGACGCCCAGATGGCACAGTTCGACGGCGACGCTCTCGGATCTCTGTCCTTTGCGTGGGCGGGAGGAATCGAAGTCGGCGAGCCGCACTACTACCGGATCCAGGGCCCGAAACTGTTCTGCGAGTACGACAACACACAGCGCGACGCAAACCACGTCCACACGGTGTGGCGTGACCTCGAAGCCGACTTTGCACGCGACACGCTCGCCGACCACTACGCACGCGACCACTTCTGAAGCCCGCCAAGCCGCGCTCGCGCAGGGATCATGGAGCGCCTTGAGCACCGAATGTGATGAATGCCTCGCAATCGGGCGTTCACAACCGTGCGAAGTCCTCCCACAGTTCGACGATCCTCGCCGCCAATGCCGACGTGCTATTCGGCGTCCTTCAGGCGGAGCAGGAACTGGTCGAAGAGGGGAACGGTGAACGCCGTTTATCCGCGCAGAGTCAGGACGAGTTCAACAACCCGTTTCGGGACTCTGAGATTCCGGGTGCTGTCTGCTGAAGACTGCACCGGGTGGGCGGGCTTCACGGACGGGGCCGACTTCACTTCGCTGGTTTGCAGATGATCTGCTCGAGGATTGCGTCCCGGGTGGTGGTGTAGGAGGGTCGCGCGATCCTCCTGCTGGTTGTCAGTCGCGGGGTGCGGCTGGCAGGGATTGTAGGTCGGGTTCGATTCCGTCGATCTCAGCGACGGATGCGGCTGCGATGTAGCGGCGGTCGGCGGCGATCATTTCGTCGTTGATCTCGACGAGGAGCGCTCCGACGAGGCGGATCACCGAGTCGGTGTCGGGGAAGATGGACACGACGTTGGTGCGTTGTTTCAGTTCGCGATTGAGGCGTTCGATCGGGTTGTTCGACCAGATCTTGGACCAGTGCGCTTTGGGGAATCCGGTGTAGGCCAACAGGTCGGTTTCCATCCCTTCGAGCAGCGCGGCGACTTTCGGGGCGAGCGGCTCGAGCTGACCGACAACGAGACGCAGTTGGGCTGAGGCGGTGGCGTGGTCGGGTTGAACGAAGATCGTGCGGATCAGCGCCGAGATCACCTGCCGCTGTTGATGTGGTGCAGCCGACATCAGGTTGCGCATCGCGTGCACGCGGCAGCGT
>NZ_JBAVYV010000049.1:0-2667 GCF_049588435.1 Ilumatobacter sp.
GGTTGCGGTGAGAGTGGGGACCGACTGTCGGTCTCACATCTCACCGCAGCGGGTTGTGCGGGGTGTTCGATGTCGTTCGGTTGTGTCAGTCGACGAGGGCGGTCGCGACCTCGACGACGTGGTCGACGTTGATGCCGAGCTTGTCCAGGACGAGCTTTCCCGGTGCGCTGGCGCCGAAACGGTCGATTCCGATCGACGCGTCGGCGTAGGCGGCCCAACCGAAGGTGACCCCGGCCTCGACGGACAGCACCGGCAGTTCCTCCGGGAGAATCGATGCCCGGAACTTGTCGCTCTGTGCCTCGAACCGGTCGATCGACGGCATCGACACGACGCGTGCGGCGATCCCGGACTCGGCGAGCACCGACGCCGCCTCGACGCACACCGCGACCTCGCTGCCCGTGCCGAGGAGGACGACCTGTGCGGGAGCGTCGGGTTCGCGCACGATGCCGGCGCCACGTTCGACGGCCGACCCGTCGGTCGTGACCGGAATGTCCTGGCGGCTGAGGACGAGCACACTCGGCCCGTCGTGGCGGACGGCGTCGGCCCAGGCGTGGATCGTCTCGTTGCCGTCGGCGGGACGGATCACGTGGAGACCCGGGATCACGCGCAGGCTCGCGAGTTGTTCGACCGGTTGGTGCGTCGGGCCGTCCTCGCCGACGCCGACCGAGTCGTGGGTGAAGACGAAACAGACCTTGGCCTCCGAGATCGCGGCGAGGCGGATCGGCGGACGCATGTAGTCGGCGAACACGAAGAACGTGGCCGTGACCGGAAGGACTCCGCCGTGGAGTGCCATTCCGACCGCGCTCGCTCCCATCGCGTGTTCGCGGATGCCGTAGTGGATGTATCGCCCATCGGGCGCGCTCGGCGAGAACGGGTGCGACGCTCCCAGTGCGACACCGTTGCTGCCCTTGAGGTCGGCGGACCCGCTCATCAGCCCGGGCAGGTTCGCATCGGTGGCGTCGAGCGCCTTCTGGATCGCCTTGCGCGTCGCGACCGACTCGCCCTGCTCGTAGACCGGGAGATCGGTGTCCCACCCGTCGAGCCCGGTCGCGCCCTGTGCGGCGGTCCAGTCGGGCGACGTCGGTGTCGTCCACCGTGCGTGTGCGGTCGCACCACGCGTGGCCGTGTGCTCGCGGTATGCGGCGACCAGTTCGTCCGGGGCCCAGAACGGCTCGTTGGGGATTCCCATCACCGCTTTCGTCGCGGCGACGTCGTCCGCGGTGAACGGGTTACCGTGGGCGCTGTGGTCGTCTTCCCACTTCGGAGACGGGTGGGCGACGTGGGTCCGCAGCATCAGGAACGACGGCTTGTCGGTCTCGCGCGCGGCGACGAGCGCTGCTTCGAGTGCGTCGAGATCGTTCGAGATGTCACCGAGTTCGACGACGTCCCATCCGTAGGCCCGGAACCGGGCGGCCATGTCGACGTCGGTCGCCAGGTCGGTCGCCCCGTCGATGGTGATCTTGTTGTCGTCGAAGATGCAGATCAGGTGCCCGAGGCCGAGGTGGCCGGCGAGGTCGGCGGCCTCGTGGCTGATCCCCTCCATCATGCAGCCGTCACCGGCGATGACGTAGGTGTGGTGATCGACCGCTTCGGCACCGAAGCGGGCGCGCTGGTTCGCCTCGGCGATGGCCATTCCGACGGCGTTGGCGAAGCCCTGGCCGAGCGGGCCGGTGGTGACCTCGACTCCGGCGGTGTGGTGGACCTCGGGGTGCCCGGGCGTGGCCGAACCCCACTGTCGGAAGTTCTGCAGGTCGTCGAGTTCCAGCCCGTAGCCGGACAGGAAGAGCATCGCGTACTGCATGATCGACACGTGCCCGTTGGAGAGCACGAACCGGTCTCGGTCGGGCCAGTGCGGATCGGCCGGATCGTGCTTCATCACCCGGCTGTAGAGCACGTGGGCGAGCGGAGCGAGCGCCATGCCGGTGCCCTGGTGTCCGCTGTTCGCGGCGAGCGGCCCGTCCATCGAGATCCCACGGATGAGCGAGACGGCCTGAGAATCCTGCTGATTGGTCAACGACACGCGCGCGACGTTAGTGGAGAGAGGGCGGTCCCCTTCAGAGCCGGTCCGGATCCGTCGCCGAACGGCGCACGAAGCTCAACGACCGATGGCGGCGAGGACGCGCGGGTTCTCGCATGCGGCGGCGGAGGAGCCGATCCGCGCCTCGATGTCCCGACCGAGCAACCAGGTGCCGATCCGGTCGGCGATCGGCGCCAACCACGAGGGCCGAACGCTGAACGTGTAGCGCCACGTGGCGATCGTCTCCTCGTCGGTCGACCCCGCCGCGAACGTCCACCCGCCGGCGAATGTCGAGAAGAACCATGGCCCCTCGACCATCTTCATCCCGACCTGGTTCGGAGGTCGGAACGAGACGTACTCGGAAGTCATCGCGAGGCGGTGCCGTGAGACGGTTCTCGTGCGCACGCCCTTGGCGGGCTGGTCGGCGTCGATCAGGTGCTGATCGTGGACGAACGGATCCCATTCCAGGCGGATCGCACCGTGGGTCTGCGACACGGCGAACGCCACGTCGAGTGGTACGGGAACCGTGCGGGTCGCCTCGACGCGGGGCACGTTCAGCCCGCGACCGGGGGGAGCAGGGTGAACGGGACGATGTGCCACGCGTTCTTGTCGACCCGGCAGTGGGCGAACACCTGCCCGTACTCGGTGAA
>NZ_JBAVYV010000050.1:0-1975 GCF_049588435.1 Ilumatobacter sp.
CGACGGGACTGATCGAGGGTGAATGCCAGCGCTGCGACGCTGGTCCTCCGGGTCGTCGTCGCCCGCATCGACCCGATCGGCGGTGACGGCGTACGGTCGATCCCATGAGTGATCTGCGTGACGAGTCCGAGGTTGTCGTTGCCGGTCCCGGCAGGGCGCGAGCGCCCGGGCCGACCCTGCACGAACAACTGCTCGCGGACCCGACCCGTCCGCCCGAGGCGCTCCTCGTCGAGTCGCCGGAGTACCTCGGCGACGCCGACGTTCCGTACCGCAACTACATCGATCCGGACTATGCGGCGGCCGAGTACGCACACATGTGGTCCTCGACATGGCAGTGGGCATGCCACCTCGACCACATCCCCGAACCCGGCGACTACTACGTGTACGACATCGGCCACTACTCGGCGCTCGTCGTACGGACCGATGACGGCTCGATCAAGGCGTTCTACAACGCGTGCATGCACCGGGGGACCCAGTTGCGACCTCCCGAGACGTGCGGGTTCGCCAAGCAGTTCACCTGCCCGTTCCACGGCTGGACGTTCGCGCTGGACGGGGCGCTCGTCGACGTGCCGGACCGGTGGGACTTCCCCCACGTCGGCGACGAGTCGCACCGTCTCGAGGAGATGCCGGTCGACGTCTTCGCCGGCTTCGTGTGGGTCAACTTCGACAAGCAGGCGGCACCGCTGGGCGACTACATCGGAGTCCTGACCGAACAATTCGCTGAGTTCGAGTTCGAAGACCGCTACATCGAGACGCATGTCCGCAAGAAGCTGCCGTGCAACTGGAAGGCGGCGATCGAGGCGTTCCTCGAGGCGTACCACGTGCGCGAGACCCATGCCAGCGGCAAGTTGGGCGACGAGGTGACCACCCAGTACGACGTCTTCCAGCCGAACGTCAGCCGGTTCATCCACACCACGGGGCTCGACAGTCCGCAACGTCCCACACCGCGCACCGAGGAGGAGATCCTGGCGCATCTGACCCGCAACCTGCGGCGCGGAATGGACCCGCTCGAACTGCCGGAGGGGATGCGTGCCCGCGACTTCTACGCCAAGTACGTCCAGCGCGAGATGGGCGAGGCGTACGGGCGTGACTTCTCCGAGCTGAGCGAATCGCTGACGCTCGATTCGATCGAGTACTTCCTGTTTCCGAACTCGTTCTTCTTCCCCGGACTGTCGTTGCCGATGGTGTACCGCTTCCGGCCGGACCCGGACGACCTCGACATCAGCTACTTCGACCTGCTGATCCTGCGGCCCCGCCCTCTGGATGGTGCGGCACCACCCCCGCCCGAGGTCATCGAGCTCGACATCGACGACAGCTATTCACTCGCCACGGGTCTCGGCGGTCTCGGTCGGGTGTACGACCAGGACACGGCCAACATGGCAGCGCAGACACGCGGGTTCCGGGCGAGCCACAAACGCGGCCAGACGCTCGGCAACTACCAGGAGAGTCGGGCGCGTCATCTCCAGCAGCGTGTCCAGGACTTCCTCGAGGCCGGCGGCTACCGACCGGACAGCTGATCCCGCGAACGACGTCGTCTGTTCGAGAAAACAGCAGACCCGCTCGCCTCGGTTCTCCGAGTCCGAATCGAACAAATGTTTGTCCTCATGGTGGTGATCTGCTACGCTGTGGCTCATGGACGAGATGTCCGATCCGGAGCAGGCGGAGCCGATGGGTGACATGCACGATGTCGACGAGGTGTTCCAGTCCGCTGCCGGACATCTCAATGCGCAGCACGGTCGGCTCGTGTCCGCCGTTGTCTGGATGCTCGACCACACCGGCGACTGGCAGGGTGACGGGCTCTGGACGCCGGAGGCGTACGTTCGTTGGCGGACCGGTGTTGCTCCGGCGACGTCGTCCAAGTTGGTGGCCGTGGCGCGACGTGCCGGCGAGTTCCCCGATTGCGTGGCTGCACTGCAACGGGGCGAGTTGTCGTTGGATCAGATCGGTCCGGTGGTCCGCCACGCTCCGGGTTGGT
>NZ_JBAVYV010000051.1:0-4096 GCF_049588435.1 Ilumatobacter sp.
ATGACGACCTCGACACGCCCGGCGCTTTCGAGTTGATCGACGCAGCGGCGAGGTCGAACGAGGGCGTGCTCGAGGCGAGTCGGCTGCTCGGCGTCGAGCTCGATTGATCCACCTCGACTGATTCATCTCGACTGATTCATCCAGTGTTCACATGGTGATGACCATGTGCCCATGATGATGGTCTACGGTCGGCGACATGGACACGACTTCAGGTGCGGGCGCCTTCCAGCGACGAACCCGACGCGTCGTCAAGCCGGCGGTGACGCGCCTGTGGGACATCGAAATGCAGGGCTACGAGCGACTTCCGGTCGACGGTCCGGCACTGCTGTGTCCGAACCACGTGAGTTTCCTCGACTCGGCGTTCCTCGCGTTCACCGCACCGCGCAACATCTCGTTCGTCGGCAAGGCCGAGTACATGGATTCGTGGAAGTCGAAGTTCCTCTTTCCGGCGATGGGCATGATCCCGATCGACCGCGCCGGAGGTTCGAAGAGCGCATCGGCGCTCGATGCCGCCCGCGCAGTACTCGCGCGCGGTGAGCTGTTCGGGATCTTCCCCGAAGGAACCCGCAGTCGCGACGGTCGGTTGTACAAGGGTCGGACCGGCGCCTCGCGGCTCGCGATGGCGATCGGGTGTCCGATCTTCCCGGTCGGCATCACCGGCACCGACGACATCCAGCCGCCCGACGCCAAGATGCCGAAGCTCCGAAAGTCGTGCTCGATCACGATCGGACGGCCGATCAAGCCCGAGCGGTACGCGAGCCGTGGAGCCGAACACCTCGCGTGGCGGTCGATGATGGACGAGGTGATGTACGAGATCCGGGAGATGACCGGTCAGACGTACGTCCACCACTACGCCGGCGAGGCACCGGCGGAGAAGACTCCGGTTGCGACGGTCACGCAGATCGCGACGATCGCGATGCCGGTCGAACGCGAACGGAAACTCGTCGCCTCCGCTGGATAGTCGCCCCCGTATCCTGGGTGGACCATGTCGAACACCCTTGGAATGATCACCGTCGCCCTGCCCGACGGATCCGAACGTGAACTGGCCGCAGCGTCGACCCCGCTCGACCTCGCAGCGTCCATCGGATCCGGTCTGAAGAAGGCTGCCGTCGCCGCAACGGTCAACGGCACCGAGACCGATCTCACCACCGAACTCGCCGATGGCGACGTCGTCTCGATCATCACCAACGACACCGACGAGGGCCGTCACGTCCTGCGTCACTCGACCGCCCACGTCCTCGCCCAGGCGGTCACCCAGTTGTATCCGGGTGCGAAGTTCTCGATCGGCCCGGCCATCGAGAACGGCTTCTACTACGACTTCGATCTGCCCGATGGCCAGACCTTCCACGAGGACGACCTGGCCCGTATCGAGAAGCAGATGAAGGAGATCGTCAAGGCGAACCAGCCCTTCACCCGGTCCGAGCACTCGATGGACGAGGCGAAGAAGCTCTTCGCCGACCAGCCGTACAAGGTCGAGATCATCGAGCGCGTCGAGGCCGCGGCCGGTGCGGGTGATGTCGATGATCTCGACGCCGGAGAGGTCTCCGGTGACGTGATCAGCGCCTACCGCAACACCGACGAGTTCGTCGACATGTGCGTCGGCCCCCACGTTCCGACCACCGGTCGGTTGCAGCATTTCAAGCTGCAGAAGGTCGCCGGCGCACACTGGCGCGGGAACGAGAGCGGCACGATGCTGCAGCGGATCTACGGGACCGCGTGGGAATCGAAACAGGCGATGGCCGAGCACCTGCACCAGCTCGAGGAGGCGGCCAAGCGTGATCACCGCAAGCTCGCCAACGAACTCGACCTGTTGAGCTTCCCCCAGGAACTCGGTGGCGGCCTCGCCGTGTGGCATCCCAAGGGCGCGATCATCCGCAAGCTGATGGAGGACTACAGCCGCCTCCGTCACGAGACCGGCGGATACGAGTTCGTCTACACCCCGCATCTCGCGAACGGGAAGCTGTTCGAGACCTCCGGACACCTCCAGTGGTACGCCGACGGCATGTACCCGCCGATGGAGATGGACAACGGCACGTACTACATGAAGCCGATGAACTGCCCGATGCACTGCTTGATCTTCAAGAGCAGCCAGCGCAGCTACCGCGAGCTTCCGCTCCGCCTGTTCGAACTCGGCAACGTCTACCGCTACGAGCGCGCCGGAACCCTGCACGGCCTGCTGCGGATCCGTGGATTCACACAGGACGACAGCCACATCTACTGCACGAAGGAGCAACTCGCCGACGAGATCGCGTCGCTGCTCGACTTCGTGCTGTCGGTGCTGCGCGCGTTCGGGTTCGAGGACTTCACGTTCAACCTGTCGACCAAGGACCCCGAGAAGTACGTCGGTTCCGACGAGATCTGGGACGAGGCAACCGCCGCGCTGAAGGCGGCGCTCGAGTCGCACGGCTTGGAGTATCAGGTCAAGGACGGCGACGCCGCCTTCTACGGGCCGAAGATCGACATCGACGTGCGCGACGCGATCGGCCGTTCGTGGCAGCTGTCGACGATCCAGGCCGACTTCCAGCTTCCCGAACGCTTCGAGCTCGAGTACGTCGGCGCCGACAACGAGCGGCATCGGCCGATCATGTTGCACCGCGCCCTCTTCGGGTCGATCGAACGATTCTTCGGCGTGCTCATCGAGCACTACGCCGGTGCGTTCCCGACCTGGCTGTCGCCTGTCCAGGTGCGGGTCCTGCCGGTCGCCGAGCCGCACGAGGAGCATGCGGAGAAGGTGGTCGCCGATTTGCGGGCCGCCGGAGCGCGTGTCGATTGGGTGAAGGCCGACGTCGGGCTCGGCAAGCGGATCCGGACCGCGAAGATGGAGAAGCTGCCCTACGTGCTGGTCGTCGGCGACGACGACGTCGCGGCGAACACGGTCGGCGTCAACCTCCGCCACGATCTCGTGCCCGAAGGCGCCGAGGACGTGGAGCGCGACGTGCCGCTCGCGACCTTCATCGAGCGCTTCCGATCCGAGGTCGACAACGAAGCGACCGCCGCCCTCTCGGCCTGATGCTCGAGCGGATCTGGTCGGGGTGGCGTGCCAACTACGTCGACGGCCGCGTGCGGCCGGCCGGCGGGGGAGCCGAGGTCAGCCCGTTCACCCAGATCCTCGAGAGCGGTGAGAGTGACGTGGCGACGCACGTCGTCCACCGTGGCGAGTTGGTGTTCGCGATCATGAACATCCACCCGTACACGTCGGGACATCTGCTCGTGCTGCCGTATCGCGAGGTCCCGGACCTGGCCGACCTCACCGGCGACGAGACGACCGAGCTGTGGTCGACGGTCACCGACGCGGTCGCGGCAGTGCGTGCGGCCTACGCACCCGACGGTCTGAATGTCGGGCTCAACCTCGGGCGTCCCGCCGGGGGATCGGTCCCGTCGCACCTGCATGTGCACGTGGTCCCGCGCTGGACCGGCGACTCGAACTTCATGTCGTCGATTGCCAACACCCAGACCCTGCCCGAATCACTCGCGGCCGGCGCGTCCCGCCTCCGTGCCACCTGGCCGTATCAACTGGGGTCATATCAACTGGGGTCAGACCCCAGTTGATCCACCGATAGCGTCGGTTGCGATGAGTGACGAGATCCGTGACGAACTGCCGGACGATCTGAATCCGGCCGGCTTCGTCGGCGCCTACATGTTTCCCGACAACAGCCGACGCCGCTGGCCGGGCGTGATCTATCTCGTCCTCGCAGCGCTCTGTGTGCTCGTCCGCCTCGGCTTCGCCGACTCACCGATCGTCAACGACGGCTGGTACTTCGCGGCCGGAATCCTCGTTTTCGCCGGAGTCTTCTCGATCACCTCGGGGTGGCGGATGACGGTCGACGAGAAGGAAGCGCTGGTCAAGGCACAGCAGGCCGTTGGCTTCGCGGTCGGACACGCATCGGCCCAGCAGGTGTGGCGCGGGTTCCGGAGTCGCCCCACATGGCGGGTCCTGTGCTACTCGGCCGAGGAGCCCCCGAAGGACCGCGGGCTGGTGCTCGTCGACGCCCTCGACGGTTCGATCGTGGAGCAACTCGTCGAAGCGAACCCGGACTAACCTCGACACGATGTTCGACGGCACCTTCAGGAAACCGGTCGACAAAGCCGTCAAGCC
>NZ_JBAVYV010000052.1:0-2103 GCF_049588435.1 Ilumatobacter sp.
TAGTAGTCGTAGTAGCCGTTGCTCTTCGAGCGCGCTGACCCGGCGTCGGTGATCGCGATCGCCAGATGTTCGGCTCCGCCGAAGCGCACCAGTTCGCCGGCCCGTTGCGCATCCGATGTCGCGGTACGTCCGACCCGTCCGACGAGCAGTACCACCTGTGCAAGTGGGACGAATTCGAGGGCCTCCGTGGTAACCGCGAGTGGGGGAGTATCGATGACGATCACGTCGACGCGATCGCTGAGAGCGGCGACGAGCCGATACGTGCCGCGTGTGAGATCGCCCGGACTGCCTCCGAGCGAGGACAGGTCGAGCAGTTCGACTCCGGGCATCGTCGTTGGCGTCAAGAATGCCTCGGGGTCGAGTCGATCGATCCCTGCGAGTCCAGCGGGGAGCGTCATCGTGTCGTCGGTGAGGATCGAGGTGATGATCGGTCGACGGAAGTCAGCGTTGACGACGATGGTGCGGCGACCGGTCTCGGCGAAGGCGGCGGCGAGGTTGACGGCCGTCGTGGTCTTGCCCTCCGATGGGCTCGGCGAGGTGACGAGCAGGACGCCGACGCGATCGTCGGCTGCCGAGGGCTGACCACCGGCGGCCATGAAGGTGAGCGACGTCCGCAAGGATCGGAATGCCTCCGCCACAGCGTTGTTCTGGTCCGGGCCGACCACGATGCGTGCAGCACGCTGCTTGCGGGACAACGACGGCAGCTCTGCCACGACTGCGGCACCGAACGCCTCCTCGGCCTTGCGGCGATCGCTCAACTTGGAGTCGAGACGTTCCGCGAGGAGTGCGAGTCCAGCGCCGATGATCGCGCCGAGCGCGGCAGCGATCGGGACTCGCGTGGAACGGGTGCGTGGCGGGCTGAAGCCTCCGGTGCTCTGGGGGACCGGCTGTGCTCGCTCGAGCGTCGTGAGGCTGAGGTCGGCGGTTTCGTCTCCGATGAGGATTCGATACGCCTCGTAAGCGCTCGAGTACTCCCGAACTGCGGTGTCGCGTCGTGACTGGAGAATCGAGTCGACCTCCTCAACTTGGCCGTCCGCCCTTGCCTCCGCTTGGGCAACCAATTGCTCGCCGACTTGGGCGTCGAGTTCCTCGATCTCGGTTTCCAGCCGCTCGATGTCGGCCAACGCATTGGTCAGCCGATCCTGGCGGATCTGTTCTTGCTGTTCGGAGAGATACCGGACGGTGATGTCCGCGAATGCGTCAGCGATCCGAACAGCGTCATCGGGATCGTCTTGCGTCGTGGTGAACTGCAGCGTTCCGGTCGCCTGATCCTCGAAGACGGTCACGTTCGAGGCGAGGACGGCCGGTGGACCACTGAAGTTGAGTTGCTCGGCCGCGAGGCGCGGGACCTCGCCGGTCGTCGCGAAGATCGGCACCTGGGCGAACGTGATCGTCCCGATCGACGACTGCGAGCCTTGCTGGTTCGTACTCGACAGCAGGGTGTGCTTGGCGACGTACGTCTCCTGGATCGGTTCCGGCTCCGGGTCGGTCCCGAGAAAGGCGAACCCGGCACCGATGAGCGAGCACACGGCGATGATCGGCCAGCGCCGGATCAGGATTCGGATGTACTCAATGGGTTCCACGGAGCCTCCAGTGAACGTGGTGAGGGCGCATCGTAGCGACGGTTGTCACGCCGGTCCGAGCACAACGAGGACGTCGAGTTCCGAGCCGAACTCATTCCAGTTGGCGTCGTCGGTGCCCGCAATGATGAAGTCGCCGCCCGCAGCGATCATCCGGCCGATGGTGCTCGCGGAGATCTCTTGGCCAGGGGCGAAGAACACCGTTGTCTGCGGGACCTGCGTGACAGCATCGGCCGGCCCTGCAGGAGCGAACCCCTCCCCTTCGAGCACCTCGGTGACGAACTGGGCACCGCCGGCAGCGGCCCCGCCGTTGACCACGCGCACGCGGACTCCCTCGCGTGCCTCGACAGGAAGCTCAGGAATGGTGGTGGTCGTGGGCGATGTCAATGCGGTCGTGGCGCTCGTTGCGGGTGGCTCAGTCGATTCGTTCTCGGGCTCGGGCTCGGTGTCGGCGGAGGCTTCGAGTGGGGCACTGGTGGTCGACTCGGCGATCGCGGCTGTTTCACTGACCGTCGAATCAACT
>NZ_JBAVYV010000053.1:0-1772 GCF_049588435.1 Ilumatobacter sp.
TGTCGCTCGGCGGGACCGAGGAACAGAAGGTGAAGTGGATGCAACCGTTGCTCGACCAGGAGATCCGGTCGTGCTTCTCGATGACCGAGCCGGGCGCCGGTGCCGACCCGACATTGCTCACCACGCAGGCGGTTCGTGACGGTGACGAGTGGGTCATCAACGGTCACAAGTGGTTCTCGTCGAACGCATCGGTCTCCGACATCTTGATCGTGATGGTCAAGACCAACCTCGACGAGGACGCCTCCCCGTATCAGGCGTTCTCGATGATCGTCGTTCCGACCGACACCCCCGGGGTGAACATCCTGCGCGACGTCCCGACGATGGGTGAACCCGATCATCGGACCGGCGAGCCGGGTGGTCACGCCGAGATCCTCTACGAGGACGTGCACGTTCCGTTCGACAACATCGTCGGTGGCGAAGCCGGTATCGGCCAGGGGTTCGCGTTGGCCCAGAAGCGTCTCGGACCCGGCCGCATCCACCACGCGATGCGGTGGCTCGGCCAGTCGCAGCGCGCCTTCGACCTGCTCTGCGAGCGTGCGCTCACCCGGTACACGAAGGGATCGATCCTCGCCGACAAGCAGATGATCCAGGATTGGATCGCCCAGTCGTACGCCGATCGTGAGGCCGCGCGGCTGCTCACGCTCCAGGCCGCATGGAAGATGGACCGGTTGCACGAGGCCGGCGGCACCTACAGCGACGCCCGACTCGAGATCGCAGTCATCAAGTTCTGGGGTGCCAGGGTGCTGCACGACGTGATCGACCGGGCGATCCAGATCCACGGATCGCTCGGTTACACCACCGACCTGCCGCTCGAAGCGATGTACCGCGCCGCGCGCGCCGCCCGCATCTACGACGGACCCGACGAAGTCCACAAGGTCACCGTCGCCCGCCAGGTGCTGAAGCGGTACCGGCCCAGCGATCCGAGCATCGACCACATCCCGACCCGTCGTGCCGACGCGCTGGCCCGCTACGGCGACGTCATCGACGAACTCGCGGTCAACTCGTAGCGCCCATCGATCCCCCGGCCCCGGCACGCTCGGGGCGTCACCCGAGCCCGGGCGCGCCGGCGTAGGCGGGAAGGCAGGGCTGCCCGCCGAGATGGCAGTACATCACCCTGGAGCCCGCCGGGATCTCGCCGGATCGGATCATGCCGATGAGGCCGGCCATCGACTTTCCTTCGTAGACGGGGTCGGTGAGCATGCCCTCGGTTCGAGCAGCGAGGTGGATGGCGTCGATGGTCTGCTGGTCCGGGATGCCGTAGGCCGGGCCCTCGTAGCCTGCCACGACCGTGATCTCGTCGTCGCGGAGGTCCCTTCCGAGTTCGATCGTCGCCGCAGTGTTCGTTGCGATCCTCGTCACCTGTGCGATGGTCGTGTCGAGGGTTGCGGATGCGTCGATGCCGATGACCGTGCGGTCGTCGCGGTCCTCGAGCGCGAATCCGGCGATCATCCCGGCATGGCTCGACCCGGTCACCGTGCACACGACGACGTGATCGAAGAACGTTCCGAGCCCGTCCTCTTGAGCGGCGAGTTCGACCGCCCAGTTCGCGAACCCGAGGCCGCCGAGCGGATGGTCCGACGCTCCGGCAGGAATCGGATAGGGCATGCCCCCGGCTGCTTCGACCGATGCGAGTGCGTCCTTCCAGCTGTCGCGGATCCCGATGTCGAAACCGGCGTCGTCGATGCGGATGTCTCCACCCATGATGCGACTGAGCTGGATGTTGCCGACCTTGTCGTAGTTCATGTCGGGCCAATCGACCCAGGCTTCCTGCA
>NZ_JBAVYV010000054.1:0-3781 GCF_049588435.1 Ilumatobacter sp.
GCGCATGGCCACACCGCTCGCCACCACGCCGACCAGCAACAGGGCCCCACCGAGCAGCACTCCGGGATCGACGGAGAATCCCGCGTTCATCGGTCCCCCAGGGAACGCGCCCGCCGCGCTCGGCACAGACGGCGGGTCCTGGATCGAGGTCCACCTCCGCCGGTCATGGCGGTCGACGATACCCATCAAAGCCCGCTCGGGCGGATCGGTCGACGTGTTCGTTGCCATCGCGATCACCTCGGTCGACACGGTCACGGTCGACACGGTCACGGTCGACACGGTCACGGTCGACACGGCCTCGGTCGGGCATCATGGGTCGAGGAGGATCGCGATGACGACATCGGTGTTGCGGATGGCGGACCAGCGTGCCGGCCGGATCCCCGACGTGTGCATCCTGACCGGCGTCTCCACCTCGAACGCGGTTCGACTCCGCGCCGTCGAATGGTCCCATCGCTCCTGGTTGCTCGGGATTCCCGGCGCGACCGGCGCCGCCCGACTGTGGCCGGGTCGAGCGTCGGTCCCGGTGGTTCTTCCCGTCGATGGACGGATCTGGCGGATGTGGAATCGCCGCAACGGCGCAGCCATCGTCGCGATGATGTTCGGGATCGGATTGCTCTCGATCGGTGTGCTGCGCGGCGCCGGGGGGCCCGCAACGGTCGGCGGGCTCATCCTTGCGATGGCGTGCGGATACCGGACCCGTGCGGCGGTGAACTACTGGGTGACCTGCCGCTACGACCCGGACCGCGACACCGCGTCCATCACGCCGACGCACCCCGCGTTCGATGCCCAGGCCACCGCGCTGTTCGTCCGAGCGCTGCACTGACCGCACCCGCGGCACCATGCGACCCCACCCCGCGGTCCGAAAACGATCGATGCCGCCCCGGCGGGCGGCATCGATGAAACATTCGGTTCGGTGATCTCAGCGATCTCCGACCCGCAGATCGGCGAGGATCACTCGTCCATGCTGGTGGGCTTGCCCTCACGGCGCCCGTAGCGCTTGTTGAAGCGCTCGACGCGTCCGCCGGAGTCGACCAGCTTCTGCTTGCCGGTGAAGAACGGGTGGCACTCGTTGCACAGTTCGACGGTCAGGTTGCCCTCGACGGTCGACTTCGTGGTGAACGTATTGCCACACGAGCACTTGACGGTGGTATCGGTGTAGGTGGGATGGATGTCGGTCTTCACGGTGATTCCTCTTTCGATCCTGTTGTGACGGCTGAACGCCCGACCCCACGGGATTGTGGTGTCGTCGATCGTCGTCGAGATCAGCGCCGAGTGACGCTATCTGGGTACAACCGAGATGTGACCCGTTTGTTCCCGTCGCGCTGGGTGTGAACACCCGGCGCGCCAGATCACATTCCGGGTTGCTTGGCGATTTCGCTGAGGAACTCGCTGTTCGACTTGAACGTCTTCAAGCGGTCCATGAGTAGTTCGAGACCCGGAGCGGCGTTGCCGTCGGCGGCGAGTCCGCTGAGCACCCGACGGAGCTTCCACACCATCTGCAGTTCGCGCCGGTCGAAGAGCAATTCCTCGTGGCGGGTCGACGAAGCGTCGACGTCGATGGCCGGGTAGATCCGACGCTCGGCGACCTTGCGGTCGAGGCGCAGCTCCATGTTGCCGGTGCCCTTGAACTCCTCGAAGATCGCGTCGTCCATGCGGCTGTTCGTGTCGACGAGCGCCGTTGCGAGGATCGTGAGCGACCCGCCCTCTTCGATGTTGCGAGCCGCACCGAAGAACTTCTTCGGGGGGTACAGCGCGCCGGCGTCGATACCACCCGACAGGATGCGGCCGCTCGCCGGAGCGGCGAGGTTGTACGCACGGCTCAGACGGGTGATTCCGTCGAGCATGATGACGACGTCCTTGCCGTCCTCGACCATCCGCTTCGCCTTGGCGATCGTCATCTCGGCGACGGCGGTGTGCTCGTCACTCGGGCGGTCGAAGGTCGAGGAGATGACCTCGCCCTTCACGGTCCGCCGGATGTCGGTGACCTCTTCGGGACGTTCGTCGACGAGCAACATGATCAGCTCGACGTCGGGATTGTTCTTCTCGATCATCTTCGCGATCGTCTTCATGATCGTCGTCTTGCCGGCCTTCGGAGGCGACACGAGGATCCCGCGCTGGCCCTTGCCGATCGGGCTGATCAGGTCGATGATCCGTGCCGTCATGTTGGTCGGATCGGTCGGATCCTCGAGCTGCAGCTTCTCGTCGGGGAACAGCGCGGTGAGGTCCTCGAAGCGGGGTCGCTTCTTGGCCTTCTCGGGGTCACCACCGTTGACGGTGTGCACCTCGAGCAGCGCAGGGTTCTTCTCGTTGCGCTGCGGGGGCCGCATCTTGCCGGTGAGCTGGTCCCCCTTGCGCAACCCGTACTGGCGGGCGAGCTTGACGGGGATGTACGCATCCTGCTGACTCGGCAGATAGCCGTTGATCCGCAGGAATCCGTATCCCTCATCGCGCATGTCGAGGTACCCCGACACGTCGATCGGCTCGTTCGACTGCGGTTGACCGTCGTCGTCGAGCAAGTCGACGTCGTCGCCCTGCGGGCCTTCCTGGCCGCGATTGCCACCCTTGCGGCGACGCCGGCGACGCTTGTTGCCGCCGCCCTCGTCGTTGTTCGAGTTGCGGTTGCCGCCACCCTGGTTGTCGCGCTGCTGACCACCGCTGTTGCGATTGCCGCCGCCCTGACCGCCCGAGTTCTGGTCGCCCGAATTCTTGCCACCGGAGTTCTGGCCACCCGAGCTCTGACCACCCGAGTTCTGACCGGCCGAGCTCTGGCCACCGCTGCCCTGGTTGTCGCGCGGCTGACGACCGCTGTTCTGGCCGCCGCCGTTGCGGTTCCGACCCTGACCGTCGCCGTCGGAACGTTGTTCCGACTGCTGCGGATTGCGGCTCCGTCGACCGTTCTCGTCACGCCCACTCGGCCCATCGGAGCGCGAGGCGGCATCGCCGGATGCGGCTCCGTCGGCCTGGGTGGTGTCGGTCGAGACGCCCTGACCCTGGAGTTCGATCTCCCAGTCGGCCAGCGGTTCGCCGTCGGGGCCGAGCACGACCTTGTCAGCAGCTCCGGACCCGCTGCCGCCCGGCGTCGAGTCGGTCGCGTCGTTGGCCTGGTCCGGCGCTGTGCCGTTGGTCGGCTTCGCCTCGGCATTGCTCAGAGCGGCCTCGGACCGATCGTTCCCAGCCGACCTGGCGGCCTTGACGTCGGCCTGCTTCGAGCCGTTGGACGTCGCGGGAGCCGGCGCCTCGTCGGCGCTCGGTTCACCCCCGCCCGTCGCGTCGATGATTGCACCGACGAGGTCGGCCTTCTTGAGCTTCGAGATCCCCTTGACGCCGAGCGCCTTGGCGATCTGGAGGAGTTGATCTTTGTCTTTGCCTTCCAGCGCCGACTGTTCGAGTGCCACTGCGGCCATTCGATACCTCTCTTTCGCCGTCGGTGGAGAACGACGGCGAGTTCTGGATCAGAGGAAGGGGCCGAGACGAACCGTGCACCCGAGACACAATCCCGAAATGCAGACGACGCGTCAACGTCGATCCCCTGAGGAATTCGCACGCTTCGAAGAACTCGAGGTGCGGTCCGGTGAGAACCGGACGAGAAGGATCGTACTCGATGGCGCTTCTCGATTGCAACGCAGCGGCCATCGCCATCCGAGCGGAGTCCGACGTGATGTCAGCGGGTGAGCGACTCGACCAACGCCTGCACGGTGGCGAGGTCGTTGGCAACCGTCTGCGTGCGCTCGTCGCGCGCGAGGAGATCGGCCAGGTGTGGCGGCAGCGCGGGGCGCACCCC
>NZ_JBAVYV010000055.1:0-2522 GCF_049588435.1 Ilumatobacter sp.
CGCCCATCTCAGCGGGCCATCCTCGTTCAGGGCTGGGCATCTCGGCGACACCACGGACTCAAAGGTCAAACACCATCAGCCAACTGTTGCCAACGTCATGACCGAGTACAGCTAGATGTGTTCGCGGGACTGCTGCATCATGTGTGTAAGCAGCGTGGTCGTGTTCATTGTGTCGCGGCCGTGATGCGGCCGTGGTAGTGGATGGTGAGGGCGTTCAGGATGGCTTTCCAGCCGTTGATCCGCCCGGTCGGGTTGGTCCGGTTCTTTCTCCTCTCGATCGCTGTCAGATACAGCACCTTGAGCGCTGCGTCCTCGGTCGGGAAGTGCCCGCGTCGGACCGCTGCTTTGCGGAACCGGGCGTTCAAGCTCTCGATCGAGTTTGTCGTGTACACGATCTGGCGGAGCTCGACTGGGAACTCGAGGAACGGAACGAAGTCGTCCCAGGCATCTCGCCAGGCTTTGATCATTGCCGGGTAGATCGGTTCCCACTCGCCAGCGAACGTTTCGAACCGGTCGGTGGCCGCGTCGAGGCTCGGCGCGGTGTAGATCCCCTTCAGACCCCTGGTGACGGCCGGCCAGTGTTTCTTCGATGCGTAGCGCAACGAGTTCCTGACGAGGTGCACAACAAAGAGCTGGACATCAACGAGCGGCCAGACGGCGCGTGCGGAGTCCGGCAAACCTTTCAACCCGTCGCAGCACATCACCAACACGTCGTTGACGCCACGGTTGCGGAGTTCGGTGAGCACGCCGAGCCAATACTTCGCGCTTTCGCCGCCGGTCGGGCCGACCCACAGTCCGAGCACATCGCGTTCGCCGTCCATGTTGATGCCCATCGCGACGTACACGGTCCGGTTCGTGACGTGACCGTCGCGGATCTTGATCCGGATCCCATCGATCAAGATCACCGGGTAGATCGCGTCGAGCGGCCTCGATTGCCACGATTCCATGTCCGCAATGATCCGGTCGGTGATCCGAGAGATCGTCGAGCGATCAATCGAGGTCGAGTAGATGTCGTCCAGGTGCGCTGCGATGTCACCAGTAGTGAGCCCTTTCGCATACAGCGACACCACCATGTCATCAAGGCCCGATAGCCGACGTTGGCCGACCGGCACCGTGACCGGCTCGAAGGTGCCGTTGCGATCGCGGGGCACCGAAATCGGAACGTCACCAATCTCGGTGCGTACCGTTTTCGGATAGGTCCCGTTCCTCGAGTTTCCAGAACCGCGGCCTTCGGCTGCGTGGGGTTGATAGCCGACGTGATCGGTCATCTCGACATCGAGTGCTCCTTCGAGCACCCTGCCGATCAGACCCGACAGCAGTCCGCCATCGCCGGTCAACGCGACGCCGTCTGCTCGGGCCTGAGCAACAAGCGCCGCAGCAATCTCGTCGAGCCCTTCCGGCGGCGACCCCACCGTCTCGTCGTGTTCAATATCGATAGTCATCAGAATGATCCTTCCGGGCCCACGCGATCAACACGCGGACCAGCCAGGACCACCCCACTTACACACACAAATCCACAGTCCCATCCCAAGAGTGTTGGTTTGTCAAGCAGGGATTTTCGGTGCTGGGAGTGGGGTTGTGGGCGCGTCGAAATCGAACCCGTCCGTCGTCGGGTTCGAGGTGGGTGTTCGTCGGGTTGGTGTTCGTGGCGGTGGTGCGGTCGACCGTCTCCAGATTGCTCGCCAGTGGGAGCGGCACGCCCTGTGGGGTGCTGAGCCATCCCTTCGCCCCGCGCCGTTTCGAGCGACGAGGGCATGGAGCTGTCGGGCCAAGGCCAGTTGCTGGGCTCAATCACATAGTCGGCTGTCCCTCGGTGGGAAGCCCTGCCGATACCGAGCTCGCAGTCAGCTGACCGCGTCCGCCAGGGTCACGCAGCTTCTGTTGTCGGGTGCGCAATGTCGAGGCATCGAACCTCGAGATCGCGCATCCCGTAGAAGACAAGCGTGAGGAGCTTTCGGGCCGCCGCGACACGGCCCTTGTTCACTCCGCGCCGCTGACCGACACGGACATAGATGTCATGGATCGGTGGAATCGTGTGGTTCCTCGACACGGCTTCGACCGCCGCCCACCGCACCAGCCGCGGGCCTTGTTTGGTGATCGCGCCGCGATGGGTGACGGTGTCGGACTCGCGATGTCGTGGCGTCATCCCGGCCCACGACGAGATCTGGCGGGCGTTGTCGAAACGGGTGACGTCACCGATCTCCGCGACGAAGATCGCCGCGAACACCGGGCCGACTCCGTGGATCTGCTGGATCGTCTCATAGCCCGGATGCCCCTTGAACACGCCGGCGATGCGGGCGTCGAGGCGCACGATCTCATGGTCATAGGTCTTGATCAGTCGACGCAGTGATCGGAGCCGGTCCTCGAACGCAGCAGTCATGTGGGTGTCGTCGAGCCACTGTTTGCCTCCCGGGCCCCACAAATGCTTCACCGGCGGAATCAAACCCTCCTTGCCAATCACTGCATGCACTTGGGTTTTCAACCCGGCGCGGAGCTGGGACAGCTTGCGTCGATAGCGGACC
>NZ_JBAVYV010000056.1:0-5997 GCF_049588435.1 Ilumatobacter sp.
CCTTTGCGCCAAGCGGAGCGAGATGTCGGCCGCGATGGCATCTGCCAGTTCGGCTTCGGACCACTGGTCGCCCATCGAAATGAGTGATTCGCGAGCTTGCAGGTCACCGATCGTCTCGACTCGCCGCTCGAGGGCCGAGATGGCCGCGCGACGGGCCGGCGCGTTTCGTAGGTCAGCCGGACGAAACCGTTTCGGGAGTTCGTCGTCGCGAGCCAGCGCCGAGGCCCACCGGATTGCGCGCAGTCGCTGATGGACCGGACGGCTTGGATCGGACCGGGCCTCGGCCACGATGTCGGCGTCGGCCCCGCGTCGAATCGCGACACTGGAAGCCACGGAAACGACCGGCCGGAAAAGCGATCCACCTTCGGCCGAGACGGCACGAGCACACACGAGGAGCCGTTGTCGGAGCGAACTGAACATCGTGGCGCCTAGCGGGCCTCGTACAGTGTGAGGACTTCCTCGGTCGGTCCGTCCGACTGCACTGTGCCGTTGTCGAGCCAGATGACGCGAGAGCAGGTCTCGCGAATCTCGCCCAGGTTGTGTGTGACCATGATGATCGTCCCCGCCGCCTCCTGAATTTCGCGAACCCGCTCGAGGCTCCGCTCACGGAAATCCTTGTCGCCGACCGCCAACGCCTCGTCGATCAGCAGGATGTCTGGAACGCGCAGGGTGGCGATCGAGAACGTCAGCCGAGCACGCATGCCGGACGAGTAGGTGTTCATCGGGCGGCCCATCGCCTCCCCGAGACCCGAGAATTCGATGATCTCGTCCATCTTTCCGCGCACCTCGTCCGGGTCGAGGCCCATCGCGAGCCCTCCGAGCATCACGTTTCGGTATCCCGAGAGGAGAGGTTTGAGAGCGGCACCGACTCCGAGCAGGCCGACGTCGCCGCGCACCCGAATCGAACCGTTGGCGAGTGACTGTAGACCCGCCACCGCGCGCAGTAGCGTCGATTTTCCGGAGCCATTCGACCCGACGATCCCGATCGCTTCGCCGACATGGACGTTGAGCGAAACGGACTTGACGGCGTGGACCTCGATCGACGTCCGGCCGCGGAATCCGCGGCTGACGAGCTCGCGGGCGCTGAAGTACTTCTCCTCGTACACCTTGTACTTGATGTCGACATCCTTGATCTCCACGGCGACCGGTGAGCGTCCGTCATCGAGCATCGACAAGGGGTTGGGGTCAGTCACGGGCATAGGTCTCCTCGGCAGCGCGGAACCACAGGAAGCCGACGACGAGCAATGCAACCGACCACACCGCGGCCGACACCAACACGTCGGTCTGCAGATTGCCCGCCATGATGCTCCATCGCCCGAGAGTGATGAAGCAGTAGTACGGGTTCAACGTGAACAGTGTGTTCAGGAGCGGGTTGTTGTCGACGTATGCGTCGACGCTGAAGATCACTCCCGACATGTAGAGCAGCAGTCGGAACGCAAACGGCAGGAGTTGGGTCGTATCGGCGAAGTGAGTGGTCAAACGGCCCGCGATCATCGCGGAACCGGCGTTGAACAACGTCATCAGCGCGAGCACGAAGGGCAACATCAACCATCTCCAGGTGGGTTCGATCCCGGTGACAGCCGCGACGACGTACGCGACCAGGAACGTCGGGATCGACGCGAGCGCCTCGGTGGTGGTCGATGTCAACGGAAGGATCACTCGTGGGAACCGGACAGCCTTGATCAGGCCGCGATTCGTCACGACCGACCGCGCTCCATCGATCGTGCACTTCTGGCCGTACTGGAAGACGAACAGCCCGACCGTCAGGAACACCAGGAAGTCTTCGACACCGCGATCCGTCTGGAGGATCAGACCGAAGACCAGGAAGTACACGCCGATCGTCAGTGCCGGGTTGAGCAGGTGCCACAATCCGCCCAGCACGCTGGTGGCCTGCCGGGCACGCAACTCGTTCATGGCCACGTGACGGATGTAGTTGCGTCGGCTCCACACGTCGCGGAGGTAGGGACGGAGCTTCTCTGCCTCGTGGGCGTCGCGTAGTTCGGGCACGTCGCGGCCACCGATCGAGACGGACATTCCGGGGGACGCTATCAACGCACTGCTTTACGAGGTGGATTCTGCTCGCGTCCCAGCGGCGTTCATCGGCAACCTCTCGGAGCGATCCGCTCGCGCCTCGGGCGACGGGCCGATCCACTCCCTCGTCGCTGCGGCGGGCGCCGTTAGCATCGCATCGGTGTTTACCGACCGAACGCAGCGACTCCGCGGGTTGCTCCAGCGGTACCGGGTCGATCGTCGGCTCCCTCCCTCGGTCGCGGAGCTGTACCGCCGAACGTCGCTCTTGCGGCTTCGCGAGCGCAGAGACGATCTCATCAGCGGCCTTCGGACGGTGCGCGGATCGGACTCGGTCCGGGCGACTGGGGCCTCGCCGGCATCGTTGGGGGCCCGACGGGTCCTGACGATGGGACCGTTGTCGCAGTCGTTCTTCGATCTCGGACACACGACATCCGCGGTGGTGAGTAACACGTTGACTGCTGGAGGAATCGATCACTTCGTCGTGTCCCGCCGTGGGGACGGGCTGGAGTTCGGTGTTGCACTCGCCGATCGCTCGGCCGCCTCGGCAGCCCTCGATCGGATCGACGCAGCCGGGTGGTACCTGATGTGGGCGGACGGTGGACGCTCGGGGTTCGAACCGCTCGACCGGAGGAACACGCGTAGGCACGTCATGCGGGCTCGCGAGTGGAACGTGTTCCAGGCGTTCGCGTGGGGAGATCAGGCGGTCGGGGTCAACCAGGGCGCGGTCATCAGCTTTTGGGATCGCGGTTCGTCCGGACTGCTCGAGAAGATCGGTGATCGGGACCAGGAGCGCTTCGACGAACGGTGTCCGGTCACCACCGAGGTCGTCGACGGACGGCCGTACCCGGGTCGGACGGCATTCCCCGTCGGGGCCAACCTCGAGCACGTCGCCGACCCGATCGACATCGTCTACACGTGGGTCGACGGTGCCGATCCCGACTGGCGGGAGGCGTTTCGAGCGACCGCACGGGAGGTCGGCCGATCGATCGACGAGACCGCGCTCGACCCCGCCCGCTACCACAGCCGCGACGAGCTGAAGTACTCGTTGCGCTCGGTCTGGGCGCATTGCGGCTGGGCGCGCACCATCTGGATCGTGACGGCGGGGCAGCGACCCGACTGGCTCGGCGACGACCCTCGCGTTCGTCTCGTCGACCATTTCGAGATCCTCCCGGCGAGTGCGCTGCCCACGTTCAACTCCCACGCGATCGAGGCGGCGCTGCATCGCATCGACGGCCTCGCCGAGCAGTTCATCTATCTCAACGATGACATGCTGATCGCGCGTTCCACCCGACCCGAGGCGTTCTTCACGCCGAACGGCTTGCCCCTCGTGTTCCAGAGCGACGCGCGGCCACCGGGAGTCGAGGACGGTGACACGCTGGCGGTCGACACCGGTGCACTGCGCGGACGCGAGCTGCTCGCCGCGACGTTCGGCCGGGTCGCGACCGCCAAGCCGTATCACTCCCCGTATCCGCTCAGCCGAGCGGCCATGGTCGAGATGGAACAGCGGTTCGCCGACATCGTCGCAGCGACCCAGCACAGCCGCTTCCGGGCATCCAGCGATCTCAGTACGGCCGCGTCGTTCGCCCAGCACTACGCGCTCGCGACCCGGCGGGCGGTGCTCGGCGACATCGCGACCGAGTATGTCCATGTCGAGTCCGGTCGCCTGGACTGGCATCTCGACCGGATCCGGCTCGACGACCGGCTGCTCACGTACTGCATCAACGAGACGCATCGCGATGGTGGCGACCACGATGACCGCGAGCGGCGCATCACCGAGTTCTTCGAGCAGATGTTGCCGGTCGGCGCACCGTGGGAACGATGAGCGGTCCGCAGGGTGTCCGATGAACGCCCGAGAGCTTCGGAACAAGGGGTGGCGTTCGTACGCCGATCTTCGACGAGTCATCACCAGGACCGGATCGTCGACGTCCGCACTGGAGAGCCTCGGGGACCCACCGCGAACTGATCTGGCCGCCTGGAACGAGACGACGGAGGCCCGCCACGACGGCTACCGAGCGGCCCACCCGATCGTCGAGGGCCGGGTTGCTGTGGTCTGTGTGTCGATGCGTCCGCAGTTGATCGATGACGTCGTCGCGAATGTTGGTCGCCAGGACGGGGTGGACACCGAGCTGGTGTTCGTCGCGAACTCACCGGACTTCGACCATGATGTCGTCGATGCAGCGTTCGAACCGCTGGGTGCCGTGATCGAGCGTCCTCCGCCCGATACTTCGCTCGGAGTTGCCCTGAACCGTGCGATGGCGCGTACCGATGCGCGCTTCGTCGCCAAATTCGACGATGACGACATCTACGGTGCGAACTATCTCGCCGATGCGCTGCGAGCGCACGCCTACGCCGGTGCCGGCGTGGTCGGCAAGCACAGCTACTTCGCGCGCATCGCCGAGACGGGCGCGACCCACATTCGTTTCCCCGGCAACGAGTTCCGCTACTCCGGAACGCTGGCCGGCGGAACGTTCGTGATCGACCGCGACCGTGTCGGAGGTCAGCAGTTCGACGACATCTCACTCGGTGAGGACCGGGCGTTCCTGTCGCGCTGTCATCGACGCGGGATCTCCACGTTCTCCGCTGACCGATTCAACTTCGTCCAGATGCGGACGGGTTCCAACACCTGGGCAATCGACGATGCGGCGTATCTGAAGCGTTCCATCGAGGTCGACGACTCTGCCGTGATCGATCGATGAGGACCTCCCGGCCATGAGCTATCGCATCCCATTGCCCGAAGGCGGTCGAGCAGATCGTCTCGACCTCGTCGATCCGTTCGACACGTCGGTGCAGCGCCTCATCCGCCGATCGGGGCTCGCTTCGTTCGAGCCCGAGACGGCAGCCGCGCTGCTGGCGCTGTTCGAACGGCACGAGCCCGGCTTCGTGCTGTACGACGTGGGCGCGAATGTCGGCGTCTATTCGGCCATCGCTGCGGCCATGTTCCGACCGGCCGCCGTGCACGCGTTCGAGCCGTCGCCGACGACCGCAGCGATGCTGTCGAACGTGGTGCACGCCAATCAGCTCGACGTGATCGTGCACGAGTGTGCGCTGTCGGACGCGAATGGACACGCCCAACTGTTTCTCTCGCCGATCTCTGATGCGTCCAATTCGATGGTCGAGGGATTTCGCGATGCCACTGGCGAACTCACGGTCGAGACCCGCCGGCTCGACGACGTCGTGGCCGAGACCGGCACCCCGCCATCGATCATCAAGATCGACGTGGAGACGCACGAACCGGCGGTGCTTGCCGGCGCTCGACGGACTCTCGAGGCCCACCGCCCGTATCTGGTGATCGAAGTTCTGTACCGCTCGAATCGAGATCTTGGCGCTCCGATCATGGAGGCGCTCTCCGGCCTCGGGTACTCGTACTACGCGCTCTCCGCGTCACCGGACTGGACGCCGGAGGACCGGATCACAGGTCGGAAGGGAGTCGCACGTGACTGGTTGCTCGCCCCGGGGCCCCTCGACGACGAGTTCGTCCAGCGATGGAGCGTCTGGCACCAGCGCTACCTCGCGTGCGACCTCGCCGGCAATCCGCGTCCACCGATCCTCAAGAGTGCCCGTCGCGCATTCGAGCGTGGCGGGAGCCGTGAGATCGTCGGCACGGCCGTGCGGTTCTGTCGACGCGACCTGATGCCATCGCTCGCCTCCTCCGCACGGCGCGTACGGAACAGCATCGTGGACCGCGTGCGGCGCACCGGCTGATCGGTCGGACGACTTTGTGACACCCCTGGCGTACGCTTGTTCGTATGGATCCGGTGGCGATTCCGACGATCGAGGAAGCAGCCTCGATGTCTGGTGCGGATCTCGATCGTGCGTTGGTCGACCTCGAGACCGCCCGTCGCCAACTCGAGGCCTCCTACATCGCGGTGATCGACCGTGCCGATGACACCGGCCGGTTCCACAGCGACGGCCACGCCTCGGTCCGCGGCTGGATCGCCGCACTCACCAACGCCGAACCGATCGAAA
>NZ_JBAVYV010000057.1:0-3763 GCF_049588435.1 Ilumatobacter sp.
CCGGCACCGACGGACTCGCGGACCGGTGCGCGTCGCACGGCGCAACCGTTGCGCATCTCGTCGACGACGCGAGGCTCACCGACTACGGTCCGGACGCGTACGGAGCCGTTGTCGCTGCCGTCGCCACGATGTTGTCGCCGGACGCGATCGTCGCGACGGGGTCCGATCGTGGCAACGAGATCCTGGCCCATGCCGCCGCCGAACTGGACCTTCCGTTCGTGGCGAACTGCCTCGACGTGACCACGATCGGCGATGGCTGGGAGATCACCCGCGTCCAGTGGGGCGGCTCGCTGAACGAGCGCGCTCGCCTCGAGTCGTCGCTGCCGATCCTGTCGGTGGCGCCGCACGCAGTCGCACCGGAAGCACCGACGGACGGCGCGACCACGACCGTGAATCGGGTCGAGGTGGAACTACCCGATTCGGCGCTGACCACGGTCATCCAGGATCGGATCGTGCTGTCGGAAGGCGTCACGCTCGCAACCGCTCCGGTGGTCGTCGGCGGTGGGCGCGGTGTCGGGTCGGCCGAGGGTTTCGAGGTGCTCGAAGCACTCGCAGCCAAACTCGGTGGTGTGGTCGGATGCAGTCGAGCGGTGACCAACAACGGCTGGCGCCCGCACTCCGACCAGGTCGGCCAGACCGGCACCCGCATCGCCCCGCAGCTGTACATCGCGTGCGGAATCAGCGGTGCGATCCAACACTGGGTCGGGGCGAAGGCGGCGAAGAAGATCCTCGCGATCAACACCGACCCCGCCGCGAACATGGTCGTCAAGGCGGACTACGCCGTCATCGGCGATCTCTTCGAGGTACTTCCCGCCATCACCGAGAATCTCTGATCGAACCGTTCGACAAAGCCGTCCGAGAGATCGGCTGGGCTCGCAACGAAAGACGGCGGGCTTCATTCCTCGACCCGCGAGCGGTCACGATGGCCCGATGGAATTCGACCTCGAACAGACCGACGCCTTGCTCTCGACCACGCGGGCGGTGCGCAAGCGCCTCGATCTCGAGCGTGACGTGCCCGACGACGTGCTGCTCGAGTGTCTGCAGCTCGCCGTTCAGGCGCCGACCGGGTCGAACCAGCAGGGCTGGCGATGGATGGTCGTGCGTGACGCGACGAAGAAGCAGGCGCTCGCCGACCTCTACATCGAAGCGGGCGGGGAGTACCTCGCGTCGGCTGCCGCGCAGGCCGACCAGGCGAGCCAGCAGGGCCGCGTGATCGATTCCGCGAACTACCTGGCCCAGAAGCTCGGCGAGGTCCCGGTGCTCGTGATCCCGCTCATCATCGGGCGACTCCCCGACAATTCGGCGAACGCAGCTGCGGGCCTCATGGGTTCGATCATGCCGGCCATGTGGAGCTTCCAACTCGCACTCCGGAGCCGCGGGCTGGGCAGCTGCCTCACCACGCTGCATCTGGCCAAGGAGCAGGAGGCGGCGGAACTGCTCGGCATCCCCGACCACATGACCCAGGCAGGCCTCCTCCCGGTGGCATACACGAAGGGCACCGACTTCCAGCCGGCGAAGCGTGACGACGTCGCTCAGATCACCTATCTCGACACGTACAAGAACCCGATTCGCCCGACCTGATCGCTCGGCTGATCTCGTCGCGGAATAGTGGCGCGACGAGATCGGTTCGACCGGGTATGGCAACCACAGATCTGACATCCGACGCATTCGAGGAGACCGTCCTCGGCGACGGGATCGTCCTCGTCGACTTCTGGGCCAGCTGGTGCGGCCCGTGCCGGTCGTTCGCCCCGGTCTTCGAGGCGGCCTCGGAGCAGCACCCCGACATCACGTTCGCAAAGATCGACACCGAAGCCGAGCAGCAGATCGCCGGCGCGCTCGAGATCCGATCGATCCCCACGCTGATGGTCTTCCGCGACGGCGTGCAGCTGTTCTCCCAGGCCGGGGCACTTCCGACGCATGCGCTGGAAGACCTGATCGGTCAGGTGAAGGCACTCGACATGGAACAGGTACACGCCGAGATCGCGGCCGAACACGCGGACGCGGTCGCCGGAGCCTGATCGGGCGCGGGCGCGTCCTACTGGTAGGTGACGTCGAGCTCGCAGTATTCGAGGCCGCGGAGGATGAAGCTGCTCCCGTAGCGGAGCTCGTCGGGGTCGACGACCGAGATCGTGTCGAGGCGTGAGGCCAGCACCTTGAGCGCGGTGACCGCCTCCAAACGGGCGAGCGCGGCGCCGAGACAGAAGTGGATGCCGTGACCGAACGCGATGTGGCTGTTCAGCCGCTCACGGTCGGGGTTGAACTCCTCGGGCTCGTCGAACACGCGGTCGTCGTGATCAGCGGAGCCGTAACTGATCCACACGGTCGATCCCTTCGGAATCGGCGTCCCAGCGACCTCCGTGTCGGCCATGACGATGCGGAACAGACCCTGGTTCGGGCTGGCCCACCGCAACCCCTCCTCGACGACCTTCGCCGCGCGGGACGGATCGGCCTTGAGCTTCTCCCACTCGTCGGGATGCTGCGCGAGTTGCACGATCAGATCGGAGAGCAGACTCGCGGTCGTCTCGCTTCCGGCCACCTGGATCTGGCGGATGATCGAGAGCATCTCGGGGATGTCGAGCGGTCCGCCCTCGAGGTCGTCGCCGGGGGCGAGCTCCGCGTTGAGGAGGTCGGTCAGGAAGTCGTCGTGCGGTTCGTTGCGGCGCAGTTCGAGTTCGCTGACGAAGTAGTGCTGCTGATCGAGGATGTCGCGTTCTGCGGCGACCCGCTCGTCGTCGCTGATCGCGCGACCGATTGCTGCCACCGACGAGTCGGCCCATCGCTTGAAGTCGTCGCGACGCGTGTCGGGGATCTCGAGGATGGTGGCGACGGCGGCGACCGGCAGCGGTACGGCGAACTTCGTGAGGAAGTCGACTCGGGGCTCCCGTTCGAACTCGGTGACCAGGTCCTCGCAGATCTGTCGCAGTGCCGGTTCCAGCAGGGCGACGCGTCGCGGGGTGAACGCCATCGACACGAGACGTCGATACCGGGTGTGCGACGGCGGGTCCTCGGTGAGCAGCGTCGACACGGACGGCCACCCGTCGGCCATCACTTCCTTGAGTCGCACCGTCAGCTCGGGTGACGGTTTGGCGGATGCGCCACCGAACTTCGACGAGAACGTCGTCGGGTCGTGCAGGATCCGCTTGACGTCCTCGTGACGGGTCACAGCGTAGACGGTTTCTCCGAGTCGTCCGAGTGCCGCGCCGTCCAATTCGAGCACCGGCGCGCCGTCGCGCATGTTGCGGTAGTGGTCGTAGGGGCATTGTGCGACCGCATCATCTGCAGCGTCGAAGGTGACGGTGGTACTCATCGGTCGGTTCCCACGGTGAGGTTCGAGATGGTGGCGGCGGGAGTCGGGCGACGGACGTCGGCACGTCGTGAGCGGAACATACCCACCATGATGGAACGCAGCGGCACGTCGA
Source organism: Ilumatobacter sp. (assembly GCF_049588435.1). Classification (GTDB taxonomy): domain Bacteria; phylum Actinomycetota; class Acidimicrobiia; order Acidimicrobiales; family Ilumatobacteraceae; genus Ilumatobacter_A. Next base: position 3,420 of record NZ_JBAVYV010000057.1, read on the forward strand.
CCATGATCGGAGGACCAGATCATGACGATCGGCGGCGGCCGGTGACCATGACCGCTCAGGTCATCGCTTGCGCGGATCGTTTCGCGCGATCATGACTCGATGAGTCGTGACGTCGATGAGGCCACCGAGTTCCTACACGAAAGCATGAGCCTCAGCCGCACCCTCGGAATGCGGTCGATCGAGGCTGCCGCGGGGAGCGTGGTGATCGATCTCGATTGGTCGCCCGATCTGCTCACGGCCGGAGGCTTGCTGCACGGCGGGGCGGTGATGGCGCTCGCCGATTCCGCGGGTGGGCTGTCGGCGTTCCTCAACCTGCCGACCGGAGCTGCCGGCACGTCCACGAT
>NZ_JBAVYV010000058.1:0-4562 GCF_049588435.1 Ilumatobacter sp.
ATCGCGGTCGCGCGCTGGTCGTCTCGGCGTTCCGATGTCGCGCGACGTGCGAGGTACGGTTGGACCGCACGCCGCACACGACGCCGCCGAACCAGGAGAACCAGAACCATGTCCAATTCCGACGGAGTCTTCCTGTACATCGGCACCTACCAGGACGAGCCCGCGGCGCGCTCCGACTACGCGATCGTGAAGAGCCTGCACGCCAGCCACGTCATCGGCACGTACGACGCCGCGGTCATCACCAAGGACGCCATCGGCCGGGTCCACGTCAACAAGGACGAGACGGCGACCCGCCGCGGCGGGTGGGGTGGCGCGGCCGCGGGCGCGGTCGTCGGCATCCTGTTTCCCCCGGCGATCATCGGCTCCGCCATCGTCGGTGCCGCGGTCGGCGGCATCAGTGGTCATCTGTGGCGGGGCATGTCCCGCTCCGATGTCAAGGAGCTGGGCGATCTCCTCGACGCCGGCGAGGCGGCCCTGCTGGTGGTCGGTGACACCACCCTCGGAGCGGCCCTCGAGAAGGCCGAACTGCGAGCCGAGAAGCATGTCGCCAAGGAGTTGGACGTCAGCACGACGGACATCGACGCGGCTGTCAAGGCAGCTGCGGACGACGTCGTCTGAGCGACCGACCCGCCGAGCACACCAACGTGGCCGATCGAACCGGAAACCTCCGCTGCTCTGCGCATCGCCGTTGGCTACGGTCGGTCTCGACGCCGAGCGAAGGAGGAGATGAACCCATGACTGTCGTGACACCGCTCCCCGCCGGCCGCGCCCTCTAGCGATCTTCTCGATCCCCGTTCGCGGCCGCACCCCGTGCCATCCCGCGATCCAGGAGATCTTCGCAATGCGTTCCATCCCGACGTGGCTCGTCAGCGAGCCATGCACCGACGTCGACCTCGGCGTCATCAAGACCGGCAAAGAAGCCCAGGTCAACCTCGTCCAACGCACCGGTGCCGACGGCACGACGTGCCAGTTCGCGCGCAAGCGATACCTGCCCCGGGAGGTGAAGTTCAAGGGGCAACTCGAAGCGCTCGGCGTACAGCGCGCGTCGACGTTCGTGAACGATGTGCAGTATCGGGAGGGACGCCAGTTCCGCAAGTCACGCGACCGGCGCGCCGTCGCGCAGATGTCGACGTACGGCAAGCGACTGCTGCAGGACCGGTGGACCGGACACGAGCACGAGATCATGACGCGCTTGTGGAAAGCCGGGCTGAGCGTCCCGTATCCGATCGCCTACGGCGACGACGTGTTCGACCTCGAGTACATCGGCGACGACACCCAGGCGGCTCCGCAACTGAACGCCGCCCGGCTGACTCGAGTCGAGCTCGACGAGGCGTTCGCGCAAGTGGTCGCCGGCTTGCGGATCGTGATCCGAGAGGGCTTCGCCCACGGCGATCTCTCGGCGTACAACCTGCTGTGGTGGGACGACCGGATCTGGTTCATCGACTTCCCGCAGGCGGTCGACATCGCCGCGAACCTGGCCGGGCTCGACTTCGTCCGTCGCGACGTCGTCAACATCTGCGGGTGGTTCCAGCACAAGGGACTCGACGTCGACGCCGACGACGTCTTCGACGACCTCCTCCACTTCATGTAGCCGACAACTGGTGCCAGGCACCAGTTGTCCGGGGTCACAACCGGTACGCGTCGATGATCGGTTTGAGGGGCCGGGCGTACCAGAGGGGTCGGCGCAGTCCGCTGTCGTTCGTGGTGCCGGCCGGCCGCGTCTTGTCGAGCCATTCGAGATAAGCCTCGCGGGACTTGGCGGTGTCGACCACGACGTCGCCGTATTCATCGTCCGCCTGCGCCGGCGTCACGCGAACACGCTGGTGCCAGCACTGCATCCCCGAGATCGGGTCGGGCTGGACGCAGAACGTCGCGTTCTGATGGACGCCGGTGTCGTGCCACCAGATCCGGCCGGTGTCGGGATCGGACGAGTCGTACGACTTGTTCCCACCCTCGCGACGAAGCTTCCAGGTCGAGCCTCCATCGGCGTTCTCGGTGCTGGAGATGTTCGCCTTGCCACCCGCCCAGCTCCGGCCCTCGGACTCGTCGAGACGCCAGCGACCCATGTGGTGGGATGCCGCGACGACTCCGGGTCGGATTCCCTCGGTGCGCCACGCCTGGATGACGAAGTGGCCGATCCGGGTGGTGATCCGCACGAGGCCGCTCTCCTCGATGTGCAGTTTCTCGGCATCCTCGGGATGGATCCACAGCGGGTGGCGATGGCTGATCTCGTTCAGCCATTTCGAGTTGGACGAGCGGGTGTGGATGAGCGTCGGGATGCGGAACGTCGGAAGCAGGATCCGTTCGTTGCCGGCGATGTCCATGTCCTCCCAGTGCACGTGACTCGGGATCCACTTCGGCGTCGAGTACTCGGGCCAGCCCCATTCCTTGAGGGTGGTCGAGAACAGTTCGAGCTTCTTCGACGGCGTCGGGAAGCCCTCCTTGATCTCACCGTCGATCTCGACCGCGGGCGACCCGTCACCGAGCTTCGCGAGTTCGGTGGCGGCAAACGATGCCTCCGATCCGTCGAACGCACCGATCGTGCCCGGCTTGCGGAACACACCGTGCTCGTCCTTCGTGCAGTCGGCAACCGACTCGGCTGCGACGACCTTCTCGTACGGCGTGTACGGATCGGTGGGGACGGCGTAGGCGCCGCGGTCACGCATGTAGCTCAGCGGGTCCTGTCCCGCTGCGGCCGCCGCGTCGGCGAGACCGGGCACCTCCTCCGCGAAGATGTGGCCGTAGTACTCGTCGACGCTGATCGGTTCGCCCGGACGCTCGTCGGACTCGAACCACTGGCGGATCCCGAGTGAGCCGTCGGGGTCGATGTGCCACGACAGGTCGATCCAGAACTCGTTCTCCTCCCACACCTCGCCGGGGTTGTACTCGTGGCTCCGGGCGTCGGGTCCGACCGGTTCGCCGCTCTTGATCTCCGCGTAGCGACGGAACACCGACTGGCGGAACCCGATCCACCGACCGGCGTGCGTCTCAAACGAGGCGACGTCGTGGCGCTCGGCGCCGACGCCCATCGGCAGCACGTAGTCGGCGAACCACGCCGTCTCCGACCACGTCGGTGTCAACGCGACATGGCAGTTCACCTTGGCGCGATCCTTCAGCGCCTCCAGCCAGGTGAAGCCGTCCGGGTTCGTCCAGATCGGGTTGTAGACGCGCGAGAAGTACGTGTCGAGCTTGCCGCGACCCTCGTTGAGGAAGTGTGGAAGCAGGATCGACATCTCGTGGTATGCGAGCGGGTACTCCTTCGGCCAGTTCAGTTCGTTCCACTTCTCGAGCGGTGGCGCGCCCTTCGGCTGGTGTGCGGTGAACTTGTTCCACCCGTTGCCGGTCGTGCCGCCCTCGGTGCCGACCGATCCGGTGAGCACGTTGAGGAAGAACAGCGAGCGGGCGACCTGCCAGCCGCCGTAGTTGCCGGCTCCGGCCGCGCGCCAGTTGTGGCTGGCGAACTTCGTCGGATGCTTGCCGATGATCGTCGCGATCTCTCGGATCTGTGTCGCCGAGACGCCGGTGATCCGCTCGGCTTCCTCGGGCGTGTACTCGCTGTAGTGGTCCTTCAGCGCGTGCTCGACCGAGTCGAACGCCTGGGGCATCTCGGGATAGAGCTCGGCGAGGAACGTCTCCCAGTTCACCCAACGGCGCACGAAATCGCGCTCCCACGTACCGGCCTCGAGCAGCAGGTGGGCGATCGACAGACACAGGAACGCCTCGGTGCCGGGCCAGGTCGGGAGCCAGTGGTCGGCCTTGCTGCCGGTATTGGAGAGGCGTGGATCGACGCAGATGATCGTCGCCCCCTTGTTCTGCGCCTCGATGATCCGCTGCGCGTGCGGGTTGAAGTAATGACCGGCCTCGAGGTGCGACGAGATGAGGAAGATCACCTCGGCATTGGCGAAGTCGGACGACGGGCGGTCGTGACCCATCCAGCTCTGGTAGCCGATGCGGGCGTTCGACGAGCAGATGTTGGTGTGGCTGTTGTGCCCGTCGGTGCCCCACGCCTTGAGCACCCGATCGGCGTAGCCGTCCTCGCCGGGTCGCCCGACGTGGTACATCACCTCGTTGTGCCGTTCCTCGAGGAACGCCGTGCGGATCCGCTCGCCGATCTCGCTGAGCGCCTGCTCCCACGAGATCCGCTCCCACTGCCCCGAGCCGCGCTCGCCGGTCTGCTTGAGCGGGTACAGGATCCGTTCGTGGTCGTAGATCTGGTTGAGCGTCGCCGGGCCCTTCGCGCAGTTGCGACCGCGACTCGCGGGATGTTCGGGATTGCCTTCGATCTTCGCGATGTCACCGGTCTCGTTGTCGAAGTAGGCGAGCAGCCCACACGCGGCCTCACAGTTGAAGCACGTCGTCGGCACGAGCGTGTAGTTGCGCTCCTTCTTGTCGGGCCACGCCTTCGCGTCGAGCTCGGTCCAGTCGTGCCACTTCGACTGCGGCGGATACTTGTCGAGTTCGGTCATGTTGGCCTCCGGGCCGGTCATCCGTGTTCATGAGAGGGGGACGGATTGGCCGGCGCGGACGAAGGCGGTCTCGGACAGCCACATGCCGCCCACGGC
>NZ_JBAVYV010000059.1:0-20517 GCF_049588435.1 Ilumatobacter sp.
GCTCGGAGTTCGCCGAGAGCGCCCGCGCGAGGTGGTCGCCGCGGACTCCCAGCAGCTTCTCGTCGCCTCCGTGGCGGGCCGCGAGCGCGTCGGCCACGTCGGCGCGGTGCGATGCCAACACCGAGAATGTGCCCGATTCGGGGTCCCATCGACGCGAACTTCCCCCGGACGCCTTGCCTTCTGACGGCGGAAGTAGCAAGATTGGAACACTGTTCGAATACTGTTGGACGAGGCCGGACACGACGATGAGTCTGGCGACGACCGCAGCGACCACCAAACGGCACCTCGCGTGTCCAAGTCAGGGAGTACAGATGCAGATCCACCTCGATGCCGAGAAGTGTCAGGGACACAATCGTTGCTACGCGCTCGCGCCCGAGTTGTTCGACGTCGACGACTACGGCCAGGCCGTGCTGCTCGTCGATGGCGAGGTTCCCGCCGACCTGCACGAGAAGGCACGCCTCGCTGCGGCGAACTGCCCCGAATACGCGATCTCGCTGACCGACTGACGCCACCCCTCGAAACCGCTGGAGACACAAAAATGACCGACATCATCGATCCCGACACCGTGAACGAGTCCGCCCCCGAGCCCGAGACCGGGAGGTTCGCCGATCGCGACACGATCTTCGGCGACTCGCCGGAAGGCACCGACGTCTGGCAGCGGGTGCCCTACAACCCCGACGACTACGGCCCCGTCGAGGACTTTGCGACCGACTTCGACCACGCCGATCCGGCGTACAACCCGAATGCCCCCGAGGTGTGGAAGGAACTGCGCGATTCCGGTTGTCCCGTCGCACACTCCGACCGCTACGGCGGCATGTGGGTCCCGATCACGAACGACACGGTCCACGAGATCGCCTACGACACCGACCACTTCACGAGCCGTGCCGTGGTCGTCGGAGTGGGTCGTCCCGGAGACCTCGCGATGCCGGCCCCGATCGGTGGTGTCCCGCCGATCTCGAGTGATCCGCCCTTCCACGGGATGGCCCGACGGCTGCTCCTGCCTCCGTTCGCGCCCAAGCAGATCGAGCCATGGGAGGACGAGGTCCGCTCGCTGTGCCGTCGTCTGCTCGACGACATGGGCGACATCGTCCCCGGTGAGTCCGTCGTGGATGCCGCCGTGCAGTACGCGCAGCACATCCCGGTGAACGTGATCGGCCGCATGCTCGGCTTCCCGCAGGAGGACGAGGAGTTGTTCCGCGAGTTCGTCCACGAGGCGCTCGAGACGGTCAACCAGGAGCCCGGTACCCGCGGCGGGATCGACGATCTCGGCAAGTACATCGCGGCTCAGATCGAGGACCACCGCGAGAACCCGCGCGACGACCTCACGAGCTACCTGATGAACGTCGAGATGGACGGCAACAAGCTGTCGGACGATCACGTCGGAGGGTCGATCATCCTGCTGTTGATCGCAGGGATCGACACGACGTGGTCGGCGATCGGATCATCGCTGTGGCACCTGGCGCAGACTCCCGAGGACCGTCAGCGGCTGACCGACGACCCCGAGGTGATGACCTTCGCCGTCGAGGAGTTCCTCCGGGCCTACGCACCGGTCACGATGGCGCGCATGGTCGCCGAGGACCACGATTTCCACGGCTGCCCGATGAAGAAGGACGACTGGGTGTTGCTGCCGTTCCCGGCGGCGAACCGCGATCCGAAGCAGTTCGAGGATGCCGACACGTTCATCATCGACCGCGAGGTGAACCGCCACGCGGCGTTCGGTCTCGGAATCCACCGCTGCCTCGGATCGAACCTCGCCCGACTGGAGTTGAAGGTGGCGATCCAGGAGTTCGTGGCACGTTTCCCGAACTTCGAACTGGCCGGCGACACCCGCTGGTCGGTCGGCCAGATCCGTGGCCCGCGTGAGCTCCCGGTCAGGATTCTCGCTGACTGAATCGGAGCCCGTCGGGCTCACGGCGGCCGCGCGGTGGGCTGATCAGCTCGCCGCGTGGGCGATTCCGGAACACCTCCTGGATCGGGCACCGCAGTCGCCGTACGCGCACGCCGTCGCCACCTTCGAAGTCGACGACACGCTCGACCGGGCGGTGCTCTCGGCCGAGGTCGCCCGGGCGGTGTTGCCCGAGACCGGTGGGTCGGTGCTCGACATCGGTTGCGGCGGTGGGCGTGCCGCGATGTCGCTCGTCCCGCCGGCGGAGCGCGTGATCGGTGTCGATCAGGACCCGGCGATGCTCGCTGCGTTCACGGCCGCGGCGTCGGTCGCGGGTGCCCGATCGATGACGATCGAGGGCGTGTGGCCCGAGGTCGTGTTCGATGCCCCGATCGCCGACGTCGTGACGTGTCACCACGTGGCGTACAACGTCGCCGACATCGAACCGTTCGTCGGCGCGCTCACCGGTCGGGCACGGCTCGCGGTCGTGCTGGTCATCCCGACCCGCCACCCGATGACCGCCTGGAACAATGCCTGGCGACGGTTCTGGCAGCTGGAACGTCCCGATGGACCCACCGCCGACGACTTCGCGGCGGTCCTCACCGAGATGGGGATCGACGCGGAGCGGTGGGAGATGCCACGACCGCCGTTGTCCCGCCACGCGTCCGACCCGGCACGTCGCGTTCCGTCGACGCTGCGGCGGTTGTGCCTGGATGACGATCGCGCCGATGAGGTCGCCGAGTTCCTCGACGTCCACGAGCCGGAGTGGCCGACGGAGTACGCCGTCTTCCGCTGGCCCGGTGACGCCGCCTGAACGACGGCCATCAGGCCGACACTCAGAGCGTCGTGGCGATGCTTGCCGCTCCGGTGACGCACACCAGCGTCGCGACCACGTAGACCGTGCCCCACCTCCAGCCGAGCTCGCGTGATTCCAGCGCGAATGACGAGAACGTGGTGAGCGCTCCGCAGAAGCCAACCCCGATGATCGTCGACGCGGCGGCCGAGACATCCCGCGTGACGAACCACCCGAGCACGGCTGCGCCGGCGGTGTTGACGATCAGGAGGGCTTGCCACGAACAGAAGAACCGTCCGACGACGTGGCGACCGACGGCGCCCCCGGCCGCAGCGAGGACGAACAGCACGGGCGTCATCGGTCCGCCATCATCCGATCACCTCGGGGCCCTCGGCAATGTCATCCACCGGGCCGCGCGGAACCTGGGCGAGGAGCAGGGCGCCGTAGCCGGCGGCCAGGGTGGCGACGAGGTAGACGATCATCGTGCGGGTCGCGCTCGCATCAGCGAGGTCGTTCAACTCCACGGCGAACGACGACATGGTGGTGAATCCGCCGAGCACGCCGGTCGCGACGAACGCCCAGCCGAGCGATGGGCGGGGGATCCTCGTCGAGGCGAGTCCGATCAGGAAGCAGCCGACCACGTTGACGACGAACGTGTTCCAGGGAAAGCCGTCGGCGTCGACCGGAGCGAGTTGCGTTCCGGCCGCCCAGCGCCCGCTTGCTCCGATCGCTCCACCGACCGCCACGGCAGCGACGGTCGTCAGTTCGTCACGCCAGACCATCACGTCGAATGAACGTAGCCAACGGTTGTCGGTCGGTCGTGTCATTCCGACGACGGTGGACTCGCCGTAGCGTGTCGGCGTGATCTGTGTGGACGTGTCCGGTGTGCGACTGGAACAGCCCGACAAGGTGCTCTTCGAGGATCTCGATGTCACTGTGACACGCGGCGATCGGGTCGCCGTCGTCGGCGTCAACGGATCGGGCAAGACGACCTTGCTGCGGATCCTGACCGGGGCCCTCCAACCCGACCGCGGCCAGGTGCGTTTCGGCCGCGGGGCGCGCATCACCATGCTCGAACAGGACCCGGTCCTCCCGCCCGGAACGGTCGCGGAGTACCTCGGCGACGGGTGGGAGATCGCCGCAGTGGCGACCTCGCTCGGCGTTCAGCCGTTGTTCGACCGGCAGACCGACGAACTCTCGGGTGGGCAGGCGAAGCGCGTCGCGTTGGCCAAGGTGCTCGTCGACAACGCCGGCACCGGTGACGCCGAGAACGCGCACGACATGATCGTGCTCGACGAGCCGACCAACCATCTCGACCTCGAGGCGATCGAGTGGCTCGAGTCGCGACTCGTCTCCATGTCGGCGGCGCTCGTGCTCGTCACCCACGATCGGCATGCGCTCGACCGGTTGACGACGCAGGTCGGGCCGAGCAAGGTCGTCGAACTGGATCACGGCCGGGCGTTCATCCATCAGGCTGCCGCCGGTTCGAGTGCCTATTCGACGTACCTCGACGCCCGTGCCGAGCGCGTCGAGCGCGAGGCCCAGGAGGAGTCGACGCGCAAGATCCTCGCTCGCAAGGAACTCGCATGGCTCCGACGCGGCGCCCCGGCGCGGACGTCGAAGCCGAAGGCCCGCCTGCGCACGGCCACCGAGATCGTCTCCGGCGGGCCACGCGATCTCGGCGTGCGCGCGAACGATCTCGAACTCGGTGCCGGAACGACCCGGTTGGGGAGTCAGGTGGTCGAACTGCTCGACGTCGGCCAGCGGTTCGAGACCGACGGCGATCCGGTCACGATCTTTCGCGGCGTCGATCTCGTGATCGAACCGGGGGCACGATTGGCGGTCGTCGGTCCGAACGGGTCGGGCAAGACCACGTTGCTCGACATCATCGCTGGGCGGCGCGCCGCCGCGCTCGGCACGGTGAAGGTCGGCACGACCGTCGTCGTCGGGTACGCCGACCAGCACTCGTCGTCGCTCGATCCCGAACTCACCGTGCGCAGGACGGTCGCGGGCCCGCTCCGCGAGCCGGACCACGAGGACAAGGCGTTGCTCGAGAAGTTCTGGTTCGACTCCACTGCGCAGTACGCCCCGGTACGGATGCTGTCCGGTGGCGAGAAGCGTCGCCTCCAGCTGGTGATGGTGCTCGCCCGCCAGCCGAACCTGTTGATCCTCGACGAACCGACGAACGATCTCGACCTCGACACCCTGCGTTCCCTCGAGGACTACCTCGACGACTGGCCGGGTGCGCTCGTCGTGGCCAGCCACGATCGCTCCTTCCTCGATCGTGTCGCCGATCACGTGCTCGCGATCGAGCCGGGTGGGTCGATGCGTCGCGTCCCCGGCGGGGTCGGTGGGTGGCTGGCCGAACGCGCCGCGCAGGCGGGGCGAACGGGTGCGCCGACGAGTTCATCGCCCACACGGACGGCGAGCACCCGCGGGAAGCCGAAGGCATCGCGCTCCGGTCCGAGCCCGTCGACGATCGGCCGCCGCCTGAGGGAGACCGAGCAGTCGATGGTCAAGGCGCAGAAGCGCGTCGACGACCTCCAGGCAGAACTCGCTGCGATGACCGACCACACGGCGCTCGCCGAACGCGGAACCGTTCTTGCCGATGCGCAGCAGAAGCTCGATTCGCTCGAAGCCGAGTGGCTCGAACTGGCCGAACTCGCCGAGTGACCACGATTCGGCGTGATCGGGACGAACGTTGACGGAATTCGCGACCGATCGCCGGTCCGCTCGTCTAGCTTCGAGCCGATGGGCAGAACCACGCGGCAAACGATTCGACGGATGACGGCCACGGGGGCGGTGATCGTCGCCCTCACGGCCTGCGGCTCCGGGAGCGATGGCGCCGGCGATGATTCGAGTACCGAGGCATTCTGTGATCAGCTGCGCACGTTCATCGAGACCCCTGCCGACGACACCGCCGTCGCGGTCGAGCAATTCGACCAGTTGGTCGAGGATGCCCCGGACGAGGTAAGCGACGATCTTCAAGTGATGTCCGATGCGTTCTCGGAGGTGGCCGACCTCGACGAGGACGACCCGGAGTCGTTCACGGTGCTGCTCGAGGTCTTCGGGCGTTCCGACGTGATCGAGGCAGCCGAGACGCTCGAACAGTACGGGGCCGACCAGTGCGGCCTCGAGCCGTCACCCGATGCCGATGTCGACGGTGGGGTCGACAGTGTGGTCGACAGCGGGGATGACGACGCCGGCGACGGCGGCACCTGATCCTCGATGGCCGAGGCCATCGTCCGCGAACTCCGCGAGTTCTACGAACACGAGGCGATCGCTGGATCGCGCGGTCCCGCGACAGGTCCTCGGGTGGACGCGGCGTCGGCGTTCGTGTCGCTGCTCCTGCACGAGCAGCGGTCGTCGCTGCTCGACCTCGGTGCCGGTCCGGCCACCGACGCAGCCGTCTTCGCCGAAGCCGATGTCGCGTACGTCGGGATCGATCTGGCGGTCGCCAACGGGGTGCTCGCCGACCGAAAGGGCCATCGGGTGCTCGCGGCATCGCTGTTCGACCTTCCGTTCCGTTCGGGATCGTTCGACGCGGGTTGGTCGATGAGCACGTTGATGCACGTTCCGGGCGAACGGGTCGCACGGGCGATGTCGGAAATCGTGCGCCCGTTGCGGCCGGGGGCGCCGCTCGCGATCGGACTGTGGGGCGGCCCGGACCGGGACATCATCGGTGAACCCGACCTGTCCGGGGCGCGGCGAGTGTTCAGTCTGCGCTCCGCGGCCGGCAATCGTGAGTTGCTCGCAGCTCACGGTGCGATCGAACGCTGGGAAGTGTGGGATGCGGGGCCGGACGACTGGGAATACCACTTCGCCGTGCTCCGCCTGCCCGCTCCATCGACCGCTCCGGCCGGGTGAGGCACCCCGTCCCTAGAGTGGGCTCGTCATGACCGATGAGCAGTTGTTCGCCGATGTCCCCCATCCGGCCGAGTCGGCGGCGGCCCCGCCACCCACCAGCGACGAACTCGACCAGGGAGCAGCGGAGTCCGCAGCGGCCGCACCACGGGCGACCGGTGGCCCGTCACCGTTCACCCAGGGACTCAACCCGGATCAACTCGACGCCGTCGTCCACACCGACGGCCCGCTCCTCGTCGTGGCCGGCGCCGGTTCGGGCAAGACCCGCGTCCTCACCCACCGGATCGCCCATCTGATCCACGAGGGTGTGCATCCGTCGAAGATCCTCGCGATCACGTTCACGAACAAGGCCGCCGCGGAGATGCGCGAGCGGGTCCACGAACTCGTCGGCCCCGTGGTCAAGACGATGTGGGTGTCGACGTTCCACTCCGCGTGTGTGCGGATCCTGCGTGCCAACGGCGAGGCGATCGGCTACCCCCGACAGTTCTCGATCTACGACTCCGCCGACTCCAACCGTCTCGTCTCGTACGTGATCCGGGACCTCGGTCTCGATGCGAAACGGTTCACGCCACGCGGGGTGCAGGGGATCATCTCGCTGAAGAAGAACGAACTGGTCAGCCCCGAGCGGATGGCCGACGAGGCCGAGAACATCTTCGATCGCAAGCACGCCGAGGTGTACGCCGAGTACCAGGCGCGTCTGCTCAAGGCGGGGGCGATGGACTTCGACGATCTCCTGATCAACGTCGTCAAGCTGTTCCGCGAGCACGGGAACATCCTCGAGCACTACCGCACCCGCTTCACCCACATCCTCGTCGACGAGTATCAGGACACCAATCAGGCGCAGAACGAGATCGTCCTGATGCTCGCCGGAGGCCACCGTTCGGTCACCGTCGTCGGCGACAGCGACCAGGGCGTCTACGGCTGGCGCGGGGCCGATCTGCGCAACATCTTGGACTTCGAAGAGGCGTTCCCCGACGTCACGACCGTCGTGCTCGACCAGAACTACCGGAGCACCCAGACGATCCTCGATGCCGCGAACGCCGTCATCGACAACAACACCGAACGCAAACCCAAGGCGCTGTGGACCGATCTGGGCAGTGGGGACACGATCACCCGCTATCACGCCGAGGACGAGGGCGACGAGGCCACGTTCATCGCCTCGACAGCGCGACATACCAACGAGAATCAGGGCACCGCGTGGCGCGACATGGCGGTGCTCTATCGGACCAACGCCCAGAGCCGCGTGCTCGAAGAGGCGTTCATGCGCGTCGGCGTGCCGTACAAAGTGGTCGGTGGCACCCGCTTCTACGACCGGCGCGAGGTGAAGGACGCGATGGCGTACCTGCGCACCGTCGTGAACCCGACCGACGAGGTGTCGCTCAAGCGGGTCCTGAACACGCCCAAACGCGGGATTGGCGACGCGAGCGTGCACAAACTCGACGCGTTCGCGCGCACCGAAGGCATCGCGTTCGTGGACGCGCTCCGTCGCTGCGAGGAAGCGGGCGTTTCGGGAAAGGCGTTGCGCGGGATCGGACAGTTCGTCGAGCTGCTGGACGGCCTCAACGCGACGGCGGCCGACAGCTCCTACGGACCCGGTGACGTGCTGCAGCTCGCGCTCGACGGTTCCGGCTATCTCGCCGAACTCGAGGCCGAGGACACGATCGAGGCCCACACGCGCATCGAGAATCTCGGTGAGCTCGTCGGCTCGGCTCGTGAGTTCACGATCATCGACGAGTTCATGGAGCAGGTCGCGCTCGTCGCCGACACCGACCAACTCGACGACGATGATCATGTCGTGCTCATGACGCTGCACTCGGCGAAGGGGCTCGAGTATCCGATCGTCTTCCTCGCCGGAGTCGAGGAGGGGGTGTTCCCGCACGTCCGGGCGTTGACCGAACCCGCCCAGATGGAGGAGGAGCGGCGACTGGCCTACGTCGGGATCACGCGTGCGATGCAGCGCCTGTACATGTCGCACGCGTGGAGTCGGCAGCTGTTCGGGTCGACTCAGTACAACCCGCCGTCACGATTCTTCGACGAGATCCCGGCCGAGCTGATCGAGTCGAAGGGCAACGTGTCGGGCCGATCGTCGTACGGCCGTCAGAGCTACCGCTCCCAGCCGGGCTCCGCGTATCGCTTCGATCCGCCGCCGTACCGTCGGGCGCAGCGCGGCGACGAGAGCGGAGGCATCGACATCAACGCCGACATCAAGCAGGAGCAGGAACGCCATCGCGATCGTGTGGTCGACGCGGCGATCCGTGCCGGCCAGAAGGTCACCGAGCCCGCCAACAGCCAGGAACTCGGCTTGAGCGTCGGCGACCAGGTGGAGCACCCGGCGTTCGGCGCCGGAACGATCATCGCCGTCGACGGCGAAGGCGACAAGACCGAGGCGGTCATCAACTTCTCGGGTGGCGTCGGCCTCAAGCATCTCTCGTTGGCCTGGGCGCCGTTGAAGAAGATCTCATGAGTGGGCTCACCCCGGCGCGGCGCCTCGTGCGGGTCAACATCGTGCTGATCGTCGTCCTGTCGGGCCTGTTGATCCTCTGTCTCGTGCGTCAACTGTGGGTCCCGGCCGCCGCGTTCACGCTGTTGCTCGTGTCGAACGGGGTGCAGTTGACGACCAGGCGACGGGACGCGGACCCCGAGTGAGTCGCTCTGGAACAGCGGGAGAAGACGCTGTAAAATAGCGGATAGTGCTCCCCCTGGAGTATCCTCGTTCGATGGAGCTCTCGCCATTTCCGCACCACGGTCCACTGGAACCGGGACAATCCGGGCCGCAGAGCGACCTGATCGACGACCTCGTGCGGCGCGTCAGCGAGCGACGCGTCACGGCGCTGCTCGGTCCGCGTCGACACGGCAAGACGACCGCGCTGCGCGCCGTCGTCGACCGTCTCTCCGACTCGGTGACGTCGGTGTGGCTGGACCTGTACGAGCTCGCGTCATGGTCCGATCTGGCGGGTCGCCTCGACCGTGCGCTCGCGCCGATCGGTGGGGTCGGCTCGCCGTCCGTGAACGAGTTGGCCGCGCGGCTGAGTCTCCCGCTCGGGATGTTGTCGGTCGAGCTTCGCAAGCCCGCACAACAGCGACCGGATCCGATTCTGATCGTCCAATCGCAGCTCGACATCCTCGTCAAGGCGTCGACGTCCGAGCCGATCGTGCTCGTCATCGACGAGTTCTCCGGCATCGTCGGCGTGGACGGTGCCGCCGCTCTTCTCCGCACCGCGCTCCAACACCACTTCCAGGAGATCGGCCTGTTGTTCGCCGGATCGGAGCCGTCGACGATGCAGATGCTGTTCACCGATCGCGCCGAACCGTTCTACGCGCAGGCGGACCTCGTCGAGGCTCGCCCGTTCGACGCCGCGTCCGTCGACCGGATCGTCCGCAGCGGGTTCGAGTCGACCGGCCGCTCGGCGGGATCGGTCTCCGCGGCGATCGCCTACGTCACCGGGGGACATCCGCATCGCGTCATGGAGTTGGCGGACGCCGTCTGGTCGCGGGTTGCGCCGGGAGACACGGCGACCGATGACGACGTCACGCTCGCGCTGGACGACGTGGTGCGTGCCGCGTCGGCTGGGCTCGAGCGCCTGTTCTCCTCGTTTCCCACCGGCGAACAGCTGGTGCTTCGGGTGGTGGCGAAGAACGAAGCGATCTTCGGGGGGTACGCCGACTCGCTCGGACTCTCGAGCGGTGGGGCCCAACATGCGCGCGCGTTGCTCGTCGACCGCGGATACCTGCGTCGCGAGGGCACCACGCTGACGATCGTCGATCCGGTGTTGACCGAATGGATCCGCCGCACCTTCGGCTGAACGGTGCCGCGGAATCCATCGCACGCCTCGCTCCGTGGCAAACTACGGGGGTGAAGGCAGCAATTCTGGTCGAGAGCTTGACGGGTAACACATGGCGGGCAGCGGAGAAGACCGCTGATCTCCTCGCACAGGAGCGGTGGAGCATCACCGGGCTCTCCAAGGTGCGTGAGCCGGACCTGACGTCGATCCAGGAGGCGGATTTGATCCTCGTCGGCACCTGGGTGCACGGGGCGTTCGTGTTCGGCCAGGCTCCGTGGGCTGTCAACAACATCTCGAATCTGCCGGCGCTGTCCGGAAAGAAGGCGGCAGCGTTCTGCACGTTCGCCCTGTCGCCGGGGTCGTCGCTCGACCGTCTCACGCGGGCCGTGGGCGACACCGGTGCGTACGTGATCGGCGGCTTGGCGATGAGCCGGAGCAAGCTCGATCAACACAGCGAAGAATTCGCCACCCGCCTCGTCGACGCGCTCGCCGACGCCTGATCAGAGGTCGGCGTCGGCCACCGGATCAGCCCGTCGCCGGGCTCGAGAAGGCGCGCAGATCGAGGTAGAGGGTCTCGGACCCTTCGACCACGGGTCGGACGTCCTCGGTCGGAGGCGACAGTTCGGTCACGTCCAACTCGTTGCCGTCGCAGTCGATGAAGGTCGCCGTTCCGCGCACCTGCTCGACGGGGCAGTCCGGCCGATCCGGAGGGAAGGCGTAGTAGAGGCGCCAGCCCTCCGCGGGGTCATCACCTTCGTGATCGACGACGAGGGAACGTTCTCCCGTGATCGTCGACAGTTCGGCGAACAACAACGGGCCGTCCTCGGCGACGTCGTTCGCTCGCCCGGCGACCGAGCCGAGCTCCAGGCGTGGGGGAGCGAGATTGTCGGTCGTCTCGGTCGAACCGTTCGACAAGAACGCGGCGATGCCGTACGTCACGAGGCCGAGGACCACGAAGAACAACACACCGCCGAGCACGGGGACCACGGCGCGAGCGGTGGGGGAGCGCAGCTCGGACGTCTTCGGGATGGAGACCACCGAGCCATTCTGTCAACCACCGTGCGACTTGCCTCCGGAGCGACCCGTCATGGTGGTGTTCCACGTGACGGTTGGTGGAATGACCGAATCGTTGCGTAAGGTCTGAGATTCGTGGAACGCCCCTACCGAATCGTCGTCGCGAAGCCCGGCCTGGACGGCCACGATCGCGGGGCGAAGACGATCACCCGAGCGTTGCGTGACCACGGCTTCGAGGTCATCTACACCGGGCTGCATCAGACTCCCGAGCAGATTGCGGAGACCGTGTTGCAGGAGGACGCCGACGGAGTCGGGCTGTCGCTGCTGTCGGGCGCGCACCTGACGCTCTTCCCGCGGGTGATGGCCGAACTCAAATCGCGTGATCTCGACGACGTGATGATCTTCGGCGGCGGCGTGATCCCCGACGGCGACGTCGACATCCTCAAGGACCAGGGCGTCGCCGAGATCTTCGGGCCCGGCTCATCGCTGCGTGCGATCGGCGAATGGCTCGAGACGGCACTCGACGAACGAGAGAACGCCTGACCACCCACCGAAATGCGCGTTGGTGCCACGCGCCGACGAACATTTTCACCACACCGACCCAACAGAGAAAGCAGTGATCTGACGTGGATCTCTTCGAATACCAGGGCAAGCAGTACTTCGCCCGCTACGACATCCCGGTGAGTCCGGGTGGCCCGGCCGACACGGTCGACGAAGCCGTGCGGGAGGCGAACAACGCCGGATACCCGGTCGTCGTCAAGGCGCAGGTACAGGTCGGTGGACGCGGCAAGGCCGGCGGAATCAAGCTCGCCGACGACGAGGCCGCCGTGCGCGAGCACGCCGGAAACATCCTCGGCATGGACATCAAGGGCCACGTCGTCAAGCGCGTGTGGGTCGAGCGGGCATCCGACATCGACGAGGAGTACTACGTCAGTTTCACCCTCGACCGCAGCGAGAAGAAGCACCTGATGATGCTCTCCCGCGAGGGTGGCGTCGAGATCGAAGTGGTCGCCGAGGAGAACCCCGACGCGATCATCAAGCTGCACATCGACCCGGTCGACGGGCTCGACGAGGCAGCGGCGCGGCAGGCATGTGTCGACGCGAAGCTGCCCGAGCGCGCACTCGACGGTGCCGCTGACATCATCGTCAAGCTGTATCGCTGCTACACCGAGGGTGACTGCGACCTGGCGGAGATCAACCCGCTGATCCTCAAGCCGACCGGCGAGGTGCACGCGCTCGACGCGAAGGTCACCCTCGACGGAAATGCCGAGTTCCGCCATCCCGAGTGGGAGGACTTCAAGGGTCTGACCGAGATGGACGAACGCGAGAAGATGGCGGCCGAGAAGGACCTCCAGTACATCGGCCTCGACGGCACGGTCGGGATCATCGCCAACGGTGCCGGTCTCGCCATGTCGACGCTCGACGTCGTCAACCAGGTCGGTGGCTCGGCAGCGAACTTCCTCGACATCGGCGGCGGAGCGAATGCCGACGTGATGGCGGGAGCGCTCGAAGTGATCAACTTCGACGAGAACGTGAAGTCGATCTTCATCAACATCTTCGGTGGGATCACCCGCGGCGAAGAGGTCGCGAAGGGCATCGTCGAGGCCATGGGCCGGGTCGACCTGAAGGCGCCGATCGTCATCCGTCTCGACGGCACCAACGCCGAGGAGGGTCGCCAGATCCTGCTCGATGCCGGGATCCCCGCTGACAAGCTCCGCTCCGAACCCACGATGCTCGACGCCGCTCGCGCCGCCGTCGCACTCGCCAACTGATCGCACGAAGGAACTCGAGACATGGCAATTTTCGTCAATGAGAACACCAAGGTCCTGGTGCAGGGACTCACCGGCGGGCAGGGCAAGTACCACGGCCTCCGCAACCGCGATTACGGAACGCAGATCGTCGGCGGCGTGACCCCGGGCAAGGGTGGCCAGGACGTCGATGGCATCCCGATCTTCGATTCGGTCGCCGACGCCGTCGCCGCGACCGGCGCCAACGCATCGTTCGCCGCGGTCCCGCCGAAGTTCGCGTCCGGCGCGATCCTCGAAGCCGCCGAAGCGGGCATCGGCTTCGTCGTCTGCATCACCGAGGGCATCCCGGCGCAGGACGAGGCGACCACCTTCAACCGACTGCTCCGCGAGTTCCCGAACACGCGCCTGCTCGGCCCCAACTGCCCCGGCATCATCAGCCCCGGCAAGTGCAACATCGGCATCACCGCCGGTGAGATCGCACAGGAGCCGACCGCGGACGGCCCGAACGTCGGCATCGTCAGCCGCTCCGGCACGCTCACGTACCAGGCGCTGTACGAACTGAAGCAGAAGGGCATCGGCGTGTCGACCTGTGTCGGCATCGGTGGCGACCCCGTCCCCGGAACCAACTTCATCGACTGCCTGCGCGAGTTCGAGGCAGACCCGGAGACCCACGCGATCATGATGATCGGTGAGATCGGTGGCTCGGCCGAGGAAGAAGCAGCCGAGTTCATCAGCGCCAACGTGTCGAAGCCGATGTCTGCGTACGTCGCGGGCGTCACGGCTCCGGCCGGCAAGAAGATGGGCCACGCCGGAGCGATCGTCTCGGGCGGCAAGGGCACGGCCCAGGGCAAGATGGACGCACTCGGTGCCGCGGGCGTGAAGGTCGGCCTCAACCCGACCGAAGCCGGCGAACTGATGGCCGACATCGTCGCCGCCCTCTGACCCCGACAGCCCCTCACCCCACCCTCGCCGAACGCGTGAGGAGTTTGTGCTACTCGGGCGCAGACTCCGCACGCGTTCGCCGGTGGGGGCGGTCAGGCGGCGAGGTCGAGGGTTCGGATCCGGTGGAGATCGACCAGTTCGGCGATCACGGCGGCGAATGATGTGCGCAGCTCCTGATCGGTCACCCGTTCGACCTGCCACCCGATCCGGCGCAGCCCGCGATCTCGCGATTTGTCCCGCTGCGCGTCGAGCCGACCGCCGTGCCACGTGACGTGATCCACCTCGACCGCCCAGCGGATGGTCGGATCGGCACCATCCGGGTGGATCACGATCCCGTTCGGGAGCCGGAGTCGGTGCTGGCGGACAAGCTCCGGAACGCCGGCGGCGCGCAGTGCGTTGAGGACCCGG
This sequence comes from Ilumatobacter sp., assembly GCF_049588435.1. Taxonomy (GTDB): domain Bacteria; phylum Actinomycetota; class Acidimicrobiia; order Acidimicrobiales; family Ilumatobacteraceae; genus Ilumatobacter_A. The sequence goes on from NZ_JBAVYV010000059.1 coordinate 14,437, forward strand.
AGTTCGAGCTTCGAACCCGCGGGCTTCTGCCACGCTGATCGCTGCGACAGCACGCGCCGCACCCGCGCGACCCCCGGTCGACCGCGGGCCTCGAGTTCGCGAAACGTGTGCCAGATCGTGGCGGTCGACGCGTGCCGGTCGATCACCCACTCGGTCAGCGCCTCGAATGTGTCGTCGCCGAGATCCCGAGCGCAATCGAACCAGGTCCGGGGTGGGCTGGCGATCACGATGCCGTCGGCTCGGTCGACCCGATGGTGCGGCCGCATCAGGTTGGTCCTGCGCACGAGGACCCCGGTTGCGAGGGGGTGTCGGTCGTGCTCGGACAACACGATCGGCATCGTCGGAGTGCGCACGTGCCGGAAACCCCAGAGCCAGCCGGCAGCGGTGCCGGTGATCACGATCGACGGGTCGGCGCTGCAGGCGGCGACACACCGGGACTCGAACGTCTCGGGCGACGTCGTCACGCGGTACACGCCGTCGTGACATCGTGTGATTGCTCCGATGCGAACGAGGTGGCGCAACTCGTGGAGCGACATCCCGTCATCGACCATCTCCCGTCGAGTGACGATGCCGTGATGGGCGGCGATCGCGGTACGCAACGCGGCTGAGAAGTAGTGCATTGGGGCCCCTCCAGAACGGTGATGGTTCGGGGACGGTGTGGTCCGATGCGGGCGCGTGGCCGAAGGAAAAATCGTATCTCCCGTTCTCGATCCTGCTCGATGCCGCCTTCCGGCGATTGCGTGCGGAGTTTGCGCTCGACGGACGCAAACTCCTCACGCGAACGGTGGGACGGGCGGGGGTGGGGCGAGGGGTGGGGGAAGGGGCATGGCGAGTCGGTGCGACCCGATACGGTCGGGGCGTGCCCACCGCATTGCTGTCCGTGTACGACAAGACCGGGGTCGTGGACCTCGCTCGTTCCCTCTCGGAACTCGGCTGGTCGCTCGTGTCGTCCGGTGGCACGGCCAAGGCGATCGCCGAGGCCGGAGTCGAGGTCACCGACGTCGTCGAGTGGACCGGGGTCCCCGCGATTCTCGGCCACCGCGTCGTCACCCTGCACCCGAAGGTGCACGGGGGCATCTTGGCCGACCCGACCGATGCCGAACATCGCGCCGACATGGACGCGTACGACATCACCCCGATCGATCTCGTGGTCGGCAATCTGTATCCGTTCGCCTCCGACCCGAGCATCGAACTGATCGACATCGGTGGACCGGCGATGGTCCGGGCTGCGGCAAAGAATCACAAGTTCGTCGGCGTGGTGGTCGATCCGGCCGACTACGACGACGTGGTCGCGGAGATCCGAGCCGACGGGGCGCTGGGTGATGCGACCCGCCGTCGGTTGGCCCGCGCAGCCTTCGCTCACACCGCCGAGTACGACGCCGCCATCGTGACCTGGCTCGACGAGTCCGACGAGACGGTCGAGGACGACGAGATCCTGCCTGCATCGATCCACCTGTCGCTCGAACGGGCTCAGCCGCTGCGCTACGGCGAGAACCCGCACCAGGAGGGAGCGCGCTATCGCCAGGTCGGCGCGACGAGTTGGTGGGATTCGATGACCCAGCACGGCGGCAAGGAACTCAGCTACCTCAACGTGTTCGACACCGAGGCCGCATGGCGTCTCGTCCAGCGCTTCGACGCTCCGGCGGTCGTCGTGGTCAAGCACGCGAACCCGTGTGGCGTGGCGGTCGGCGACGACATCGGATCCGCCTACGTGGCGGCGAACGCATGCGACCCGGTCAGCGCGTTCGGGGGCATCGTGGCGGCGAACCGGACGGTGACCGCCGAGATGGCCGAACCGCTCTCGAAGGTGTTCACCGAGGTGGTGATCGCGCCCGACTTCGAACCGGACGCGCTCGAGATCCTCACCGCGAAGAAGAACCTGCGCGTGATGAGCGCCGGTGCGCCGTCCCCACTGCCGTTCGACATGCGGCCGGTCGATGGCGGCCTCCTCGTCCAACAACCCGACGACGTGAGCGGGCGCAGCGACGCCTGGCGGGTCGTGACGACGACCCAGCCGACCGACGAGCAGTGGCGTGACCTCGAGTTCGCCTGGACCGTGTGTGCTGCCGTGAGCAGCAACGCGATCGTGTACGCGAAGGACGGGCAGGCGTTCGGGATCGGTGCCGGCCAGCAGAACCGACTCGACTCGGCGCGCATCGCGGCCGACCGCTCCGACGGTCGTGCCCACGGTGGCGCGTGTGCGAGCGACGCCTTCTTCCCGTTCCGCGACGGTCTCGACGCCGCCGCCGCAGCCGGTATCGCCGTGGTCGTCCAACCCGGTGGGTCCGTGCGTGACGACGAGGTGATCGCCGCCGCGGACGAGCACGGCATCGCGATGGTCTTCACCGGGCAGCGCCACTTCCGCCACTGACGGCCCGTCCGGAGCAACGCACGTCACGCAGATCGATGTCGAGATGATCAACGATCCAGGCCCGGACCGGCGATACTGGGACGCGGTGACCTCGACAGCGGATCCCGCAGACACCTCTGCCACAGCGCGAGCGATGGCACCGACGCGCCCACTCACCCGGGACGGACGCGGAAACAAGCCGATCAGCCAACTGCCGTACCTCCCGGGCCTCGACGGCATCCGCGCCCTCGCGGTGCTCGCGGTGATGGTGTACCACGCCAACAGCAACTGGCTCCCGGGTGGCTATCTCGGGGTCGAGGTCTTCTTCGTGATCTCGGGCTACCTGATCACCCTGCTGCTCATCGCCGAACACGAGCGCAGCGGCGAGGTCGACCTGAAGCAGTTCTGGATTCGCCGATTCCGAAGGCTCCTCCCTGCACTGTTCGTCATGATGCTGCTGCTCACGGTGTACGTGGCGCTGTTCGAGCGGGACCAGCTCGGCAAGCTGCGCGGCGACGTGATCGCCGGCACCTTCTACGGCTCGAACTTCTACCAGATCTGGATCGGGGCCGGCTACAGCGCGGGCAACGACTTCGCCCCGCTGCGCCACCTGTGGAGCCTCGCGGTCGAGGAACAGTTCTATCTCGTGTGGCCGCTCGTGATGTTTGCCTTCCTCCGGGTCGGCAGCCGACGGATCGCCGGCATCGCCCGGTGGCTGTTCCTGGCGGCGGTGGCGATCACCGTGATCGTCGCCCTCGTCAGCTACGGCGGCCCGCAGCAGAACCCCGAGTTCACGCCTGATGCGTACTGGAACATCTTCGGTCGGTCGATCTCCAAGCCCGACGGTCTCTACCTGTCGACGTTCTCTCGGGCCGGGGGCCTCCTGCTCGGAGCCGGCTTCGCGATGATCTGGCGTCCGGCGGCCGTGATGCGTGGTCCGCTGCGCAACAAGCCCGGCTTGTTCGACCTCGTCGCGCTCGTCGGAATCATCGTGCTCGGAGTGATGACCTGGTTCGTGGCCTTCCAGCCCGACCAGGGAGTCGGATTCCTCTTCCAGGGCGGCCTGTTCGTGACCGCCCTCGCGACGCTTGCGGTGATCGCAGCCGTCACCCACTCGGGCGCGAACACCGGCAAGATCCTCTCACTTCCCGTGCTGGTGTGGATCGGAACCCGTTCGTACGGCCTCTACCTCTACCACTGGCCGATCTATCAGATCATCCGCAACATCGCGGCCAACAAGCTCAGGCTCCACGAGTTCGTCCTCGCGCTGGTCGCCACGTGCATCATCACCGAGCTGTCGTACCGCTACATCGAGACCCCGATCCGTCAGGGCAAGCTCGGCGAACTGTGGAAGCAGCGTCGTGCAGGCATCACGTCGCGGAATCCGCTGACCGACGTGCAGCGCAAGCGCGCCTTCGCTGCCACCGCCGTCGCTGCCCTGCTCGGCGTGTTCGCGATCGGCAGCATGGCGACAGCCGAACTGAAGCAGAACGACCTCGCGCTCAACCTCGAGGAAGCCAAGGCGAGTACGTGTGACGTGCTCGTCGACTTCGACTGCGACGGCGTCGACGACGTGGACGCGGACGGCAACCCGATCGCTCCGGTTGCCGACTCGACCGCGACTGCCGAGGACGACCTCACCGCGGTGTCCGACCCGGCCGCGCAGGATGTCCCCGTGACGACCGCGGAGGGTGACGCTGTCGAGACCGAACCGACGGCCGCCCCCGACTCGACAGCCCCGGGCACCACGGCACCTCCCGCCACGGCACGGCCCGGGGCGAACCGCCTGTCCGTCGGCGACTCGGTGATGCTCGGAGCCGCCCCCCAGCTCGGCGAGATCGGATTCACCGTCGACGCGATCGAGAGCCGGGCGTGGGTGAACGGGCTCGACACGATCGAGCAACTCGGTGCACAAGGTCGGTTGCCCGACGAGTTGGTCATCCATCTCGGAACGAACGGCCCGATCGGCCAGACCAACATGGACCGGATGATGGCTGCCGTCGCCACGGTTCCGAAGGTCGTGTTGCTCACCAACGACGTCGATCGCGACTACACCGCCGGCAACAACGAGCTGATCTTCGCGGCAGCTGCAGCGAACGACAATGTGTCGGTCCTCGACTGGAACGGCCTCACGACGGGCTGTACGGGCGACTGCTTCGAAGCGGACGGCTTCCACCTCAAGCCGGCGGGCAAGCGGTACTACGCCGATCTCATCGCCGGGGCGCTCTCGTCCTGACACCCGGGTGATGCCGGTTCGGTGTCGCGCGTGATCGATGTCCTCTTCGCAGGGTGACACGAATCGGGCAGCGCCACTGGCGATACTTGGGCCGACATGACGACGTACGCTCCGCCGACGTCTCCCGACGTCACCGTGCGGGAGGACTCTGCACAGATCAGTCGCGTCCCGTACCTCCCGGGTCTCGACGGGATGCGCGCCCTCGCCGTGATCGCGGTGATGGTGTATCACGCCAACTCGTCATGGCTCCCCGGCGGCTTCCTCGGCGTCGAGATGTTCTTCGTGATCTCCGGATACCTGATCACCCTGCTGATCATCGCCGAGCGCGAACGCTCGTATCAGGTGTCGCTCGTCGACTTCTGGAAGCGCCGGGCGAAGCGACTGCTCCCGGCGCTGTACCTGATGATGCTGCTGGTCACGATCTACACCGCGCTGTTCCAGCCCGAGGCGCTGGGGCAACTGCGTGGCGATGTGATCGCCGGATTGCTCTACGTCTCGAACTGGTACCAACTGTTCGTCGGGCTCGGCTACACGGCGGCGTTCGACTTCGCGCCGCTCCGGCACCTGTGGAGCCTGGCCGTCGAGGAGCAGTTCTACGTCATCTGGCCGCTGGTCATGGTGGTGCTGCTCGGCCGGAAGGGGACGCGCAGCGTGGCCGATGTCAGCCGGTGGCTCTTCGTGGCCGCCGTCGCGATCGCGATCGTCACGGCGTCGCTGTACCACCCGGGCGTGATCGGAACCCCCGAGACGACCCCGGACGCCTACTGGTTCATTGGAAACCACCCGATCTCGAAGCTCGACTTCGCCTACATCGGAACCTTCTCGCGGATGTCGGGGATCCTGCTCGGCGCCGCGTTCGCGATGGTCTGGCGGCCGTTCGCGGTCATTCGTGGCCCGTTGCGCAACAAGGGCCGCACGTTCGACGTCGTCGGGCTGCTCGGACTCGTCGGCCTCGGGTGGATGTGTTGGAACCTCTACCTCGTCACCCCGGCCGGGGTCGCCGATCCACGGTTGTTCCGCGGCGGAATGTTCGGGGCGTCTGTGTTGACGGTGGTGGTCATCGCCGCCGTGAGCCATTCCGGCGCCCGCGCGAACGGTGTTCTCGGCAATCCGGTCCTGAAATGGATCGGGCTGCGTTCGTACGGGCTGTATCTGTACCACTGGCCGGTGTATCAGGCGATCCGTGAGCTGGCGGGGAACAAACTCAACGTCCGCGAGTTCATCGTCGCGATGGCGATCACGTTCGCGATCACCGAGATCTCGTATCGGTTCGTCGAGACCCCGGTGCGAACCGGGTCGTGGCGCACGATGCTCAAGCGCGCGAACCGGAGCTCGCGAGCGTTCCCGCGTCGCGTCGTGACGGCGACCGCTGCGGTGGTGGTGCTGGTAACCGTGGCGGCGGGTGGAGCGCTCGCGACGGCCGACCTGGAACGCAACGAGATCGTCGACACGTTTGCCGAGAACGAACAGTCCACCGTCGACCTCGTCGACCTCG
>NZ_JBAVYV010000060.1:0-4554 GCF_049588435.1 Ilumatobacter sp.
GGCGCCGTTGCGATGTAGGTCACCGCGATGCCGGCGGCGTGATGTCGATGTCCGATGTCGACCGCGAGCGAGCTCTTTCCGCTGCGCGCGCCGCCGATGAGGAGTGTCAGGGTCATGTCGCGGTCAGGGATCGATGTCGTCGTCGGTTCGATGCGGTGGTTCGTCTGGCGTCGTCCGCGGTCAGTAGTCGAGGCCGCGCATGGCGCGGATGCCGTCCTGGTAGGCGTGCTTGATCTCGGTCATCTCGGTGACCGTGTCGGCGATCTCGACGAGTTCCGGGGCGGCGTCGCGCCCGGTCACGATCACGTTGACGTGGGGTGGTCGATTCCGGATCGGCTCGACGACCTGCTCGATCGGCAACCATCCGAACGACGTGAGGTAGGTGAGCTCGTCGAAGATCAACAACTGGTGCTCCCCTGCGGACATGAGCGCACACGCCGTCGCCCACCCGTCGGCAGCGTGAGCGATGTCGTTCGACAGGTCGTCGGAGTCCCAGGTGAACCCGTCGCCGAACGCATGCCAGTCGACCCCGAGTTGACGCCCGACCTTCTCCTCGCCGACTTTCCAGTTCCCCGACTTGATGAACTGGACGACCCCGACGTTCCAGCCGCGAGCCACCCCACGCACCATCATTCCGAACGCCGACGAGGACTTCCCCTTGCCGTTTCCCGTGTTGACGACGAGCAGTGACTCGGCGCGACGGAGCCCGTCCGGACGCGGGTCGTCGGTCGGTGCGGTGGTTTCCTGGTCGGATGACGTGGTCATGAGATGAGGCAGGCTACGCAGCGCGCACTAGCCTGTCGAACTGTCGACGACAGAGCGAAGTCCGGTGAGACCCCGGCACTGTCCCGCAACGGTGATGACGAGACCTGTTCCCCGGAACGCGTGGTCTCGTCGAGTCCGGTCGCCTCTGTCGCTGACGCGAATGATCATTCCCTCGAGGCAAGGGACGGTTCGCACCGTTGGTGCCGAAACCCAGCTTGTCCTCCAACCCCCTGGAGGAACACATGCGTACACCCGGACAACGTCACACCAGAACACTCGTCGCCGCGCTCGCCGGTCTGTCGCTCGTCGCGGCAGCCTGCGGCAGCGACGAACCGGACGACACCCCGGACACCGAGGCACCGGACACTGCGGCGGCAGAGACGCCGGACACGGAAGCCACCGTCGCCACCGTCGCCACCGACACCACCGACACCACCGACGCCCCCGACGACACGGACGCAGCGCCGGCGGACACGGCGCCGGCGAGCACGGAGTCGGCCGACGGAGAGTCGGGCGACGCAGCGGGGGACACCCTCGAGCGCGTCGTCTCGCTCAGCCCGACCCACACCGAGATCATGTTCGCGATCGGAGCGGGCGACCAGCTCGTCGCGGTCGACGACTACTCGAACTACCCGGCCGAGGCCCTCGACCTGCCGAACGACCTGTCCGGGTTCGAACCGAACGTCGAGGCGATCGCCGCGTACGACCCCGACCTCGTCCTGATCGGCGGAGACTTCACCGGTCTCGGCGATCAGCTCGCCGATCTCGAGATCACCTCGTGGGACGGTCCATCCGCGTCCACGTTCGACGACACGTACGCGCAGATCGAGGAGCTGGGCGAGCTCACCGGCCATGCCGACGAGGCGGCCGAACTGGTGACGTCGATGCAGTCGGACATCGAAGCACTCGCAGAGTCGGCACCGACGCCTGAGACACCGCTGAGCTACTACCACGAGCTCGGTCCGGAACTGTTCACGGCCACGTCGAGCACGTTCATCGGCGAGGTGTACGGGCTCTTCGGTCTCGACAACATCGCCGACCCACTCGAAGCGGACGCCGGGCAGTACCCGCAATTGAGCGCCGAGGTGTTGGTCGAGGCGAGCCCCGATCTGATCTTCCTCGCCGACACCAAGTGCTGCGGCGAGACCGCTGCGACCGTGTCGGCCCGCGACGGTTTCGACACCATCGTCGCTGTTCAGGACGGCAACGTCATCGAGCTCGACGACGACATCGCCTCGCGTTGGGGTCCGCGGATCGTCGACTACGTCGAGACCGTGGCCGCAGCCGTCGAAGCGGCGACCGTTCCCTCCTGATGGTTCCCCGATCCTGATGGTCTCCCGATCCTGATGGTCACCCGATCCTGATGGTCTCCCGATGAAATCGACCGGCAGCGTGACGCGGTGGTACGTCGCCGCGAGCGCGCTGCTGGTCGTGTCGGTTCTGTTGGGTGCCTCGATCGGTGCCGCCGGACCCTCGGCATGGCGGGTCCCGCTCGCGCTGCTCGACCACCTGCCGTTCATCTCGATCGACGCGGGAATCTCGCAGATCGATTGGAACATCATCTGGAAGATCCGGATGCCGCGGGTCATGCTCGGGCTGCTCGTCGGCGGGATGCTGTCGATCGGCGGCGCCGGGTATCAGGGCGTCTTTCGCAACCCGCTCGTCGATCCGTACCTCCTCGGTGCCGCCGCCGGCGCCGGACTGGGAGCGGTGATCGTGTTGACGGTCGCCCGCGACTCCACGTCGACCTGGCCGGTCGACCCGGTCCCGGTGATGGCGTTCTGCGGTGCGATGCTCACGGTGTTCGTCACCTACGTCGTCGGTTCGGGATATCACGGGAGTGGACGCAGCGGGGCCACCCTCGTGCTCGCCGGCGTCGCCGTGACCGCGTTCGTCTCGGCGCTGCAGACGTACATCCTCCAGCGCAACGCCGACGCCGTGCGCGAGGTGTTCGCCTGGATCCTCGGCCGGCTGTCCTCGGCGACCTGGTCAGACGTCCGGCTCTGTCTGCCGTACATCGCCGTCAGCGTCGTCATCTTGTTCGCGATGCGCCGTCACCTCGACGTGTTGCGCGTCGGGGACGAGGAGGCGAGCGCGCTCGGGATGTCGGTGGCACGAACACGGGTGATCGTCGTCGCCGCAGCGACTCTCGGCACCGCGGCCGCCGTCGGCGTCAGCGGCCTGATCGGTTTCGTCGGACTCGTCGTCCCGCACGTGGTGCGGCTCGCAGCGGGGCCGAGTTATCGACACCTGATTCCGCTGTCGTTTCTCGCGGGCGCGTCGTTCCTGATTCTCGCCGACATCCCGGGCCGCACGCTGCAGGGTGGAGCCGAGACCCCGATCGGCGTCGTCACGGCGTTCCTCGGAGCCCCGTTCTTCATCTATCTCCTGCGGACGCGGTCGGGTCAGGTCGCGCAATGAGCACCGTCGAGTTCGATTCGGTGACCGTGGCGTACGGCGACCGCGTCGCAGTGCCCCCCTTCTCCGATGTGGTCGCGGGTGGCGAGTGGGTCGGCTTGATCGGACCGAACGGCGCAGGGAAATCCTCGCTGCTCCGGGCGGTCGCCGGTCTGACCGAGTCGGGCGGAGCGGTGCGGGTCGACGGCCGATCGCTCGATGAGATGAGCGCGCGCGAGCGTGCCCGCCATGTTGCGTACGTGGCTCAGAACCCGTTGACGCCCACGGACATGCCGGCGTTCGACTACGTCCTGCTCGGCCGATGGCCGCACGTCGGACGTTTCGGTGCCGAGTCGGCCGACGATCGACGGGTGGTCGACGACGTGTTCGACCGGCTGCGGCTCGTCGAGTTCCGCGACCGTCGACTGGGCGAACTGAGCGGCGGCGAACGTCAGCGCATCGTGTTGGCCCGTGCGCTCGCCCAGGAGGCGTCGGTCCTGTTGTTGGACGAACCGACGTCCGCACTCGACATCGGACATCAACAGCAGGCGCTCGAACTCGTCACCGAACTGCGGTGTCATCAGCAGCTCACCGTGGTCGCGGCGATGCATGACCTCACGCTCGCGGGGATCTACTCGGATCGTCTGGTGATGCTCGACCACGGCGTGGTCGTGGCGAACGGGCAGGCCGTCGATGTGCTCACGGCGGAGCGATTGGGTGAGGTGTACCACGTCTGTGTCACCGTCGATGTCGATCCGGACGACGGCGCGGTGGTCGTCGTCCCACGCCGGGGCTTTCCGGTCGCCGAGGCGTGAAGGTCACGGTCGGATCCGCATGACGGGCTCGATGGCGCCGGGCCAACACGGGGGTGATGCGCCGCGGGTGGCGCGCTCGCTCGGTGTCGATCCGGCGAGCCTGGTCGACCTGTCGATGAGCATGAATCCGTTCGCGCCCGACGTCGTCCCGATCGTGATGTCGGCCCTCGCGAAGGACCCGGGCAGCGTCGGCCACTATCCCGATTCCGACGATGCCGAGCGATTGCTCGCCGACGCGATCGGTGTCGCGGCCGAACGTTTGGTCATCACGAACGGAGGGGCCGAGGCGATCGCACTGGTCGCCGCGCTGCAACCGATCGGCGATGTCGTCGAGCCCGAGTTCTCGCTGTACCGCCGCCACCTGCGTTCGACTGCGCCCGGTGCGCCGAGGTGGCGGTCCAACCCGTCGAACCCGCTCGGCGTCCTGAGCCAGCCCGAACGCGAACGCGACGTCGAACCCGAACGTGAACCGACCTCGGCCGGTTCCGAGAACGTTCGTGCGTGCGGGTGGGACGTGTGGGACGAGGCGTTCCATCCGCTGGCGACCGGACGTTGGACCTCGACGGCGCTCGTCGAG
>NZ_JBAVYV010000061.1:0-1644 GCF_049588435.1 Ilumatobacter sp.
GCGACGCCCTGAGGCGCGCCGACGGTGACGAACAAATCGGCTACAAGCTCGGCTGGACGTCCGCTGCGATGCGCGAGGCACTTGGAATCGACCAACCGAATTGGGGAACGCTCTGGCGATCGCAGAAGTGTGACCGTCAGCTCGATCTCACTCGGCTTCGGCATCCGAAGGCCGAGCCGGAGATCGTCTTCGTCGCTGGCGTCGACCTTGAGGGCGACAACGTGACCGCCGACGATGTCCTCGCATCTGCCGTCGGCTGGGCGATCGGCATCGAAGTCGTGCACCCTCGATTCGAGTCCTACGACTTCACCTGGCTCGACAACACCGCAGACAACTCATCGGCAGGCGCCATCGCGACCGGCCCCGTGACGTCGATCATCAACGATCCGTCAGCCGCCGAGGTTCGATTCTCGAACGGCCTCAAGGAACGAACCGGCTTCGGCGACCAAGCCATGGGATCCCCCGCCGCCGCCGTCGCGTGGCTCGTCCACCAGCTGTACGGAGAAGGACAGCGACTCCGGGCTGGCGAGATCGTCTACACCGGCGGGCTCACGGCACCATTCGACGTCAACGGCAAATCCGAGCTGTCGGCGCAATGCCCCGATCTCGGCAACGTCCAGATCACGATCAGCAAGAACTCAAAAGGAGCCCCCCGATGGCCCGAATGACTCCCCTCCCCCTCGACGCGAGTGGCGACGCCGACCTCGAAGCGGCATTTGCGCACTTCATGTCAACGCTGGGCATGGTTCCCAACAGCCTGCTCACCATGCAACGCGTCCCCGCAATCGCCAAGGCCACGATCCAGTTCAACCGAGCCGTATTTTCAGCTGATGGTCGGGTCGATCTCGGCCTGAAGCGACTGATCGGCCACATGTCGAGCGCCGCAGCCGGTTGCCAGTACTGCAAGGCGCACACTGCCGTGAGCGCCACACGAGCAGGCATCGACGAACAAAAGATGGCGGCGGTCTGGGAGTACGAGACGAACCCGTTGTTCGACGACCGAGAGCGCGCAGCACTCGACTTTGCCTTCGCCGCCGGCCAAGTCCCGAACGGGGTGACCGACGAGTTGTACGCCTCGCTCGCCGAGCATTGGGACGAAGCAGAAATCGTCGAGATCCTCGGCGTCATCTGCATGTTCGGCGTCTTCAACCGATGGAACGATTCACTCGCCACCACACTCGAAGACAATGCCATCGCTGTCGCCCAACCGCTCCTCGAAGACAGCGGCTGGAACGTCGGCAAACACGGCTGACTGCCGCGTCCGACGATTCATCGCCGGAAAAACCCCGAACCCGATGATGAAGAAGGTTTCCCGAGGACTGATCGTCATCTCACCCATCAGATGATCGCCCGGATCAAACCCCTGAGCCGCGTGCGCCGGCGTGCCGATTCGGAATCATCGGTGACCCCATACGTGACAACGCTCATTGCCGGTCCATCGTCTGCGAACTCGACCGCAAGCTGTCCACGGACGCCATCGAACTCGCCCGCTGCGAAGTCCGCCATCTCTCCCGCAGATGCCAACAGTTCGAGGCAGGTCCACAGGTCGATGGCATCGCGATCGACTTGCCGAACGCGACGTGCGTGCAGCTTCAGCCCGAGCAGACTCGCCAAGTCGGGCAGCAGCACGCCCAGTGTGATCAC
>NZ_JBAVYV010000062.1:0-2986 GCF_049588435.1 Ilumatobacter sp.
GGATCCCACTGCGTGAGCAACCCGGTCTCGGCACGATCCTCAACGCGTTCGTGATCGGCATCGTGGTCGACCTGACGCTGCCGCATCTGGGCCACGTCGAGTCCCTCCCGGTGCGCGTCGCGATGATGTTCGGCGGTGTGGTGATCGTGGCGATCGGGTCCGGCTTCTACATCGGCGCCGGACTCGGCCCCGGACCGCGTGACGGTCTGATGACAGGGCTCGCCCGACAGTCGGTCGCCGGCCATTCGATCTCGATCCGCACCGCACGCACCAGCGTGGAGGTCATCGTGCTGCTCATCGGCATCGCGCTGGGTGGCGCGATCGGTGTGGGGACCATCGTGTTCGCCCTGGCCATCGGCCCGCTCGCACAGGTCTTCCTGCCACCGCTCAGCATGTCCGACCCGGTGCAGACCACCGCCGTGGTCCCCCGCTGATCCCACCGCCGACAGCCGGGCCGACCAAACCATGCTTCTCGTGAACTGTTCGCGCACGGAGCGCGCAAACAGTTCACGAGAACGGCTCAGTAGCGGTAGTTCTCGGGCTTGTAGGGGCCGCTCGGATCGATGTCGAGGTACTCGGCCTGCTCGTCGGTGAGCTGGGTGAGCTTGACGCCGAGCGCATCGAGGTGCAGGCGGGCGACCTTCTCGTCGAGGTGCTTCGGGAGCACGTACACGTCGAGCGGGTACTGGTCGGTGTTCTTCCAGAGTTCGATCTGCGCGAGCACCTGGTTGGTGAACGAGCACGACATCACGAAGCTCGGGTGACCGGTGGCGCACCCGAGGTTCACGAGGCGACCCTCGGCGAGCACGATGATCTGGTTGCCGTTGTCGAAGCGCCAGACGTCGGTGCCGGGCTTCAGCTCGTCACGGGTCGCACCCGAACGGGCGAGGCCGGCCATGTCGATCTCGTTGTCGAAGTGGCCGATGTTGCAGACGATCGCGTTGTGCTTCATCTGCTGCATGTGGTCGCTCGTGATCAGGTTGAAGTTGCCCGATGCGGTGACGAAGATGTCGATGTCGCCGATGCAGTCGTCGAGCGGCATGACCTGGAGGCCTTCCATCGCAGCCTGCAGCGCGTTGATCGGGTCGATCTCGGTGACGATCACACGAGCGCCCTGGCCCTGCAACGACTGCACGCAGCCCTTGCCGACATCGCCGTATCCGAGGACCAGCGCGGTCTTGCCACCGATCATCACGTCGGTCGCACGCGAGATGGAGTCGACGAGCGAGTGGCGGCAGCCGTAGAGGTTGTCGAACTTCGACTTGGTGACCGAGTCGTTGACGTTGATCGCCGGGAAGATCAGCTCACCCTTGCGCATCATCTCGTACAGGCGGTGGACGCCCGTTGTGGTCTCTTCGGTGACGCCCTCGATGTGGCTCGCCATGCGGGTCCACTTCTGGGGGTCGGACTTCAGCGTGCGCTGCAGCAGGCCGAGCACGATCGCGAACTCGGCGCTCGTGGCCTCGGTGGGGTCGGGGACCTCGCCGGCCTTCTCGAACTCGACGCCCTTGTGCAGCAGCATCGTGGCGTCGCCGCCGTCGTCGAGGATCATGTTCGGGCCGTCGTAGCTGGTGCCGTCGGCCGCGTCGGGCCAGGTCATCATCTGGTCGGTACAGAACCAGTACTCCTCGAGCGTCTCGCCCTTCCAGGCGAAGACCGGGACCCCGTCGGGATTCTCGACCGTGCCGGTCGGGCCGACGACGACGGCGGCCGCCGCGTGGTCCTGGGTGGAGAAGATGTTGCAACTCGCCCAGCGCACCTCGGCGCCGAGAATCGTCAGGGTCTCGATGAGGACGGCGGTCTGGATCGTCATGTGCAGCGATCCGGAGATGCGCGCTCCTGCGAGCGGCTTCGATTCGCCGTACTCGGCGCGGAGCGCCATCAGGCCGGGCATCTCGTGCTCGGCGAGCAGCATCTCCTTGCGGCCGAACGAGGCCAGGGAGAGATCGGCGACGCGCCAGTCCTTGCGGGCGGCGAACGAGGTGGACGTGGATTCGGACATGGTGAAACCTCCGGTGGTTCGTGTGAGTCGAACCGGGCCGGGACCATCAGGTCCGGGTCAGCAACAGCCCAGTGGGTCCGAAGTCTACCGACGAGCGGGTGAACCCCGTCGGGCCGCGCCGGTCTCAGTCGACGGCGAAGGTGGGCTCGATCGCGCCCGCCTCGACGACGCCCATGATGCGATCGTGCTCGGCCTGATCGACAGTCGTCGCCTCGTCGATCAACATCACCGGGATGTCGTCACGCACGGCGTACGTCCGCTGCAGGCGGGGGTTGTAGAGCATCTCCTCGGACTCGACGAAGTAGAGCGGTCCCTTGTCCTCCGGGCAGGCGAGGATGGCGAGCAGATCGGCGGAGAGGGTCATCGGGAATCCTTCGAGAGAGTCGGTGCGAGGTGACGCGGTCGTGGCCCGCATCCTACTGCCGACCAGCCGCAGGACCGGCCGCCGCCGAGCAGACGGCGCCGCGCGAACCCGCCTTTCGACGCCGAGTACCGTTCGTCTGTGCACCGTTCCCTGCACCCGGTCGTCGGACTGCTGGCCGTCGCGTGTCTCGCATCGGGTTGCGGATCCTCAGCGGCTCCGTCTGCCACCGGCGACCCGGCGACGGACTCGGTCGGCGACACCCGCACGAGCGATGAGAGCGAAGCGACCACCCGGTCGGACAACGCGGATACGGGGATCGTCGAGGTCCAGTCCGAGACGCCGCCCCCGATGGAGGTCGTCGCATCGCTGGGCTATCCCCGGGATCTACTGGACCGGGGGCGGGTCAACGTGAAGATCTCCCGCGACGACGACACCGACTTCGTGATCCTCGACAAGCAGCTCGTGGCCGACCACTTCACCCCGGCCCCGGTCGAGGAGCGCCGCACCTCGCTCCCACCGAACGGCCGCGTCGTCGCCCTGCAGACGCTCTTCGGTGATGTCGAAGACTGCGAAGACCCCACGCCGGTGACCGCGACGCTCGACGTGACCTTCACCTCCGG
>NZ_JBAVYV010000063.1:0-8251 GCF_049588435.1 Ilumatobacter sp.
GGTCGCCCGTCGGCCGAAATCCGGGTCGGGACGGTGGGAGACGTCGCCCCCGCGACCGAGATCGAAGATCACCGCGCCCGGGACGACCGGGACGACGTGATCGGCCACGGGGAAGCCGATGTGGCGATCCTCGAGTTCGCGCACCACGCCGTCGGCAGCCGCGAGCCCGTAGGCGCTGCCGCCGGTGAGGGTCACCGCGTTGATCTGTTGGACGAGGTTCTCGGGGCGCAGCGCGTCGGTCTCGCGGGTTCCCGGCCCCCCGCCGCGCACGTCGACGCCCGGCGTCGCTCCGGCGACTGCGGTGACCACGGTCGTCCCGGTCTGCCAGCCGCGTCCGGTGCGTTGGTGGTGCCCGACACCGATCCCGGCGACGTCGAGGATCGAGCCGAACGGTGCATCGGGGGCGGTCATCGGTCCCACACCTCGCGCAGGTCGGGCTCGGGGTCGTCGATCACGTCGGGACGGGGACCGATCCGCTGCGTGGCACGCCGGTTCGTGTCGAACGCCGGCCACCCCGGCTCGTGGTGGTGAGCGAAGGCCACCAACGCGTTCGAGAACTGATCGGCGACCGATGCCAGGGTGGAGTCCGAACCGGTGAAGATCTCGGCTCCCCGCGCGGTCAGCGTGTGGAAGGCGAACGGAATGTCGAGACCGTGACAGCTGCCGAGAACCCCTCCGAACGAGCTGGAGGTCTGGTCGAACTGGTACATCCAGGTCCACCGATCCAGCTCCGACCGGCGAGCGGCGAATTGCTGAGCGGGGCGGCGAAAGAGCTCATCGGTCTGCATCGCCGACACCAGTTGGCTCGCGTTGCTGTCCGGCCGCGCCCGACGGTATCGGTCGACAGCTTCGGTCGAGTGGGCTCCGAAACGGAGCTCGAACTCGCGGGTGACGTCGTCGTCTGCCCACGCTGCGCGGGAGGGATCGAACGCGGTGAAGATCAGCATCTCGTCGCGGTTCGTCCCGATGACGACGGGTCGAGCATCGTCGGCAGCCGCGTCGACGATCGGCACCGGGAAGACCTCGGTTCCCTCCGTCGGCGTGAAGTTCTGCAGGCTCGTCGCCAGTCGCGGGTCGGCGGTCTGAGCAGCGAGGATCTCATCGACGGGAGCGAGACCATCGGTCTGATCCAGGAAGAGTCGTTCCATCTTCTCGGCCTTCTCGATGCTGCGGAACTGCGGGATCGACGGGCTCATGGCCCAGACGGCGTGGAACAAGCGGTCTGCGGCCGGTGCAGCGAGCAGTGAGATCACCGAGGCGCCTCCGGCGGACTCCCCGAAGATGGTGACGCGGTCCGGATCGCCGCCGAAGGCGGAGATGTTGCGCTGCACCCAGCGAAGCGCCGAGATCTGATCGAGTGATCCGAGGTTTCGGTCGCCCAGGAACCCCAGCGCACCGAGCCGGTAGTTGATGGTCACGACGACGACGTCGCCACGGGTGGCGAGCGCCGCGCCGTCGAACCAGGGCATCGATCCGCTTCCGGTCATGAAGGCGCCGCCGTGGATGAACACGAGCACCGGGCGTCGGTCGTCGTCACGACCCGGGGTGACGACGTTGAGGAACAGACAGTCCTCACTCATGACCACGTCGTCGGAACCGAGGATTCGATCGAGCGGGCCGCTCACCTGCGGCGCTTGAGCACCGTGCAGGGTCGCGTCGAGGTCGGGCTCCCAGGTCTCGACGTCGACCGGCGGCGTCAGGCGCTCGGCCGTCGCGAATCGGATCCCGCGGAACTCCTGCACCGGACCGCGGTCGATCCCTCTGATGTCGTTCACGCGCACGAAGCTAGCGTTGCGGCGTGCTGCACCGAGATCCCGTTCCCGACTCCGGTTGGCGGCGACTCGCAACCGGGGTGAAACGTGCGTCGGGCGAGCTCGTCCACCGCGGCTGGGAGCTGACGGTCGAGCTCGGAGCGATCGGGCCCGACACGCGACGTGGACGCAGATTCGGGCGTCTCGGTGCGAACAGTGTGATCTGCTTTCCGCCCAACACGTTGTTCAACGAGCAGTACATCCACATCGGGGAGGGCACGTTGTTCGGTCCTCAGACCACCCTGTCGGCGGGCATGGTCCCCGGGCAGGAGATGGTCACCGATCCGGTGATCACCGTCGGCGATCGGTGTCTCTTCGGGAAGGGGAGCGGCATCGTCGGCCATCTCCAGATCACGGTGGGTGACGACGTGTGGACCGGCCACCACGTCTACATCACCGATCAGAACCACGGTTACGAGGATCTCACCATCCCGATCTCGATGCAGGTGATGCCCGAGCGACCCGTCTCGGTGGGTGACGGTTCATGGTTGGGGCACGGAACGGTCGTGCTGCCTGGCGCGAACATCGGACGCCATGTCGTCGTGGGTGCGAACAGCGTGGTCACGGGCGATCTTCCGGACAACTGCGTCGCCGCCGGTGTACCCGCTCGGGTGATCCGCCAGCTGTAGGCCTCAGGAGTCGTTGAAGCAGCTGTAGTGGGGGTCCTCGAGGACCGACTCGTCGTCCCAGGTGACCGTGAGGTGGCCGTCGCAGTTCGCGTCGTCGAACGCGATCGAACCGACGAGCACGGAACCGACGTCGACACCATCCGTGTCGATCCCGGAACACGAGCCCGTCACGGTCGAGTCGTCCGCGACGTCAGCTCGGCACGCAAGATCCCCGTCGAGCTCGATGTTCGCAGCGCTGAGGGCGTCGTTCGTCGCGTCGTCGAGGTGTTCCTTGACGTTCGCACCCTCGATGTCGCGCAGTTGCTCGGCCGAGCAGGCCGTCAGGATCACCAGTGCCGACAGAGCGACGACTCCGATCGTCACGCTTCGAGCTCGGCTCACGGTCTGCATCTCGACATCTTTGCCCGTCGAGACCCGGCGAACCGACACCTCGGATCATCGGGTCCGATGATCGACCGGACGGGGCCCGACGACGGGCCCGACTACGGTCATGGCGTGCCAGCGGTCGAGCGCCCATCGATGTCCGACTACGGGGTGCCTTGCGATCCGGACGGCGCGTTGCCATGGAGCTGGGCGGAGCAGCGCCTGGTCGCCAACAAGAACTTCTGGGTCGTGACGGCATCCGCGGAGGGACGTCCGCATTCGATGCCCGTCTGGGGCGTCTGGATGGCGGCGTCGGAACGGTTCTGGTTCTCGTGCTCGCCGAACTCGCGGAAGGCTCGCAACATCGTCGAGAACCCACAGTGTGTGGTGACGGTGGATGACACCGTCGAGTGCATCTCCGTCGAGGGGAAGGCGCGCCTGGCTGATCCCGTCGAGGATGCGGAGGCGGTCGACGCGGCAGTCGACGCGTACATCGTCAAGTACTGGGACGATCCCGAGGTGCACGTCGAGATGGAGGCGTTCGTGAGGAGCCACACGATCATCGAGGTGACCCCGGACCGCGCGTTCGGAATCATCGAACGAGATGATGAATTCGCACAGCGCGCGACACGGTGGAACTGGTCGTGACCGACGTCCACGACCGGCTGGTCGAACTCGCTCGGATCGCGACGGACGACGATGACATCGTCGCCGCCGGCGACTTCCTGCCGAAGGGCACCACGTGGAAGTCCGGCGGCTTCGGCGGCCAGTACATCGGTCGGGGGATGGGCATGGTCGCTGCCCCGATCATCTCGGACACCGACGAGGATGCGTTGGCGATCGTCGGTCTGACCGGGACGACGCGGACGCTCGCCGACAAACAGGGCAATCCGGTGATCGTCCTCGCGGCATCGCCGACCACCCTGCATCTCCTGGTGACGGAATCCGCCATGCACGGTCCCACTCGAACGAAGGCACTGACGGCCGTCGGTCAGCTCGACCGTGCGGGCCTCGACGTCCACGTCGGTCAGCGGCTCAGCGTGCGGACGCTGTGATCGAGGAGCGATCGACCGGACGGAGGTTCGCGTTCGAGGGCAAGCGGCTCGGATCACATGCGACGAGCGAGATACTCGACGAGCTCCGTTCGGAGTGACCGCCGGATTCAGCCGAAGACGCCCGAGCGCGGTGGCGCACAGCTGGGCATCTCGTTGTCACCGGCGAACGTCTCGATCCGTTCGGTGATCGGAACGCCCTGCACCGGGGTCTCGGTGAAGGGCACGTTCTCGCCCGCTCGCAGCCGTTCGGCGTAGTCGTAGCGGTCGTCGAGCAGCGTCCGGTAGTCGGCGATCCAGTCCGGAACGATCGCCTGGCCCTTCGCATCGGCCGGGTCGACTTCCTCGAGCTCATCGAGCATCGCCGCCAACATGTCGGTCGATTCGACGACCAGGTCGGCGCGGACCTCGAAGTCGGACGATCGTTCGAGATTCATGAGCTGCAGATCCTGCTTGACGGGTTCGCAGATCTCCTCGGCGCGTTCTGCCCACGCCCGGTCTTCGAACTTGTTGACGGCGGTCTTGTCGATGAGGAACAACGCCCAGAACCAGAAGGCCGCGAACGCTGCGAATCCGACGAGGAACAGGACGCGCAGCGGCGTCCAACCCTTCGTCCTCGGTTCGATCTCGTACGTGTCGGTCACCGCGCATGACGCTATGGCCCGGGACCGCTGGTAGAAACGCCGCGTGACGATCACCCGACCGCGCTTCGCGCGCCTGAAGCGCAACTGGATGCTGATCCGGTCGATGCTGGCGTTGCATCCGCGCTCGTTCGTCCTGTCGTTCATCGGTGCAACGGTGTTCGCCGTCGCGACCGTCGCGTCGAGCTTCGCCATCCGGTGGATGATCGACCACGTGATCCTGCCCCGCTTCGACGATGGCGAGGTCGCGGTCAGCACGTTTCTGTTCGGTGCGGGGTTGATCATCGGGATCGGGCTGCTCCGCGCGGTGGGAGTGGTCCTCCGTCGCGCGTACGCGTCGACCGGGATGTGGCAGGTCGCCGAGAGCTACACCAACCAGGTGCTCGATCGCCTCGTCAGCCAGCCGGTCAGCTGGCACCGCCGCCATCCGGACGGTGACCTCGTCGCCCGCGCCGGCGTCGACACCGAGACCACCGTGAGCGTGATCGCCCCGATCCCGTTCGCGACGAGCACGTTGTTGATGATCCTGATCTCCACGGTCTGGTTGTTCCTCACCGACGTCCCGCTCGGCATCGTGGCCCTGATCGTCTTTCCGCTCGTGATCGCGACCAACGTGGTGTACGAGCGCTCGGTGTCGGCGCACTACACCCGCGCCCAGGAACAACTCGGCGATTTCTCCGCCGCCGTCCACGAGAGCTTCGAAGGTGTGCAGCTGGTCAAGGCATACGGCGCCCAGGACCGGGAGACGGTGCGACTCTCCGTGCTCGCGGACCGGGTTCGTGCGTCACGCGTGGAGGCGATCGAGCGACGGAGCTGGTTCGACGCGCTCACCGACATGATCCCCGCCATCGCCAACATCGGACTGGTGCTGCTCGGCGCAGCACGGGTCGACTCCGGCGACGTGACCGTCGGAGAGTTCACGAGCGTGATCTTCCTCTTCACCCTGCTCGTCATGCCGTTGCGACTGATCGGGTACGCGCTGTCCGAACTCCCGCGTTCGATGGCGGCCTGGATCCGGATCCAGGCGGTCGTGACCGAGGTCGTACTCGACGATCCGGCTGCGTCGATCGGGAAGGCCGACCCGGGTGTCGGGATCCAACTCGACCGAGTCGAGTTCGCGCACGAGGACTCCGCGCTGGCGGCGCTACACGACGTGAGCCTGCGACTGCCCGCAGGATCGATCACTGCCCTGGTGGGCCCGACCGGCTCGGGAAAGTCGACGCTGGCCGACGTGGTCGTCGGTCTGGTCCCCGCGACGTCGGGCTCGGTTGCGCTGGCCACGGGGCCTCGATCGATCGTGTTCCAGGAAGCATTTTTGATGGCGGGGACGGTCCGAGAGAACGTTGCGTTCGGAAATCGGGTGAGCAACGAACAGATCTGGGCGGCACTCCGGCGTTCGGCGGCCGACGAATTCGTCCGCGCGCTGCCGGAGGCGCTGGACACGGTGGTCGGTGAGCGCGGTGTGAGCCTCAGCGGTGGACAACGTCAACGCGTCGCGCTCGCTCGTGCGCTCGTGCGCGATCCCGCGATTCTGGTGCTCGACGACACCACCTCGGCACTGGACCCCGCGACGGAGGCGGCGATCCTCGAGCGTCTCCGCGAATCGCTCCGTGCCACCGTGTTGATGATCGCCTCGCGACCGTCGACGATCGCGTTGGCCGATGACGTGATCTTCATGACATTCGGGCGCATCGCCGCACACGGTTCCCACGAGCGCCTGCTGGCGACCGAGCCCGGGTACCGCGAGATCGTCGAGGCGTTCGAGTCGGATCGGGCCGGGGCGACGTGAGCGACGGATTCACATCCAGTCTCGACACGGAGGAGACGGCGCTCGGCACGATTCGACGTGGGCTGCGCGAGGTGCCGGTGCTGCGCAACGGTCTCTGGCTGACGTTCCTCCTCGCCGCGATCGGCTCGGGTGGACGTGTGGTCGTGCCGATCCTGATCCAACAGGCGATCGACAAGGGGATCGTCGGAACGGATGGGGACAACGTGGCCGACGTCGCGCTGGTCGCCCGACTCTCGGCGTTCGGCCTCGTCGCCGTACTCGTCGCGGGTGTGGCGTTCCGCCAGGCGTCCGTCCGCCTCGGAGTCCGCAGCGAGCAGGCGCTGTACGACCTGCGCGAGCGTTTGATCAGCCACATCCTCGAACTCAGCCTGGCCGACCACGGCGAGGAGCGACGCGGTGGTCTGGTCGCACGGGTGACCAGCGACATCGAGACGCTCGCGCAGTTCTTCCAGTGGGGCGGGATGGCGTGGATGCGCAACTCGGCACTGATGCTGATCGTGTCGATCGTGATGGTTGCCTACGACCCGCTCCTCGCCGTCGTTGCATTTGCCACGGCGTTCCCGTTGGCGCTCGTCCTCCGGGTGGTCCAGAAGCGACTGGTCGTGGCTCACGGCGAGGCGCGTGAACGCAATGGCGAGATGCTCGGAGCGATCGCCGAGGTGGTCTCGGGCGCCACGACGATCCGCGCCTACGAGGCAGGCGACCATCTGAGCGGGATCGTGCGGGTCGCGACGGAGCGCAAGGCGCGCCAACAGATTCGGGCGGCTTGGATCGGTGCGTTCCTGTTTCCGTCCGGAGAGGTCTTTTCGGTGTTCACCGTGTCGGCGGTGATCGGCGTCGGCGTCTGGCAGGGCCCGGCGAGCGGTCTGACCGCCGGGGCGCTGGTCGGGTTCGTGTTCCTCACCTATCGCTTCCTCGAACCGATCGCCGAGTTCACCGAGATCATCGACCAGACCCAGACCGCGGTCGCAGGATTGCGACGTGTTCTCACGGTGCTCGACATGCCGATCGGACCTCCCGCTCCGGCGGTACCGGTGCCGCTTCCGCCCGGGCCGCTGCGCGTCGGGGTGCACGCCGTGACCTTCCGCTACCCGAACAGCACCGTCGATGTGCTCAGGGACATCGACGTGACCATCCCCGCCGGCCAACAGGTGGCCATGGTCGGCGCGACCGGGTCGGGCAAGACCACCCTCGGCCGCCTGATCGCCCGGTTCAGCGACCCGACCCAGGGTGCGGTCTCGCTCGGTGGCATCGACCTCGTCGACGTGGACCCGGTGGTGCTGCGCGACCGACTCGTCGTCGTGTCGCAGGAACCGTTCCTGTTCGACGACACGATCCTCGCCAACATCGGGTTCTCCCGGCCGGGGAGCACTCGGGCCGAGATCGAAGCCGTGATCGCCGACCTCGGCGCGACCGAGTGGATCGAAGCGCTCGACGATGGGCTCGCGACCCGGGTGGGCGAACGCGGAGAGACGCTCTCGGCAGGAGAACGACAGCTGATCGCCCTGATCCGAGCGGGGCTTGCAGATCCGGACGTGTTGATCCTCGATGAGGCCACGTCGTCGGTCGATGCACTCACCGAGGTCCGCGTGGCGCATGCTCTCGAGCGGCTCGCCAGCGGACGCACGACCATCGCGATCGCGCATCGACTGTCGACCGCGGCGCGGGCCGATCGCGTTCTCGTGCTCGAGGACGGAGTGCTCGTCGAGGACGGCCACCACTCCGAGCTGCTCGAGTCGGCGGGTGTCTATCGACGCCTGCACGACGCGTGGATCTCCGCGACGTCCGTGTCCTCACCGGCGGCCGTCCTCGAGCCCCCTGGCGTGACGAGTGAGCGTTCCTGAAGCACCGAATCGGCGGGGTCGGCAGCGGCCCTCCATGGCGGTCGTGCTCACGCTCGCCGTTGCCGGAGTTCTCGTCGTCGTCGCAGCGCTCACGGCGGCGGCACGACGGTCGGATCACCCCA
>NZ_JBAVYV010000064.1:0-3365 GCF_049588435.1 Ilumatobacter sp.
TGCCAGCACCGCGGTGATGGCGACCACTGCCACCGCCACGACCTTCCAGTGCTTTCCGAGTTGGACGCCCGCGCTTCTCCAGAAGGTCTCCACGCGCCGAGACCCTATGTCGGGGTGGCCGTCGACGACGGCTCGTTCGCGAAGCGTGTTGTGGGAGACCGTCCCGGGGCCCAGGCATCCGCCGGACCACGTTTGGACGAGAGCACTCGATCCAGGCACGCACCGCCGAAGGTTCAGCGCTCCGGTGGTGGGCCGCTCAACGGTTGTCCGTGGGCCTTGGTCCGGGTGCGAAGTCGGCGTCGATGGTCGGCATCGTCAGCGTGACGCGAGCTCCACCGAAGTTGGACTGGCCGAGCTCGATCGACCCGCTGGCTCCTTCGACGGTTCGTCGGGCGATGTCGAGACCGAGACCCGTTGAACCGTCACCACTGGCTCCTCGAGCGAGCGCGGAAGCGGAGCTCTTCGAGAACCCTCGCCCTCGATCATCGACGACGAGCGAAACACCCCCAGCGCTGACACCGACCGAGACGGTCACGGCGGTGTGGGGTGGCGTGTGCGCCAAGGCGTTGTTGATCAGGATGTCGAACGTTGCGCCGAGATCGTCGGGCGCGATGGCAACGATGCGCGGATCTTGTGACTCGATGGCCAGGTCGATCTGGCGTCCGGCCTCGCCCGCGACCTGCGACCAGTCGTCGAGGCGGCCGCGGATCGTGGCGACCAGATCCGCTCGAGGCGCAACTTCGGCAGGCCGATCGTGACGCATCTCGTTGATGATCTCGCTGAGGGTTCGCTCGAGCCGTTCGACGCGCTCCATCAGCTCGCCGGCTTCGTTCGAGTCAGGCAACGTCTCGACCTCGAGGTGCAACGCGGTGAGCGGGGTCCGGAGTCGGTGGGCGAGGTCGGCCACCGATTCGCGCTCACGGACGAGAAGCTCCTCGACCTGTCGGGCCAGCGCGTTGAGCGCTTCGGCGAGCTCGCGCACCTCACGCGGGCCCTCTGGCGTCGCACGAGCGCTGAGGTCGCCGCTCTGGAGACGACGAGCCGTGCGGGTGACGCGCCGCGTCGGGTCGGAGATGGTTCGAGCGGCGAATGCGGCGATGATCGCCGCCAGAGCAACCGCGAGGATCGTGCTGGCGGCGAGCACGACCTTCAGGCGACGATTGGATTCGGCGAACACCGTGTCGACGTTCTCGACGCGGATCACGTACTCGGAAGCCTCGTCGAACTCGAACGGCCCGTTGTTGGGGAGGTAGACGACGTCGCCGTCGTTCTCGGTCACCTCGGGAGCACCGGGCTCGAAGGATGCACGCACCACGTCGTCGACGGGAACGTCGGCGCCGAGGACCAGACCGTCGCGTCGGTACACCGTCACCTCGATGCCCGGATCATCCGTGGTGAGGCGATCGATGGTCGCAACGATCTCCGTGGGCGAGGTTCGGTCGTCGATGAACGAGGCCAACGTCGTCGCCGTCAGCTCGGTCGCCTGTCGACGGTTGGATGCCTGGCGGTCGGTGATCACGAACGCGAGGGGAGCGACGAGGGCGACGACGATCACTGCGGTCGTGACCGCCATGACCGCGGTGAGCCGCCGCCTCACGGCGAGTCCGGCTCCACCAGCTTCATCCCCACACCCCGCACGACCCGCAGGTAGCGAGGCTCGTCCGCGGATTCGCCGAGGCGTCGGCGCAGCGATGACACGTGCACGTCGATCGTCGAGTCCGATGATGACAACGGGTCGTCCCACACCTCCTGCGCGATCTCGCGGCGCGTGACGACCTGCCCGGCGCGGCTTGCCAGCAACGCCAACAGATCGAACTCCTTGCGGCGTAGCTCGACCGGCTCGCCGGCCGCGGTCACCTCCCGGGCCGCGAGATCGACCTGTAGGTCGCCGATCGTGAAGGTGAGGGCCGACGCCGTGCCCCCGCGACGCAGGAGCGCCCGGATTCGCGCGTCGAGCTGCTTGCCGGAGAAGGGCTTGACCACGTAGTCGTCTGCACCGAGGTCGAGCGCCCGAACGATCGTCGACTCGTCGTCGCGCGCGGTCGCCACGATGATCGGCACCTCCCCGTACCCGCGGATCATCTTGATCGCATCGAGGCCATCGAGATCGGGAAGTCCGAGATCGAGCACGATGACCTCTGGTCGATCGTCGACGAGGCGGCTCAACCCGTCCAGCGCCGAGGCCGAGCGACTCACGACGTGGCCGGCCGCCCGTAGAACCTTCGCGAGCGAGTCCGCGATCTGATCATCGTCTTCGATCAGGTGGACAGTCGGCACCGGCCCCCCAGTTGATCAGTAGGCGCAACGAATCGCGCTCGCAACGGGCACTCGACCGTACCAGGGCCGGCCAGCGGCTCCCTCGGAAAGACGGCGATCCAGGACCCCCCGTTTGGTGAGATTTCGGCTCGGCTTCAGGTTGCCATCAGGCGGGGGCCCGCATCGTTGGATCCAACAGAAACCACCCACGTACCAAGCGAAAGCAGCACCACGATGAACTCCTCCCCCTCCAAACTGTCCACCACCTCGACGGCGTCACCCCCGCGGCGTCGTCTTCGCTACTCACTGCCGACGGCGCTCGTCGGTGTCCTCGTCGCCGCCGGGGTCTCGGTCTCGCCGGCGTCTGCGCAAGCAACACCGCTGCCTGCTGACTGCGTCGTCAAGCCCTTCGGTGGCACCGACTTCATCCAGTGCACGATCACCGAGAGCGGTGCCGCGACACTGGACGAGATGGTGCCGGCGGGGATCTTGCCGAGCGCGGGGGACCCGGTCGTCCTGACCGCTCACGGCGGTGACGGAGCGACGCTCCCGGGCGACAACGGCGGCCGCTCCGGTGGCGACGGCGGCAACGCCCGAACCGTGATCGACGCAGACGAGATCGCCGAGCTGCACACGTACATCGGGCAAGACGCCGCGACCGGCTCTCGGCACGGCGGATCGGCAACGATCGTGAGCACGAAGGCGATCGAAGACGTCGGATCCGTCGACGAGACGCTCCTGATCGCCGGCGGCGGCGGCGCACAGGGAGCAAGGATGGACTGCGGCCCCTTTGCCGACGGATGGAACGGTGCCGGGAGCGGAGGCGCCGGCGGAGTCACCGATGCCACCGAGCACGTCGGCGTCGATGGTTTCGGTGCAGGAAAGAACGGCGGCCCAGGCTCGGACACCTTCCTTTGCAGCAGCAAGAAAGGTCATACCGGAACGGGCGGCCACCTGGGTGAGCCCGGCACGAACGCCGGTGACAGCCGCTCGAACGGCATCGCGGGAATCGGCGGCCAT
Organism: Ilumatobacter sp.; assembly: GCF_049588435.1. GTDB lineage: Bacteria > Actinomycetota > Acidimicrobiia > Acidimicrobiales > Ilumatobacteraceae > Ilumatobacter_A. The sequence goes on from NZ_JBAVYV010000064.1 coordinate 3,277, forward strand.
GGCGGCGAGAACGGCTGGCAAGGTGGCGTGTCGGCTGCCTATGAGGCTGGCCGCGGTGGCATCACGAGCGTGTACGCCATGGGTGGCGG
>NZ_JBAVYV010000065.1:0-11581 GCF_049588435.1 Ilumatobacter sp.
GCGCTCACCGGCCGCAAACTCCTCACGCGAACGACGGGATCAGAGTCGTCGGACGAGGTCGTCGGGGACGCGTGCGAACACCTCGGCGAGGCGGGGCAGGAAGGCACGGTGTGCGCTGGTGGTGCGCCAGAACATCGCGATCGTGCGCGCCGGACGGGGTTCGACGAACTCGACAAGCGAGATCATCGGCGAGCGGGTGATCGGCGGTGACACCGCCAGCCTCGGCAGGAGCGTGATCCCCACGCCGGCCGCGACCATCTGACGCATCGTCTCGAGACTGGTCGAGCGCAGTTCGGCGTCCTCGCTCGCACCCACCAGGTTGCACACGGCGAGCGACTGCTCGCGCAGACAGTGTCCGTCCTCCAGCAGCATCATGTGTTGGTCCACCAGCGCGGCTGGAGACACCGGGTCCCCGGCGAGGGCGAGCGGGTGGTCGGACGGTGTCGCGAGGACGAACTCCTCGCTGAAGAGCAGTTCGGATGTCAGGTCGTCGCCCACGATCGGCAGTGCGAGTACCCCGACGTCGAGGCGGCCCGACCGGAGTTGTTCGACGATCTCGTCGGTCTTCGCCTCGACGAGATGCAGGTTCAGGTTCGGGAACGCCGAGCGCACCTCGGGCACGACGTGGGGCAGGAGATACGGCGCGAGCGTCGGGAAGAGCCCGACCCTCAGCACGGCCGACTCCGAATCGCCCATCTCCGTCGCGATCTCGGCGATGCTGCTGGTCTCGATCAGCACCCGATGGATCCGTTCGAGGACGCGCTCCCCCGCCGGCGTCGGCGTGATGTTTCGTGGCGATCGTTCGAAGAGCTCGACGCCGAGTTCGTCCTCGAGCTTGCGGATCTGTGCGGACAGCGTCGGTTGGCTCACGCCACACGCCTCGGCGGCGCGACCGAAGTGGCGGTGGTCGGCCACCGCCGCCACGTACTCCAGGTCGCGGAGGTTCATCGAACGCGAACGTAGCGCCCGGGGAGCAGGGCCCCGGGCGCGTCCGCTCACGCCGGAACCGCGTCGGGTCGCGTGGTTCGGATCAGATGGTCGAACGCGCCGAGCATCGCGGTCGAACCCGCTCCCATCGACACCACGATCTGCTTGAACGGGACCGTCGTGCAGTCGCCGGCGGCGAAGACGCCCGGTGCCGAGGTCGCACCGTGGGTGTCGATCTCGACCTCGTTGCGTTCGGAGAGGGCGATCGAACCCTCGAGCCACTCGGTGTTCGGCAGGAGCCCGATCTGGACGAAGATCCCGTCGAGTTCGACGTGGTGATCGCTCTCGTCGTTGCGATCGCGGTAGGTGAGCCCGACGACCTTCTTGCCGTCGCCGATCACCTCGGTCGTCATCGCGCTCGTGATCACCGTGACGTTGGGCAGGCTGCGGAGCTTGTTCTGCAGGACCTCGTCGGCGCGCAACTCGTCGGCGAACTCGATCAGGGTGACGTGGGCGGTGATCCCGGCCAGGTCGATCGCCGCTTCGACCCCCGAGTTGCCGCCACCGATGACGGCGGTCCGCTTGCCCTTGTACAGCGGACCGTCGCAGTGCGGGCAGTAGGCGACGCCGCGGTTGGCGTACTCGTCCTCGCCCGGCACGGCCATCTTGCGCCAGCGTGCGCCGGTCGAGATCAACACCGAGCGTGCCTGGAGCACCGCGCCGCTCTCGAGCGGCACGCTGTGGAGACCGCCGATCTCGTCGGCGACGTCGAGTCGTTCGGCGCGCTGGCCGGTGATGATCTCGACGTCGTGATTGCGGACGTTGTTCTCGAGTTCCGCGGCCAGCTTCGGGCCCTCGGTGTAGGGCGTCGAGATGAGGTTCTCGATCCCGAGGGTGTCGAGCAGTTGCCCACCGAAACGATCGGCGACGACCGCCGTACGCATTCCCTTGCGGGCGGCGTACACGGCAGCCGACGAACCGGCGGGGCCGGCGCCGATGATCAGCACGTCGAAGGGGTCCATGGACTCGATCTTCTCGACAGCACGATCGATGCTTCCGGCGTCGATCTTGGCGACGAGCTCTTCGAGCGTCATGCGACCCTGGCCGAACGTCTCGCCGTTGTGGAAGACGGTCGGGACGGCCATCACCTCGCGCTCGTCGACTTCGTCCTGGAACGCCGCCCCGTCGATGGCGACGTGCTCGATGTTCGGGTTGAGGATGCTCATCAGATTGAGCGCCTGCACCACATCGGGGCAGTTCTGACACGACTGCGAGAAGAAGGTCTCGAAGCGATGGGTCCCCTCGATGCCTCGGATCTGGTCGAGGAGGTCCGGGTCGGCCGTCGACGGATGCCCACCGACCTGGAGCAGCGCGAGTACGAGCGACGTGAACTCGTGCCCGAGCGGCAGTCCACCAAACGCGACGGCGACGTCGGGATCGTCGATGCGCACGATGCGGAACGACGGGCGACGTTCGTCGTCTCCGTCCAGGCGGACGCTGACGTTGGAGGACAAGACGTCCAACTCACCGAGGAGCTCGGTGATCTTCGTGCTGGTGGCGCTGTCGTCGAGCGACGCGACCAGCTCGATCGGCTGGACGATCTTGGGAAGATGGGCGCGCAGCGCCTCGGTGAGTTGAGCGTCGAGGATCATCGAATCAGATCTTGCCCACGAGATCGAGCGACGGGGCGAGGGTGTCCTGGCCCTCTTCCCACTTGGCCGGGCAGACCTCGTTCGGGTTCGCCCGGACGTACTGGGCGGCCATGATCTTGCGGAGCAGTTCGCTGGCGGAACGGCCGATGTTGCCGGCGTTGATCTCGATGATCTGGATCTTGCCGTCGGGGTCGATCACGAAGGTGCCGCGCTCGGCGATGCCGTCGTCCTCGATCATCACACCGAAGTTGCGGGTGATGGTTCCGGTCGGATCGCCGATCATCGGGTAGGTGATCTTGTTGATCGTCTCGCTGCTGTCGTGCCACGCCTTGTGGGTGAAGTGCTTGTCGGTCGACACTGCGTAGACCTCGACACCGAGGCTCTGGAACTCGCTGTAGTTGTCGGCGAGGTCACCGAGCTCGGTCGGGCAGACGAACGTGAAGTCGGCCGGGTAGAAGAACACGACCGACCACTTGTCGCGGAGGTCGGCATCGGTGACGTCGACGAAGGCACCGTTGTGGAACGCGGTGGCGGCGAAGGGCTGGACCTCGGTGTTGATCAATGAGGTGGACATGTGTGTACTCCTGAATTTCTTGGGGGTTTGGTAGTGCGGCGATCACCATACGATCGGCCGTACGATCGTCCAACCCGATGGCTTCTATCTTTGTGATCGTCCGTGTCGATCGTTGGGAGACACGGCCGTTCGGGCTTTACAGGACAGACCGCACGTCGACGCGATCCGCCCCGGCCAGGCTTGCTCTGCTCCAGCGACAGACGCGTGAATACAGCGTTGCTAACATCCGCCCATGCTGCCCGTCGGGACCGGATTCGCCACCGTCGACGGCGCTCTGGGCGGCCTGATCACCGGGGACAACGTGGTGTGGATCTGCGACGCCGACGACATCTACCTGTCGTTGTGTCGTGGTTTCGCACGCACCGCACTGGCCAACGACCAGCGCGTCCTGCACCTCTCCTTCTCCGATGCATCGCTTCCCGGGCTCGCCGGCGTCGAGCCTCTGGATGCGGGCGTCCGGTCGCCGTTCGCTCGTCCGAGCGTTCTCGCCGACGAACTCGACAGCCGCTTCGCCGTCGACCGACCCGACTGTGTCATCGTCGACGATCTGAGCACACCGATGCGGCGCTGGGGCCCGGCCGCGACGCTGGACTTCTTCTCGCGCACCTGCCCATCGATGTTGCAGGCCGGTGTCACCGCCTACTGGAGTGTCGGGTCCGGCCTCGGCCGCACGACGCTCGATTCGATCCGACAGATCACCCAGTGCCTGATCGATGTGCGCAGCGATCGATTCCGCGTCCTCAAGGCCGAAGGCCGCCCGGCGAGCCAACAGGGCCTGTCGTACCGACTCGCTGTGGACGACGCAGGCATCACCGTGTCGACGGCTCCGACCGGGGGCCGGCTCGCACGCGGTCTCGTTGCGCTGCGACACGAGATCGGTCTGACCCAACACGAACTGGCAACGATCGGCGGCGTCACAGCGAGCGCGATCTCACAGGCCGAGTCCGGCTCCCGGGGACTGTCTGTCGACACGCTGCTGCGCATCTCGGACCACCTCTCGGTTCCGATCGATCGGCTGGTGAATGCGACACCACCCCCGTCCTATCGACTCGCTCGACACGATCGGAGCCGACGCGTGGCCGACGACGTCGTGGCACTGGTGCCCGACACCACGATCGGAGTCCGAGTCTTCCTCGTCGACGTCGCCGGCGGAACGACGGGTACGCCCGACCAGCCCCATCCAGGCGTCGAGGTCATCGCCGTCGTCCGCGGACTCGTCCAGATCGAACTGGGCGAGGACCGTCCGGTGCTCCGCGGCGGCGACGCGCTTGTCGTCGAACGTACCCTCGTGAAGTCATGGCGCAATCTCCGTCGGGAACCCGCTCAGTTCTTCCGCATGCTGCGCGACTGAGCAACGAAATCGGAGGTGACAGCACCGCTGTGACCGCTCGCCGAAGACCGGGGAGCGCCTTATGGTGCCGGTGTTGCACCGAACTCCGATCGGACTCTCCACGTCGTCCTGATGACCGGTCCCCCGCTCTCGAGCATCGGTGCCATCGAAGTTCGCCGACTTCCCGAGCCCGACGGAGACAGCCATGACTCAATCGACCCCGACCCACGGATCCACCCTCGATGTGCCACTGATCGAGCGCGCCGAGCAGACCCTGCGTGATCACGCAGCACGCTCGATCAACCAGCTTCGGGAGCTCGAATCGGAGATGGTCGACATGTTGAGCGACCACGGAACGATCCAGGAGGACCGGGACGGAACGCGCCGATTGATCGAGAGCGTCCGCGCCGATCTGACCCGAACTCAACGAGCGCTGCACCGGATCCAGATCGGCACATTCGGCCAATGCACGGCGTGCCACCAGCCGATCGCTCCGGCCCGACTCGCCGCGATTCCGGAGTCGGAACGCTGTAGCGCCTGCGCCTGAGCGCGTCGAATCGACGCTCGGTCACGCGCGACGTGCGAGCAGGTACGGTCACCGCTGGATGCTGACCGCGGCGGCCACCGCGAACGATCGTGCGATGGCGGCCGACCGCCGACGAAACGGAGACATCAATGCTCGAACGAAGCCAGTGGGCGAAGATCACCGACGCCGACCCCGAGCACTCGACGCGCTACATCGAGCGCTTCCGAGCGATGGCCGAGGCCGGGAACGACCTCCACGGCGAAGCCCGCTTCATCGATGCCATGGCATCGCGACGCAGCCGGATTCTCGATGCCGGCTGTGGCCCCGGCCGTGTCGGCGGTGCTCTCGCGATCGCCGGCCACGACGTCGTGGGCGTGGACGTCGATCCGGTCCTGATCGCGGCGGCGGAGCGTGACGAGCCGGGGCCCACCTGGTTGGTCGGTGATCTGGCCGAACTCGATCTTCCTGGCCGCGGGATCGCGGACCGTTTCGACCTCATCGTCTGCGCCGGCAACGTGATGACCTTCCTCGCGCCGAGCACGCGGCGCGACGTGCTCACCGGGTTCCGCAACCACCTCGCCGACGAGGGACGGGCGGCAATCGGCTTCGGAAGCGGACGCGGCTACGAGTTCGACGACTTCTTCGACGATGCCCGGGCCGCCGGTCTGGACGTGGACGTGAAGTTGGCGACCTGGGATCTGCGACCGTTCGGCGAGGACTCCGACTTCCTCGTCGCAGTGGTACGCCCGACGCCGTCCTGAACCGGCGGCCGAGCGGTCAGAGATCGGCGGCCTGCTCCATGAGCCAGTCGCGCTTGACCGCGCGCCACGCCTCTTCGGTGTGTTCGCGACGCCAGTACGGCGAGATCGATGCGTCCTCATTCGACACCCCGCGCTCCGCCAGGAGGAATCGCCGCACGCTGCGGACCTCGTGCGCCTCACCGTGCACGAACACGTCCACCGACCCGTCCGGCCAGTCGGCTGCGCCGACAGCGTCGATGAGCATCGTCGCCGAATCGGCGGCTGCGTTCCGGTGACACCACCGCACGTCGCAATCGTCCAGCGCCGGAAGCGCGATCTCGTGGTCGGGTGAGTCGACGAGAGCGACGATCGTGCACGACACACCGGGTCGGACGGCGTCGAGCGATGCAGCGATCGCCGGGAGTGCGCTCTCGTCACCGACGAACACGTATCCATCGGCGGTCGGATCGGGTCGATATCCACCGCTCGGCCCGGCCATCTGCAACCGGTCCCCGACGCGGGCTCGCTGCGCCCATCGTCCGGCGAATCCCACGTCCCCGTGGGCGACGAAATCGATCGCCAGACGACGCTGGTCGGCGTCCCAGGAGCGGACGGTGTATCTCCGGCCGCGCGGGCGCAGACCCGGGTCCGACTCACGAGCAGCGTCGACGTCGAACGGCACCGAGTACGGAGCGCCCTCGGGGACGAAGAGCGCGTTCACGTACTGGTCGGTGAACTCGGTCGGGACGAATTCGTCGAGGCCGGCGCCATCGAAGACGATGCGGACCATCGCCGGACTCAGCCAATCGGTCTCCGCAACCGTGCCGTACATCGTGGTCATTTCATCCTCCAGTATCCGGTCATCGAGACCTGTGTGTCGCAGAGCCCGACCCTCCGACAGAGGTGGGCGCGAACCGCCATCATGTGCCGGGACTCTCCTGCGCCGAATGCGTACGCGTCGTCGGCGATGTCGAGATCCCGCACCGCATCGAGCAGCAACGTGGTCGTCCCGGGCGGCCGTCCTGCACGACTCACCCATCGCACGTCGACGCCGACGCCGGTCGGGAACTCGGCGCCGCAGCTGTCGCCGTGGGTTTCCGCGATCACGTCCACCACGACCCGGGCATCGGCGGCGAGCAACTCGTCGAGTACCGCCGCAACCGCGCCATACCCGGTTTCGTCGGTCACGAACAGATACGAACACGTCGTCGGTGGCGGATGGAATGCCCGGCGCGGACCCCAGAGTGCCGCGACGTCGCCGATCCGTGCCCGCGCCGCCCATTCCGCCGCATGCCCGCCGTCACCGTGGAGCACGAACCACATGTCGATCCGGTCGCGGGCGCACCGACGCACGCTGTAGTAGGCACCGACCGGGCGCTCGGAGTCGGACATCTGCCCGTAGCGCTCCCACGAGAACGTGGAGTCGACGGTCAGTTCGGATCTCCCCGGAGGCGGAAGCAGGACGTAGAGGAACTGGTCGCCGCCGACCGGGACGAATTCCTTGAGCCCACCCCCGAAGGAGATCTGGCGCAGCGTCGGCGTCAGGTCGGTGACCTCGCTGACGCTCGTGACGAAGGTCGAGAGGCGGTCGGACATGGTCGTCGTTGCGCTCAACCGCCGAGAACCGGGAGCAGGTCGTCGATCATGCGGATCTCGCCGACCACACCCGGGTAGCCGAGCCGGTCGACGACGGTCACGTCACCCGATGCGACGGCCGGAAGCTGCGCCCAGATCGGATTGTTCTCCATCGTCTCGAGTGCCTCGCTGTCACCGATGATCGTGTCGCTCTGGAGCAGGATCAGTTCGGGACCCGCGATCACCTCGAGTTGCTCGAGCGAGAGGTACACGCGCCCGTTTGCGTCGGCATCGATCTCGTCGTCCGATGGGACGAGATCACACCCGAGACCGTCGACCACCAGTGGCGCCGTCCAGATCGGTTCGACGAAGACGGCCGGGCTCGGTCCCGGGTAGATCGCCGCGACCGACGCGCTGCAGTCCGGGGACACCTGCTCGGACCCCGCCGCGTATGCCGCATCGAGCTGGTCGAGCAGGTCATCGGCCTCGGCCGAGCGATCGAAGTGTTCACCGAACATCTCGACCCGCTCGCGAGATGTCGTGCCGTCGGGGATGATGAGCAGTTCACTGCCGAGACCCTCCAACTGCTCGGTGCCGATCTGATCGACGAGGAACTGCCACACGATGATCTCGTCCGGCTGGAGCGCGGCGAGTTCCTCGAGACTCGTGTTGAGGTAGTCGAAGATCTCGATCCCACTGGTGTCACCGTCGATGCCCTGCAGGCCGACATCGGGCGCGGTGGCGCTCGACGCGACGACCGGGACTCCGACGGCGAGAACGTCGGCCAGCACCGGTTCCTCGGCAAGAACCACGATTCGTCCGAACTCCTCCTGGTCGTTCGACGACACCGGATCGGATTCGACGGGGCCGGGATCGTCCGCTGCCGACTCGTTCGCTGCGGGGCTCACGTCGGTGATCGCCGGGTCGGTCGCTGCCGCAGCGTCCCCCAGTTCGCTCGCAGGCGAAGCGGCGGGCGCTGTCACCGCCGACTCACCATCCCCACCTGTCGACCCGCATCCGACGACCACAATCGCGAGCAGGCAGGCCCCGAGTACTGGGCCGGTGGTTGAACGTCCTTCGGTGTGCACGCGGCGATCGTAGGTATGCCTAACACCGAGAACCAACCTGACTTACCAGAAGCGGCTCGACGCGATCAGCAGCACGCCCCGGTCCGATCGACGCCCGAGCGCACACCTACCATCCACGGATGGACGGCGCCACGGATCAATTGCCAACGCAGACCGATCGTGACGTGCAGGCGCGACTCGAACGGCTGGAGAACGTCGAGCAGATCTGCCGCTTGAAGGCCGCGTACTGCGCGGCCTGCGACGACGACCACAACGGAGACACCGTCGTGGGGTTGTTCGCTCCCGGCGGGACCTGGTCGACGTCGTTGGGCACGTCGTGTGCGAACCTCGACGAGATCCGCACCTACTTCGGCGCAATCCGCAGCAGCGGCCGAATGCGCTACTCGACCCACATGGTCACCAATCCCGTGGTCGACGTCGATGGCAGCGACGCGAGCGCCACATGGAGCTTCGCGATGATGTACACCGACCAGCAGGGACACCGGTACCGCATCCTCGGCTTCTACCGCGACGAGTTCGTCGAGATCACCGATGGGTGGCGATTCCGGTCGATCTCGTCAACAGTGCAGGACTACGTCCGACTCGAGACGCTCGACATCGTCGACGCGCAACCGCCGCGCTGACCATCCGGACCGTCGGCCTCGATGAGCTTCCAACGCCGACCCGCCCGTCGAACGAGGTGGCACGCATGACCGAACACATCCGACGACGCCTCCGGGCTCCACACGCCGCCTGAGGCCCAACGTGATCGCGGAGCGGTCCGGGTCCCGACAATCACCGTATTCCTTCTTCGAGGGCGATCGGACGCACGGCCGGCGCCGCGGTGACCGTCCGATCAGCCGCTCACGAGACGGTCCGGTGTCCAGCTATGGGCAGGGGGTGAGTGCCGCCGCGGCCTCGCTGACTGCGTTCGGACCACCCAGGACGACGATCCGATCGGCTCCGACACGAGCGATCTCGGAAATGACTGCAGCGGGCACACAGGCGGGACGGGTCAGCAGGATCGGTCCACCGAAACTCGTCGCTGCCGGTGCTGCACTCAGGGCATCGGGGAAGTTGGTCCCGGTGGACAGGAAGACCGTGTCCGCTGCGCCGAAGGCGTCGGCGGAGACCGCGACGCTCGTCTCGTAGCGGTTGGTGCCACTGACACGCCTGACCGAGCCGGACGTCAGCTGTTCGAGCTCGGCAAACACCGCGTCACCGACCGCTGCGGGGCCTCCGAGCACGATCACGTCCGGGTTCCCGAGGCGGCTGATCTGAGCGCGCGACGCTTCGGGCAAGCGATCGCGCCCCGTGAGGATCACCGGACGCTCGAGAATCCCGCCCGGGGATCCGGCGGAGAGGGCGTCGGCGAAGACGGTTCCGACGGCGACATAGACGGTGTCAGCGCTCGCGAAGGCGAACTCTGCCACCGCAGCCGCGGTCGCATATCGATCGGGTCCGGCGAGCCGCGTGGTGACAGCGTTGGTCGCTGCGCCGGCCTGCGCTTCGACGCTCGGCGAGATGGCGGCAGGGCCTCCGAGCACGTACACGACACTCGGATCCAGGCGCTGCAACTCGGCGCGCACGACCGACGGCAACTGGTTCGTCGCCGTGAGCAGGACGGGAGCATCGAGACTTCCGGCTGCGGGACCTGCGGCGAGTGCATCGGCGAAGTTCGTCCCGGTCGCGAGGAACACGACGTCAGCGCCATCAGGGAACGCTTCCTGGCTGATGCGCACGCTCGTGGCGTACCGGTTGGCACCGGCCCATCGCTCGATCGTCGCGGGAGGTTCGACTGGAGTGACGGGAGCTGATGCCGGCGACGCCGGCCCCGTCCCGACCGCGTTGGTCGCGGTCACCGTGAACGTGTACGGCGTTCCGTTCGTCAACCCGGTCACCGTGCACGTCCTCGCCCCAGACGTGGTGCACGTCGCACCACCCGGCGCAGCCGTCACCGTGTACCCCGTGATCGGCGAGTGCCCGTTGGAGACCGGCGCCGACCACGACACCACCACTCGAGCGTCGCCGCCGACACCCGACACGCCCGACGGCGCCGTCGGCGCCGTCGGCGGGTGGATTGGAAGCAGGTCGATCTGCGGCGCGTCGTACGTCCGGAAGATTCCCCACATCCCGGCCTCGACGTGCGGACCACGCCCGTTGCCGAACAAGTAGTCCCCCGCGCCCCCGGCGCCACCGATCAGGTTGAGTTCGTGCGACTCGCCGGCGAACATCCCCATTGCGGCGAGCTGTGTCGAGCCCTCGACGTCCGGTTCCCACGGGAACCGGTGTCCGTCGAGCGCGAACGTGTTGGATTGCTCCGCCGCGGGCAACCCGACGCGCAGCCGGACCTGGTCACCGACATATGCCCGGACGAGGTTCCGCGGATCACCGTGCGTTGCGGAATCGAACACCAGCGACGGGTCGGGGTTGACATCGAGTCGGCCCGGTACGTCACCGCTCGTCTCGAAGAACGGATCCGTCCGGTAGTTGATGCCCGAGAAATTCCGGACCTCGATGGTGTAGGGCATGACGTTCTGCCCGATGCGCTCGTCCGACTCCTGCATCAACAGGACGTGCTCGCGGAAGTTGCCGTCGGGATGCAAGATGTCCGCGCGCACTCCGGTTCGGGCCGGCCCCGGTCCGAACGGGCTCCGCCACGTCGAACCCGCGGGCTCCACGACCACCGCACCGAACGCACCGTCGGCGATCGTGTCCGGCGCAGCAAGGTTGAAGAACAGGCTCGTTCCCAGTTCGGCATCGGCGTAGAACTCGTACTCGACGGTCTCCCCGGGTGCCGCCGACCCGTCTGCGTTCCATCCGACCGCGGCGCCTGGACCGGCCGCGTTGAGCTTGGCGAGGTCGATCGAGGCTCGCTCACTACTGAAGTGATTGGTCAGCGAGATGCGCAGGCAGTCGCCCTCGTTGACCCGCATCACCAACGGTTCCGGTTGGAGTGCTCCGCTGAGCAGGAGTGCTTCCTGGTTCGACGGGGCATACATGACGTCACCGAAGTCGACCAAGGAGTCCGGGTTCTGGAGGGCGGTGATGTCGTAGCTTTGGACGCGCGCCCCGCCGGGGCAGACGTCAGCCGGGTTCGTCGCGGCCGGCGGCGCACCGCCGGTCTCGGTGAGCGTCGGGAATCCGGCGCCGGACGCCGGCGCTCCATGACCGGGCAATGGCTGAAGAT
>NZ_JBAVYV010000066.1:0-4574 GCF_049588435.1 Ilumatobacter sp.
GGTCTCGCCGACGTCGGCACCGTTCCGGGGCGTTTCGAACTGGTCGAGACAGCGGAGACGACCGCCCGCGGGATCTCCGTCGTCGTCGACTACGCACACACCCCCGACGGGCTGGACGTGCTGCTCACCGCCGCCCGGGACATCGCCGATGCGCGCACGATCGCCGTCTTCGGCTGTGCGGGACGACGCGACCGCGAGAAGCGTCCGGTCATGGGGGAGATCGCCTCGCGCCTCGCAGATGTGGCGATCGCGACGTCGGACAACCCCCGCGGCGAGGATCCCGACGCGATCATCGACGACGTGTTGGCGGGCGTTGCGCCCGAGTACCGTGCCCGCGTGGTCGCGATCGCCGATCGGCGATCCGCGATCGGCCACGCCGTGTCCATCGCCGAGACGGGTGACGTCGTGGTGATCGCCGGCAAGGGCCACGAAACGACTCAGGACCTCGGATCCGAGACGATCGAATTCGACGACCGCCGTGTGGTCCACGACGAACTGAAGGGCACCCCGTGATCTCCATCCTCCTCGCAGGCGCTGTATCGACACTTGTTTCATTGTTCGGCACCCGCTGGCTGATCACGTTCTTCCGGAGCCGTGGGCAGGGTCAACCGATCCTCGGCAAGGAGGACCTCGGTCCCGAGCACCACATGGCCAAGCAGGGCACCCCGACGATGGGCGGTCTGGCGATCGTCGGAGCAGCCCTGATCGGGTGGCTCGTGGTCCACGCGCGCCCCGACCTGCCCTTTGCCACGCAGTCCGTGATCATGTGGGTCGGCGTGCTGTTCATGGCCGCGATGGGTTTCCTCGACGACTTCATCAAGGTCCGGAAACGCCACAACCGCGGCATCTTCTGGAAGCAGAAGAACTACATCACGATGCTCGCGAGCTTCGGCATGGCGTGGTGGCTCGTGGTCGGGACCGGCATCTCCGAGACGATCTCGATCACCCGCGCCGAGGAGTTCGGATTCGAGATCCCGACGTTCGTCTGGATCCTCTGGGCGGGTGCGATCATCTGGGCGACGACCAACGCCGTCAACGTCACCGACGGTCTCGACGGCCTCGCGGCCGGGTCGGCGCTCATGGGATTCGGCGCCTACGTCATCATCTCGTACCTCGCGTTCCGCAACGCCGATCTCTATCCGTCGGTCGTCAACCCACTCGATCTCGGTGTGTTCGCCGCCGCGTTTGCAGGTGGCTGCCTCGGCTTCCTGTGGTGGAACGCGGCGCCGGCACGGATCTTCATGGGTGACGTGGGTGCACTCGCGATCGGATCGGCGCTCGCCTTCCTCGCGTTGACCACCAACACCAGCCTCCTGATCCTGCTGTTCTGTGCGATCAACGTGATGGAGGCCGGATCGGTCGCACTCCAGATGGGCGTGTTCAAACTGTCCGGTCGGACCCGGCGTCTCTTCCGGATGTCACCGATCCACCACCACTTCGAGCTGATCGGCTGGCCCGAGACCACGGTCATCATCCGCTTCTGGCTCATCGCCGCCATCTCGGTCGGCCTCGCCCTGGGGATCTTCATCGCCGACTTCTCCAGCCTCTCGGCCTGATGCGCGCGCTGGTCTATGGTCTCGCGGTCGCCGGCGCCTCGACTGCACGCGCACTCCTGCGGCGCGATGTCGAGGTGATCGTCGGCGACGACACGATCACGCCCGAGCGGATGGAACTCGCGCGGGACATGGGTGTCGACCTGCTCGACTCGCCCGACGAAGCGGCCCTGCGCGGCATCCTCGCGGGGTGCGACCTGTTGTGCCCGGCGCCGGGGGTGCCCGAGACGCACCGGGTCATCGCAGCCGCGCGGGCGACCGGAACCGAGATCGTCTCCGAGATCGAGTTGGCGTATCGCTGGGAACAGCAGCGCGACGGGGGTCCCCGGCCGATGCTCGGCGTCACCGGGACCGACGGAAAGACCACGACGACCTTGATGACGGTCGAGATGTTGCGCGCGGCCGGGCTGTCGACGATCGATGCCGGGAACACCGACACCCCGCTCGTCGATGCGATCGACGACGACCACGATGCCTTCGTCGTGGAGTGCACCAGCTTTCGCCTGGCGTGGACCCGCGACTTCCGGTGCGCCGCGGCCGTGTGGTTGAACCTCGCGCCGGACCACCTCAACTGGCATGAGTCGATGGATTCCTATTCCGCTGCGAAGGCGCGCATCTGGGCCGCTCAGCGCGCTGACGACGCCGCGATCGCATTCACCGCTTCGTCCGCAGTGATGGGCAAACTCGACGATGCTCCCGGACGCCACCTCACCTTCGGTCCCGGTGGCGTCTACCGCCTCGAGCACGATCGGCTCGTCGGTCCGGCGGGGGAGATCGCTGCGACGGGCTCGATGCGTCGAAGCCTTCCCCACGACATCACGAACGCCCTGGCCGCGTCGGCCCTGGTCCTGGAGACGGGCCTCGCCGACACGGACGCGATCCAGCGTGCACTCGCCGACTTCTCGGGGCCGGCCCATCGCCTCGAGCGCCTCGGCGCGCACGGTGGGGTCGAGTGGTACAACGACTCGAAGGCGACCACACCGCACGCCGCCGCCGTCGCCATCCACGCGTTCGATCGCATCGTGCTCATCGCCGGGGGCAAGGACAAGCACGTCGATCTCGCCGAGATGGCGGTCGAGCCGGAGCGGCTGAAGGCGGTCATCGCGATCGGGGAGACCCGGGATTCGGTCGCGGCGGCGTTCGCCGGTGTGCCGACCGTCGTGACGACCGAATTCCTCCCCGACGCGGTCGAACGCGCTGCGGGGCTTGCGCAACCCGGCGACACCGTCCTGCTGTCACCGGGCTGCGCCAGCCTCGACCAATACCGGTCGTTCGAAGCGCGTGGGGATCACTTCCGAGAACTGGCACCGACACGAGGAGACACCTGATGGCATCGACCACTTCGGTCCAGGACCGGCGTCGAGCGACGATCGAGCGGATGACGGGCGCGCCGCCACTCCCGCGCGGTGCGCGCCCGCCACGTTGGTCGAGGGCGCGCGCACTGCTGCGATCGTCGTCGGCTCCGACGGAGACACGACCGCCGCTCGGGCCTCCGACCGGCGTGTGGTACGGCATCCTCGCCGTGGTCCTCGTGTTCGTCATGCTCGGGTTGGTGATGGTGCTCTCGGCGTCCGCGTACACCGAAGCGAGCCTCGGCAACTCTCCGTACGGTGTCTTCCTCCGTCAGTCGATGTGGGCTGGCCTGGGACTGCTCGGCATGTTGCTGCTCGCCCGCATCGACTACGGCGTCTGGCGCCGAATCGCGGTTCCGCTCGCCCTGCTCGGAGTGATCGCGATGCTGGCCCCGTTCACACCCGCGATCGGCGGGAGCATCAACGGAGCACGCGCCTGGGTCCGGCTGGGGCCGTTCAGCGTGCAGCCCTCGGAGTTCTTGAAACTCTTCGTCGTGATCCTGGCAGCGGACCTGCTGGCCCGTCGTGACAAGTTGATGAACCACCGGCGGAAGACCCTCATGCCGCTCGCTGCGATCGGTGCGGTCGGCGCGGGGCTGTGCATGCTGCAGGGCGACCTCGGTTCCGCGATCGTGCTCGGCGGCATCGTCTTCTCCATCGGATGGATCGCTGGGGTCCCGTTCGCACCGCTCGCCCTGATGGGGTCGGTCTCGACGGCGGTCGGCGTCTTCTTCGTGATGTCGAGTCAGATCCGGATCGACCGATTCACGGCGTTCCTCGACGTGACCGGGAACAAGGATCACCTCGCCTGGCAGACGTACCAGGGATTCGTGAGCATGGCCGACGGCGGAATCAGCGGCTCGGGCATCGGTGGCAGCAACACCAAGCTCGGGTACCTGCCATACGCACACAGCGACTTCATCTTCGCGATCATCGCCGACGAACTCGGCCTGCTCGGCGCCGCTGCCGTGATCGGCGGGTTCGCGCTGCTCGTGCTCTTCGGAGTGCAGACCGCGCTGGCGTCGTCGGACCGGTTCGGAATGCTTGTCGCCGGCGGAATCGCGTCGTGGTTCGGCGTGCAGGCCATCGTGAACCTCGGTGGTGTCACCGGGTTGATGCCCGTCACCGGTCTGACGCTTCCCTTCTTCTCCGCTGGGGGAAGCTCGCTCTTCGTGTCCATGCTCGCGGCCGGGCTCCTCCTGAGCGTCGCTCGGCGCGTCGGTGATCGGCCGCCGACTCCGGTCGCGTCGACCCCGGACACGGCGACCCGGTCCACGTCCAGCCGAAGGGCGTCCAAGCGGACGGCGACGTCTCGGAAGCGGGCGAACCGACGGGCGGTGTCCTGAACGTGTTCGCCGTCGTCACCGGTGGCGGTACCGCGGGCCACGTGCTCCCGGCACTGGCGGTCGCCGAAGCGTTGACCGCTGCAGGACACGCGCCCGCGGACATCCACTACGTCGGGTGCACCCGGGGGATCGAGACCACCCTGCTCCCCGAGACACCGTTCACGCACACGTTCTTCGACGTCGTCGGATTCCAGCGCTCGCTCAGCCGCCGCAACCTCGGCTTCGTGCCCAAGATGCTCAAGGCCCGCCGGGCGGCGATGGCATTGCTGCGCGAGCTCAGGCCGCGCGTCGTGGTGAGCGTCGGCGGCTACGCGAGCATGCCG
>NZ_JBAVYV010000067.1:0-2282 GCF_049588435.1 Ilumatobacter sp.
AGGTCGGCCTGTGTGGGTGCCCGAACGATCGACGGCCCGACGTCGCCGAGGCGCACCGATTCGGGGGCGCGCAGTCCGGGTGTCGCAGCTTCGGCGACACGATTCGCCAGCGCCATGATCTGTCCCGGGATGCGATAGCCGACCGAGAGCCCGATGACGCGGGGCGGGCGACGATCGGGCAGATGGGCGAGGACGTCGTCCCACGAGTTCGGGGCGAGCGGACCGGTCGCCTGTGCGATGTCTCCGACGATCGTCATCGAACCGCTGAGCGATCGACGAGTGGCCATCTTGAGCTGCATCGGGGTGAGGTCCTGGACCTCGTCGATGACGATGTGGCCGAAGGTGCGGATCTCGTCGGCTTCGTCGAGCTTGCCGCCCTTGCCGGGCTTCGGGCCGAGCACGTCGAGCGCATCGTCGAGCAACGCCACGTCGGAGGACGTCCAGCGCACGTCGCCCACCGTGTCCGAGCGCGACCGGAACAGCGCGAGCGCCTCGACCTCGCTCATCACGCCGCGGGCGGCGAGCTTGAGCAGTGCCTTCGACCCGAACAGGTCGTGGAGCAGCTCCGCGGGCGTGAGGACCGGCCACATCGAATCGAGGATGCTCCGACCTTCGTCGGTCCCGCGGAATGCGTCCTTGATCTGACGGGGGCCGATCTCGGGATCGCGAACCGACGCCGCAAGCGCCGACCAGACCTCGTTCTCGACATAGCGACGACCCGCGTTGTGCCGCTTGAAGCGACGCTTGGCCTGCCTGACGATCCGCTGCGACTCCTCCGCGCGGAACCGCACGTACCCGGCGCCGAACGGGAGGACGACGTCCTCGCGCAACGGACGCTCACGGTCGGAGATCGCGTTGTCGATGAGGTCCGACATCCGGTCCTCGCCCTTCAACCGAGCGGCCGACGGCGAATCGTCACCGTCGTCGCCCGGGCGCAGGAAGTCGACGCCGCGCACGAGGTCGGCGAGCACGACCTGGTCGACCCCGGCCTCGCCCAGCGACGGCAGCACCCGCTCGATGTAGCGCAGGAACACACGGTTCGGTCCGATGACCAGCACGCCCTGGTCCTCGAGCGGGAATCGGTGGGTGTACAGCAGGTACGCCGCGCGGTGCAGGGCGACCACGGTCTTGCCCGTCCCGGGACCACCCTGGACGACGAGCACGCCCTGTTGAGGTGACCGGATGATCTCGTCCTGCTCACCCTGGATCGTGGCGACGATGTCGCCGAGGGTGCCGGTTCGGCCACGCTCGATCGAGGCGAGCAGCGTCGAATACCCGCGCAATCCGGTGTCGCTCGCGACAACGCCGGTCGGCTCGCCGCCGAGTCCGTCGTCGTGTCCCAGCCCGAGGTGGCCGTCACCGAACAGTTCGTCCTCGATGCCGAGCAGATTGCCCCCCTCGACGACGAAGTGGCGACGACGAGCGAGCCCCATCGGCTCACGTCCGGTCGCGCGATAGAACGGCTCGGCGACCGGCGCCCGCCAGTCGACGACGACCGGTTCGCGATCCTCGTCGGCGACGGCGAGACGACCGATGTGGAACGGTTCGGTGTGGTCGGGTGACTCGGCGAGCCGGTCGATGCGCCCGAAAACGAGTGATGCATCACCCAGATCGAGGTCCTCGAGGCGTTTCACGACCGCCTCGTCGAATGCGTTGCGTTCGAAGCGCGCCTGGAAGGTTCCGCCGAGGTCGACCTCGGTCATGTTGCGAATCCGCAGTGCAGCGTCGCGACTGGATGCGAGGCACGCATAGGCGTGGTCGATGTAGGCCTGTTCGTCGGCGATGTCCGGATGCTGTTGCGTCATAAAGGGGCGCGGAAATGCTATCGGCGCTCCGCCCCAAGGCGTTCTCGTGAACATGTCCGGCGCTCCGTGCGCGAACAGTTCACGAGATCGCCCGACCGGGATAGCGTCGATCGACGATGAGCGACCACGATGTCCCGTTCCTCGACGCCGCCCACGGACGTCGGGGTTCTCACACGCCGATCTGGTTCATGCGCCAGGCGGGCCGGTCGCTCCCCGAGTACAAGTCGGTCCGCGGCGAGGGTTCGATCCTGCACGCGATCAAGCAGCCCGACGTGGCCGCCGAGATCACGCTGCAGCCCGTGCGCCGCTACGGCGTCGATGCGGCCGTGCTGTACAGCGACATCGTGGTGCCGCCGCACGCCGTCGGCTTCGGGATCGACGTCGCCCCGGGCACCGGGCCGGTCGCCGAGCAACCGCTGCGCAGCCGGGCCGACCTCGAACGTCTCCGTCCACTCGACGTCGAGGACATCGACTACG
>NZ_JBAVYV010000068.1:0-5620 GCF_049588435.1 Ilumatobacter sp.
TAGAAGCGGATCGGGTTGTTCTGGGTCCCGCCGACCATCCGGATCGCCTCGAGCATCCGCAACACGCCCAACCCGGTGATGTTCGCGGTCAGCTCCGCCTGCGAGAACGACAGCGCCACGAAGCTGATCGCGCCGAGGTTGTACACCTCGTCGGGCTGCGCCAACTGGAGCGCTGCGACGAGCGACGGCAGATCGGCGAGGTCGCCGGGGACGAGTTCGAGGAACGGCAGTTCCTCCTGCAGCTTGGTCGCCCGGGGGTTGTTCTGCCCCTTGACCATGCCGTACACGTCGTACCCCTTGCTGTGCAGGAACTCGGCGAGGTGATAGCCGTCCTGTCCCGTGATTCCTGTGATGAACGCGCGTGGCATAGGCGCCGAGTCTACGGCGCCGTCGGTTCAGGCGGCCGGGCCACCGATCGCGGATCGATGCGTCGCTACGCTGCACTCGATGGTGCAGGTGGCGATCGACGCGGGTCCCCTGCACGGCCCGAGAACCGGCATCGGCAACGCCGTTGTGTGGACGATCGACGGGCTGCGAGCCGCCGGTCGGAGTGGTGCCGTCGACGACATCACGCTCCTGCCCTACGTGATCTCGATGCGCGCTCGGCTCGACCGCGGCGAGAGTCGACTGCCCGTTCCGGCCGCGGTCGCCCACCGGCTCTGGGCCCGCCGCAGCATTCTCCCGATGGACCGGTGGCTCGGACACCCCGACGTCGTCCACGGAACCAACTACGTCGTTCCCCCCTCACGGGCACCACGCATCGTCAGTGTCTACGACTGCTGGTTCGTCGAGCACCCCGACGATGCTCACCCGGACGTCGCCCGCGCGGGTGCCGTGCTGCGCCGATCGATTGCGGACGGAGCGCACGTCGTCACGTCGTCCGAAGCCACCAGCGCACGCGTCCGCGAACTGTTCGATGCACCGTCGGTGCACACCGTCCACCTCGGGCCGCCCCCGTACGACCCGGCACAGCGTCGCAGCGCGCCCGCTCTCGGCGATCGGGACGCACCGTTCGTGCTCGCCCTGGGGACGCTCGAACGACGTAAGAACATCCCGACGCTCGTCGAAGCGTTCCGTCGCGTCGCCGACGAGCATCCGACGGTCCAGCTGCGGATCGCCGGACGGGACGGCGACGATTCGGCCGGCGTCGATGCGGCCATCGCACGACTTCCCGACGCGGTCCAGCGACGGATCATCCGCCACCGAGGAGTCACCGAACCGGTCAAACACTGGCTGCTCGACCGTGCCTCGGTCCTGGCGTACCCCTCGCTCGACGAAGGTTTCGGATTCCCCGTCCTCGAGGCCCAACTCGCCGGAACGCCGGTGGTGGCGAGTTCGGCGGGATCGATCCCCGAGGTGGCCGGGACCGGAGCGCTGCTGAGTCTGCCGCTCGACCGGGATGCGCTCGCGGCGAACCTGTTCTGGGCGATCGCCAACCCGACGAAGCGTGCCGCGCTGATCGAACGCGGCCGGGCGAATGTCGAGCGGTTCTCCTGGGAGCGGACGTCGACCGCACTGGCCGGTCACTATCGCCGCCTCGCCGAGCAGGGACCGACATGAGCAACGACACCCACATCCGGTCCGGTCGCATCGCCGTCATCTCCGGCGGGGTCGGGGCCGCACGAATGTTGCGCGGTCTCGCAGCCGCGGTCGACCCCGACCGCATCACCGCCCTGGTCAACACCGGTGACGACACCGTGCTGCACGGCTTGTCGATCTCGCCCGACCTCGACACGATCGTCTACACGCTGGCCGATGCGATCGATCCCGAACGGGGCTGGGGACTGGTCGACGAGACCTGGCGGGCGATGGGTGCGCTCGACCGGTACGCAGCGATCCGACCGCCCGACTCGCAGGCCGCCCCCCAGTGGTTCAACCTCGGGGATCAGGATCTGGCCACACATTTCTACCGCACCGCCCGACTGCAGGAGGGAGCGACCCTCACCGAGGTCACCGACGAGATCCGACAGGCCTGGGGAGTCCCGATCCGGATGCTCCCGATGTCGGACCGACGCCGGTCGACCATCGTGACGGTGACCGCCGATCCCGATGCCGGCGGCGAGCCGCGCGACGTGTCGTTCCAGGACTATTTCGTGCGGCTGCGGCACGGTGTGCCGGTTTCGGCCGTGCGCTTCGACGGAGACGCCGAACTGACACCGAGCGCGCGAGCGTCGATCCTCGACGCCGAGACGATCGTGATCGCACCGTCGAATCCCGTCGTGTCGATCGGACCGCTCCGCTCGCTCGACGGCGTCGACGAGATGTTGACGCAGCGACGAGACGACGTGGTCGCGGTGTCGCCGATCATCGGCGGTGCCGCACTCAAGGGCCCCGCCGATCGGATGCTGGTCGAACTCGGCCATGAGGCCAGCGTGGTCGGCGTGGCCCGGTTGTATGCGGAGATCGCCTCGGTCCTGGTGATCGACCCGGTCGATGCGCACCTGTCCGAGGCCGTCGAGGCAACCGGCATGCGCTGCGTGGTCACCCCCTCGGTCATGTCCACGCCGGCGATCGCGCGACGACTCGCCGAAGTGACCCTCGAATCAGTTGCGGGACCGGGCGAGACCGTCGCCCAGTGACGTCCACGGCGACCAGCCGAGGTGGATGCGCGCCCGGACGGGTGACACCGCGAAGCGCGGAAGGTCGTCGGGACGAACGGGACCGTTGGTCGGTGTCCGACCCGTCCCCCCGCTGATCGCGGTCCAGAGCTCGCGGACGGTGGTCTGTGTTCCGGTGCCGATGTTGATCACCAGACCGCTTCCGCGCTCGCCGGCGCGCACCAGTGCGTCCACGACGTCGTCGATGAACACCAGGTCCCGGGACTGACGACCGTCGCCGTCGAAATCGGGGGCCAGGTCGCCGTCGTGGGCCGCGAGGAATGCGGCGACGACCCCACCGGTCGCGCGTTGCCGCGGGCCGTACACCGATGACAACGCGAGGGCCGTGAACTCGATCATGTCCCGCTCCCGATAGGTCGACATCAGATCGATGACCGCCCGGGCGACGACCCCGCGCACTCCGCGCGGCGTGATCTCACCCTCCTTGATCGGAAGCGCCGCAGCTGCGGGCTGTCCGTACAGCGACGACGCCGGAAGGGTCGTCACCACCTTCGGAATCGAGTGGCGGCGGGCGGCCTCCATCGTCGCGAGTGCCGACTCGAAGCCGCGACCCTGGGCGCGGGGCGACCGGTCCGCCCGCGGGAAGAGCGCGAGCTGATAGACGAGATCGGGGCGACGCATTCCGAGCAACGAGTCGGCCTCCGAAGTCGACGCGCCGACGTGATGGATCTTCAGCGACCCACCGGTCGGGGCGGAGCCGGCCGCGCGTGCTTCGGCCAGGTTGGCGAGCGACCCCGATGACAGGTCGTCGACGACATCGACGTCGTGTCCTTCGGCCAGCAGCCGATCGACGAGGTGGGAGCCGATGAACCCCGCTCCCCCGATGACCGCGATCTTCATTGCAGCAGGCTACGAGACCCGCGCGGTCGCCCGGTCACCAGCACCGGCCCCGGCGGTCACTGCTGGGCCGGAACCGTGTCGAACGCGACGTGATCGCCTTCCGCCACGACGCCCTCGGCGCCGATGATCGCCTCGATCACCGTCGCATCGGCCTCGACCCGGCCCATCACCAGCGACGACTCGACCTGTGCACGCGCGCCGATGAACCCGCCCGGGAGGACGACGGTGTCGACCACGGTGGTCCCCGATTCGATCACCGCGCCCGCTCCGACGATCGTGTTCATCAGCGTCGCACCCGGGTCGACGCTGGCGTCAGGTGAAATCGCCTCGCACGAATCGTGGACGCGATCGCCGCTCAGCAGGTCGAGGTTCGCCGCTCGATACAGATCGGGCACGCCGGCATCGATCCAGTAGTCGACGGTCGCGAGCCCGAACATCGATCCGGCTTCGACCAGCTCGGGAAACGTGTCGCGCTCGATCGAGACGCGTCGACCGGCCGGAATCCGTTCGAGCACGGCCGGTTCGAACACGTATGTCCCGGCGTTGATCAGGTTGCTCGGCTCCGTGCCCGGTGCCGGCTTCTCGACGAACCGCTCGATTCGACCCGCTCGCCCACCGCCGGACTCGGACCCATCGACGAGTTCGACGACGCCGAACGCGGATGGGTCCTCGACACCGATCAGGTGGATCGTCGCCTCGGCCCCGGCGACTCGATGAGCCTCGACGAGCGCTCCGACGTCGAGGTCGGTCATCACGTCACCGTTGGCGACCACGAACGTCGAGTCGATTCCGGCGGTGTCTGCGGCGAATCGGATCGCGCCTGCGGTGTCCAACGGCTCGGGCTCGACCGCGTACGTCACGCGCACGTCACCACACCGGTCGGCGGGAAACGCTTCGTGGAACGGTTCGGGTTTGAATCCGAGTGCGAGCACGACGTCGGTCACTCCGCCGCGACCGAGCCGGCGGATCAGACGCTCGATCATCGGCACGTGGCCGACCGGGAGCATCGGCTTGGGAATCTGCTCGGTGAGCGGGCGCAGCCGGGTGCCGAATCCGCCGACGAGGACGACGGCGTCCATCAGCTCTCGGCTTCGTCGGCTGCGGCCTCGGTGGTCTCCGTCTCGGTCGGATTCGATTCGCTCTCGACCGCCGGTCCGATGTCCTCAGGGTCCAGCAGTGCGGTTCCGACCGTCACATCACCATCGGGCGTGACATCCACGCCGGGGAACAGTTCGTTGCTGGTCTGCTGGCCACTGTCGTTGAGCGAGTTCTCGTCGAACCCCTCGACCGACGGGGGCTTGCCGACGGTGGTGCCGTCCGGCACGAACGCGATCGACACGACCATCGCGTCCTCGTTGAGGGCGACGTCGTCGAATCCGGCGATGAAGGTCGTTCCCTCGTCGGTGTCGCTGAGGTTGTTCCAGCGGGTGACCTGGAGATGTCCGACCGAGGTCTCACCGTCGATCGTGCATTCGGTCTCACCCGACTCGAAACGGCCGGTCTCCTGGAATTCTTCGGGCAGCTGTGCCCGCTGGTCCTCGGGGAACTGGAGCTCGTCTTCGCTCAGCTCGACGCCGTACGTGTCCAGGAAGACGCCGAGCTTGGCCCGTCCTCCGACCGATGCCGAGGAGAAGGGATGCCAGTGGATCAACCCGTCGTCGTGGCTGTGGATCCCGGTCCTGGCGTACTCGACGTTCGTCGGTTGGCCATTGGCATCCTGAGCCTCGCCATCCCCGTCGAGTTGGACCCACGTGTCGCAGATGAGGAAGCCGTAGGCGTGGTGCCAGTGGTCCTCGATCGTCGGGGCCGATGCATCGGCGCTCGGGCGAGATTGACGCGCGTAGATGATCAGCCCGAAGCCGAGGACGACGACCAGCGCCACGATCAGGGGAAACAGCGCGCCGCCCTGGAAACGAACCTTCTGGCCCTTGCCCTTCTGGGCCAGGCGCGCGGCCTTCTTGGTGGATGACGAGGAGGTTGCCACGACGTGGCAGGCTAGCGGTCAGGCACCGATTCGGTGGCGCAGCGACAGCGCGTCCCAATGCCCCTTCCGAACAGGTCAGCTGGCTCGGAGCGCGGAGATCAACGCGTCGTACGCGCGCCCGATGGCGGTCGGAGACGCGTGCGTGACCACCCAGCGCCGACCGGATTCACCCATCGAT
>NZ_JBAVYV010000069.1:0-12973 GCF_049588435.1 Ilumatobacter sp.
GGCCGCGCGATGTCGATGGTGCTGTCCCCGGACAAGCAGGCCCAGGAGGCCATGAGGAAAGCGGCAATCGTTGCCGAGAAGGAAGCTGCGGCCGAAGCCGCGAGCGACGACGATACGGCCGAATCAGAAGGAGATTGAGATGCCGAAGATGAAGACATCGAAGACCGCTGCGAAGCGCTTCAAGAAGACCGGGACGGGCAAGCTCCGTCACGAACAACAGAACAATCAGCACAAGTTCGAGTCGAAGACGTCGAACCGCAAGCACCGTCTCGACCGGGACGCCGACGTGCACCCCAGCGACACGAAACGGATCAAGCGCCTCCTCGCCGAGCGCTGATCGACACGCTGAAGTAGACAAAAGGAGAAGATCGATGGCACGAGTCAAACGCGGCGTCACCAAGACGAACCGCCACAAGAAGGTCCTGAATCAGGCGAAGGGTTACTACGGCAACAAGAGCCGTTCGTTCCGCGCCGCCAACGAGCAGGTCATGCGGTCGGGCAACTATGCCTTCCGCGACCGTCGCGCTCGCAAAGGCGAGATGCGCCGCCTGTGGATCCAGCGGATCAACGCAGCATGTCGCTTGAACGACATGAGCTACAGCCGTTTCATCGCCGGGCTGAACGCCGCGGGCATCGAGGTGGATCGCAAGATCCTGTCCGAGATCGCCGTCACCGACGCCGCAGCATTCACGAAGCTCGTCGAGAACGCGAAGGCTGCTCTCTGAGCGACTGAACACACTCGAATCACGAAGGGGCCGTGCCACGTGCACGGTCCCTTCGTCGTTTTCGGGTGCTTCGCCGCACCGGCCACACTGGTGTCGATGAGCGGACTCGGCCCGACCAACAGGAACGTCCAGCAGCTCAAGAAGCTGCTGAGCCGGCGCAGCCAACGACATGCCGACGGCCTGTTCGTGATCGAGGGCCCCGTGCTCGCGGCCGAAGCGGTCCGAGCGGGATGGACCTGCCTCGCCCAGTACGTTCCCGAGGGGAGCGGGGTGGAGATCCACGGTGCCGGTCCCGTCAACGAACTGGCCGCCGGTGTCCTCGAGAAGGTCGCCGACACGCAAACCCCGCAAGCTCCGCTGACGCTCGCGCAGATCCGAGTCCACGACACCACGGCCGTGCTCGCCGCGGCGACCTTCGTGGTGGTCCTCGATCGGGTCGGTGACCCGGGAAACCTCGGCACGATCCTGCGTTCCGCCGAGGCAGCGGGAGCTGATGCGGTCGTGCTGTCGCCGGGATCGGTCGACCCGTTCAATCCGAAGGTGTTGCGTTCCTCGGCCGGTGCGATCTTCCACGTTCCCGTCGTCGTCGCGACGTTGGACGAGGTGGGTGAGGCCGGCTTCGAACTCGCCGGGACCAGCAGCCACGACTTCGAGGGACGCACGGTCGTCGAACACAGCAGTGCCGACCTCACCGGCCGCCTGGCGATCGTGATGGGCAACGAGGCCGCCGGACTTCCCGACGACTGGAGCGACGACCACGGCCCGATCGACACCTGGTTGACCATCCGTCACCGCGGTCGCAGCGAGTCGCTCAACGTCGCGATGGCCGCCACCGTCCTGGTCTTCGAAGCCGCCCGCCAGCGCGACGTACCAACTGGGTCTGACCCCAGTTGATACGTTCGTCGGGAATGAACGACGCCCTCACCGAGGCACTCGATACCACGGGTGTCGACTACGAGATCTTCGAGTGCGACCCGGACCTCGCCGATACGGCCCAGTTCTGCGAGGCGTACGGATTCTCACTCGACCAGTCGGCGAACACGATCGTCGTCATCGGCAAGTCCGATCCTCCGGTGTACGCGGCGTGCGTGGTGCTCGCCACGACCCGGCTCGATGTGAACAAGGTCGTGCGCAAGCGGTTCGGCGTGAAGAAGGCGTCGTTCGCGAACGGTGAGACCACGGCCGACCTGACCGGCATGCAGATCGGCGGCGTCACTCCGTTCGGGCTTCCGGAGAGCATTCCGATCTGGGTCGACGCACGGGTGATGGAGCGGGAGCGGATCGTTCTCGGCGGGGGTGATCGGGGGCGCAAGGTCCTCGCTCCACCGACCGTGCTGACAGCGATCGGCGCGGACGTCGTCGAGGATCTGGCGAAGCTCGTCGAATCGTGACCACGCAGGTCGTTCCGATCCTGCGGGTGGCCGACGCCGCAGTCGCCGTCGCCTGGTATGGCCAGATCGGTTTCGAGCAGGTGTTCGAACATCGCTTCGCCGACGGCATGCCCGCCTACGTGGGGATCGAACGAGATGGCGCAGCCATCCACCTCTCGGAGCACACCGGCGATGCACCGGGGCCGGGCCTGGTCTACATCTGGGTCGATGCGATCGACCCGTTCGCCGATCATTTCGGGATCGTCCCCGACGAGATGCCGTGGGCCCGCGACATCGAGGTCAGCGATCCCGATGGGAATCGCATTCGCCTGGCGGAGCGACGGTAGGGGTACGCTGGACGCCGTGACGACGCAGTTGCAGCGATTTCCGTACCCCGGCTGACCCCGGGGACTCCGAACGCTCCTGCTCCACCGTTCCTTCGAAAGGACACCTCTTGATTTCCGACATCACCGCCGCCCGTGACGCGGCGCTCACCGACATCGCGGGCGCCTCGTCTCCGGACGAGGTCGCCGCGATGACCACCCGCTACGCGGGAAAGAAGGGCGAACTCGCAGGGCTGAAGAAGCAGCTCGGCTCGCTGGACTCGATCGACGCCAAGAAGGCTGCCGGTGCGGCGATCAACGAGGCGATGGGAGCGGTCGATTCCGCGCTCGACGAACGTCGTGCCCTCGTCGCCGCCGACGCGATGCGCCAGCAGGTCCAGACCGAGCGTATCGATCTCACCGAGTACGTGGGCACGGCCACGCGCGGTCACGCGCACCTCGTCACCCAGGCCTGGGAGCGGCTCGAGGACGTGTTCGTCGGACTCGGGTTCTGCGTCGCCGAGGGCCCCGAGGTCGAGACGGACTGGCACAACTTCGAAGCGCTCAACATGGGAGAAGGGCATCCCGCTCGCGGCGAGTTCGACACGCTCTTCGTCGACCATGTTCCACCAGGGGGCAAGCCCGGCACCACCGTGCTACGGACCCACACGTCACCCGTGCAGATCCGCACGATGCTCGCCGAGGACCCGCCCATCTACGTGATCGCTCCCGGTCGCGTGTTCCGTCGAGACACCCCCGACGCCACCCACATGCCGGTGTTCCACCAGATCGAGGGACTCGTCGTCGATCGTGGAATCTCGATGGCCGACCTGGCCGGGACGATCGATGCGTTCACCAAGGCGTTCTTCGGGAGGGGCTGGAACTCGCGGCTCCGCCCGAGCTACTTCCCGTTCACCGAGCCCTCGGCCGAATTCGACATCCAACGCCCCGACGGCTCGTGGATCGAGCTCGGGGGCTGCGGCATGGTCCATCCCAACGTGCTCACCGCCGGTGGGCTCGATCCCGAGGAATGGAGCGGATTCGCGTTCGGATTCGGGATCGACCGCATGGCGATCATGCGCCACGGTGTCGCCGACATCCGCGAGATGTTCTCCGACGACCTCCGATTCTCCGAGCAATTCTGAGGAAATGAGCACACGATGAAGATTCTTCTGTCCTGGCTCAACGAGTACGGCGATTTCGGCGACCCGACGAATGCCGAGGATGTCCAGCGTGTCGCCGACGCGCTCACGTCGCTCGGCCTCGAGGTCGAATCGATCGAACCGGTCGGTGTGACCGTCGATGGCGTCGTCACCGCGCGCATCCTGCGCCTCGAAGCGCACCCCGATGCAGCGAAGGTGCAGCGCGTGTACGTCGACGCCGGGGACGGCGAAGAACTCCACGTGTGGTGCGGTGCGAGCAACATCTCTGCGGACGACATCGTGCCGCTCGCCCAGCTCGGGACCACGATGCCGAACGGCATGACGATCGAGCGGCGCGGCATCCTCGGAATCGACTCCGAGGGGATGCTGTGCTCCGCACGGGAACTCGGTCTCGGCGAAGACCACGACGGGATCCGCATCCTGCCGGCCGGTATTCCGCTCGGTGTGCCCTACGGCGACGCGCTCGGCATCACACCCGACGTGTTGATCGATGCCGACGTCACCCGTAACCGTCCCGACTGCTGGGGATACGTCGGGATCGCACGCGACCTGGCGGCCAAGATGGGTGTCGAGTTCACTCCTCCCACACCGACTCTGGACGTCACAGGTCCGGAGCGAACGGCCCAGGTCGAGATCGTCGACGGCGACCGCTGCGCCCGATTCACCGCAACGGTCATCTCCGGTGTGGTCGTCGGTGAGTCGGCCGACTGGATGCAACGACGCCTCACCGCTGCGGGCATGCGACCGATCAGCAACGTGGTCGATGTCAGCAACTACGTGATGCTCGAGCTCAACCAGCCGAACCACGCCTACGACATCGACACGCTCGGTGGCGGCGGATTCCGTGTCCGCCTCGCCCGCGAGGGCGAGCATCTTGTGACCCTCGACGGCGAGGAACGGACGTTCACGACCGAGGATCTGTTGATCTGTGACGCCGACGACGTCCCGATCGGGCTCGGGGCGATCATGGGCGGGCTCGACTCGGAGATCTCAGAGCGCACGACTGCGATCGCGCTCGAGATGGCGTGGTTCGAACTCGTGGGTATCGGCCGGAGCGTGACCCGAACCGGGCTGCGGTCCGAAGCGTCCCAGCGTTTCGAGCGCGGCGTCGATCCGTACGGCATGCCGTTGGCCGTTGCCCGCTTCGTCGAACTGCTCTCCGAGACGTGTCCCGATCTGGTGGTGCATGCCGGAGCGACCGACGCTCGTTCCGAGCACCTGCCGAACGAGCACCGCACCGCCGAGGTCCGGATCTCGAACGTGAACCGCATCCTCGGGACCGAGCTGTCGGCCGACGATCTGCCGGCGCTCCTCGATCCGATCGGCTACACGGTGTCCGGATCGGGCGACACCCGCACGGTCGTCCTGCCGACGTGGCGGCTCGACTCGACCGCGGAGATCGACGTGATCGAGGAGGTCGCCCGTCACTACGGCTACGACCGGCTCGGATCGCGCGTTCCGAAATCATCCGACCACGGCGGGCTCACCGCACGTCAGCAGCGACGTCGCACCCTGCGCTCGGTGCTGCTCGGACTCGGGATCTCCGAAGCGATGCCGAACCCGTTCCTCGCACCGGACACGCTGGCGAAAGCCGGGCTCGACGATGCGGCGATCACGATCACGAACCCACTGGTGTCCGACGAGAGCGTCCTGCGAACGTCGTTGCGTCCCGGTCTGCTCGAAGCGATCGCGTTCAACGAGTCGCATCGTCGCGTCGGTGCCCGGCTCTTCGAGATCGGACGTGTCTACCCACCGGCCGAGGGTGAACTTCCCGGTGAGTACGAGGCACTGACCGTCGTCCTCGCCGGCAGCGAGGCTCCCGCTGCGATGGCCGTGTGGGCCGAGATCACCACGGCGCTCGGCGGTGGAGCACGCATCGATCAGGGGCGCGTCCCGTCCGGGCTCCACCGGACACGGTCTGCCACCCTGCAGGCTGGCAAGGCTCCGCTCGGCGCGGTCGGCGAGGTCTCCCCGGAGGTGCTGGCGGCGTTCGACGTGACCGAACGAGTGGCGATCCTCGAGGTCGATCTCGACCAGTTCCTCGCCCGTGAGCCGAAACCGGCCCAGTGGAAGGCGACCAGTCGGTACCCGTCGAGCGACCTCGACCTGTCGTTCCGCCTCGACGATGCCGTCCCCGCCGAGAAGCTCGACAAGGCCGTCCGCCAAGGCGCGGGCAAGTACCTCGTCGGTCTCGATCTGTTCGACAACTACCGGGACCCGGCCGTCGCCGGCTCGCGTGCGTTGGGATTCCGGCTGCGCCTGCAGGCGCAGGATCGCAGCCTGACCGACGGAGACATCGCCGAGATCCGGCGCGGAATCGAGTCCGCCGCGACGCTGCTCGGCGCAGAACTGCGAAGCTGACGCCATGGGTGCTCCAGGAGAACTCGATCTGGATGCGATGCTCGCGTCGCTCGATGTCGAACGCCGCCCCGGTGTGTTCACGTTCGTTGCCGTGGAGGCGCCGACGCCGGGACTGCTCGCGGCTGCACACGCAATGGTGCGCGAATCGTCGTCGACCACACTCGTGGTCCCGGTCGAGTCGGCGCGGCGCGCCGGATTGCCGGTCGTCGTCGAGATGGCGTGGCTCTCACTGACCGTGCAGTCGAGCCTCGAGGCGGTCGGGTTGACCGCAGCTTTCTCCACACTGCTCGGCGATGCGGGAATCTCGTGCAACGTGCTCGCGGGCTATCACCACGATCACCTGCTCGTCCCGGTCGATCGTGCGGACGATGCGATCGCCGCGCTGCGGATCAGTTCGAGTTGAGATCGTCGGGAGCGAGCGCGAGCCAGCTCAACCGTCCGGGCTGTCGACGGAGCACGTCGTACCAGAGCGTTTCCGGACGATCGGAGAAGACGTCGCCGATCTCGGCATCGAGGACGAGCCACGCTCCTTCGTCGATCTCGCTCTCGAGTTGACCGGTTCCCCATCCGGCGTAGCCCCGGAAGACCCGCACCTTCTCGACGTGGGCTGCGACGATCGCCGGGTCCGCCGACAGGTCGGCCGAGGCGAGCAGGCCGCTGATCGGCGTCAGCAACTCGGTCGAGTCGTCGAGCAGCAGCTTCGTCACCGCGATTCCGATCATCGCGTTCGTGTCGACCGGTCCACCGGCGAACACCGATGACGGTGCCGTCTGCAGATCGATCCAACGATCCAACGGTTCGGACAGAGCTTCCTCGGTGGGCCGGTTGATCACCAGACCGATCGCTCCGTCCTCGTGGTGTTCGAGCACGTAGACCACGGTGCGGTCGAAGTTCGGATCGGACAGCGGGGGAGTGGCGAGCAACAGCCGCCCCTTCGTCTGTGGTGACGTCACGAACACCGGTCCAGTCTGGCCCGTCGATCCGACGAGTACGCATCGAGAACGGATCCCGCCACACATCTACGTCTGTACATCTCCGTCTTCACATCCACGTCTTTGGATGGACATGCAGGATCGTGTATGGTTATCCAGCTATGACGAAGTCACGGCTGAAGGTCGGCATCATCGGGGCATCGGGGTTCACCGGGGCGGAGCTGCTCCGCCTGATCGCCGGGCACCCCGACCTCGAACTGGTCGTCGCAACCGGAGACTCGATGGCCGGACGACGAGCCGCCGACCTGTACCCGTCGCTCGCCACGGCCTATCCCGACCTCGTGTTCGCAGAGTTCGACCCGACCCGGTTCGGCGACCTCGATCTTGCGGTGCTCGGGTTGCCTCACCAGGCCTCGATGGAACTCGCGCCGCAACTCGTCGGCGAGGTCGGCTGTGTGGTCGACCTGTCGGCAGCATTCCGGATCAAGGACGCGACGCAATACCCCGACTTCTACGGCTTCGAACACAGCGAGACCGAGTTGCTCGCCGAGGCGGTCTTCGGGCTGCCCGAACTGCACCGGAGCGAACTCGTCGGAGCCCGTCTGATCGCCACGCCCGGTTGTCACGTGACCGCTGCGACACTCGCGCTGCGCCCGTTGGTGGCGGCCGGTCTCGTCGAGTCCGATGGGATCATCGTCAACAACGTCACCGGGATCACCGGTGCGGGACGGGCCCCGAGCGACACCAACGTGTTCACCAACATCGATTCGAACGTGACCCCGTATGGGTTGCTCCACCACCGCCACACGCCCGAGATGGAGCAGGAGATCGGCGCGCAGGTGACGTTCACTCCGCACCTCGTCCCGATGAGCCGTGGAATTCTCGCAACGTGCTACGCCCGTCCGGCCGGCGATTGCTCGCCGGAGCGGGTGATGGGCGCCCTCCACGAGTTCTACACGGACGAACCGTTCACGACCGTGATCGACGGACCGCCGGCCACGAAGTCGGTACTCGGGTCCAACGCGGCGCACGTCTCGGCGCGCTACGACGAACGGACCGGAACGGTGATCTCGATGTGCGCGATCGACAACCTCACCAAGGGAGCATCCGGCGGAGCATTGCAGGCGGCCAACGTCGCGCTCGGGCTCGACGAGACCGCCGGCCTGTCGACGATCGGCCTCGCACCATGACCGACTTCACACCCGACACATCGAGCCTCCGCGCCGAGACGCTCGTCGAGGCACTGCCGTACATCCGCCGTTTTGCGGGAAAGACGATCGTGGTCAAGTACGGCGGGAACGCGCTCGCGGGCACGTCCGACCATGACGCGCTCGCGCTCTTCGCCGAGGACATCGTGATGATGCGCCTCGTCGGGATGCGGCCCGTCGTCGTCCACGGCGGCGGACCCCAGATCTCCGAGATGATGACTCGTCTCGGGAAGACGACCGAATTCGTCGACGGGCTCCGTGTCACCGATGCCGAAACCGTGGGGATCGCGAGGATGGTGCTCAAGGGGCAGGTCAACCCGCAGCTCGTCGCCGCGATCAACGTTCACGGGAACTACGCCGTGGGAATGTCCGGAGTCGATGCCGGCCTGATCCGCGCGACCGCTCGCAACGAACGACTCGGGTTCGTCGGCGACGTGACCGAGATCAACCCGGCGGTCGTCGAGCGCCTGCTCGATGACGAGTTCATCCCGGTGATCGCCACGATCGGTTCCGACGACACCGGCCAGGCGTTCAACATCAACGCCGACACCGTCGCCGGAGCGATCGCCGAAGCGGTCGGGGCCGAGAAGCTGATCTACCTCACCGACATCGAGGGGCTGCGGTCCGATGTGGGTGATGCGGCGAGCCTCATCCGGCAGACGACCGCCGATCACCTCGACGAGTTGATTGCCGATGGAACGATCGCCGGCGGGATGATCCCGAAGGTTGCGAGCTGCCAGCAGGCGGTGCGCAGCGGCGTCCAGCGGGCGCACATCCTCGACGGGCGCATCGCCCACGTCCTCCTGCTCGAACTCTTCACCGACGACGGAATCGGAACCATGGTGGTGCCCTCATGACAACTCACGCGTTTCCCCACGCCCCGATGGACGACTGTCCCTTCATGCCCGTGTTCGGGCCGCCAGCGATCATGTTCGACCGTGGTCGCGGAACCGAGCTCTGGGACTCCGAGGGGAAGCGGTACCTCGACTTCCTCGCCGGCATCGCGGTGGTGTCGCTCGGACACGCCAACCCGATCGTGGCCGAATCGATCGCAGACCAGGCCGAGCAGCTACTCCACGTCTCGAACTTCTTCGCCAACCCGGTCGCCACCGAGGCCGCCGTGAAGATCAACACCTTGCTGCGCGACGCCACCGGTCACGACGGCCAGATCTTCTTCACGAACTCGGGCGCCGAATCGAACGAGTGCGCCATCAAACTCGCCCGCAAGCACGGAGGCCGCGGTCGCCACACCGTCGTCAGCACACTCGGCAGCTTCCACGGCCGGACCCTCGCCACGCTCGCCGCCACCGGGCAGCCGACCAAGCACGAGCCGTTCCAGCCGATGCCCGAAGGGTTCCGGCATGTGGCATGGGGTGACATCGATGCCATACGCGCGGCCGTCGACGGTTCGGTCGCGGCCGTACTGATCGAGCCGATCCAGGGTGAGGGCGGGGTGAACCCGGCGACCACCGAGTACTTCCGGGCGGTCCGTGAGATCTGCGACGAGACCGGTGCCCTGATGATGGTCGACGAGATCCAGACCGGGTTCGCGCGGACCGGTCGATGGTTCGGATTCGAACATTCGGGGGTCGCACCCGACGTCGTCACGCTCGCCAAGGCGATGGGGAACGGAATGCCGGTCGGCGCCTGTTGGGCGCGCAGCGATGTGGCAGCGGTGTTCGAGCCGGGTGATCACGGCAGCACGTACTCGGGGACGGCCATCGCGTGTTCGGCGGTCAACGCCGTCATCGACGAGATGCAGCGTCTCGATGCCCCGCAACTCGCCGTGCGTGCCGGCGAACGGCTCGTGGCGGCTCTCACCGCCCTGCCCGGGGTTGTCGACGTGCGCGGTTCGGGCCTGATGCTCGGCGTGCAACTGGTCGAGGCGCTCGATGCGAAGCAGGCATACGCAGATCTGCTCGATGCCGGGCTCATCGTCAACGCGGTCAATCCGACGACGATCAGATTGATTCCGCCGTTGACGGTCACCGATGCCGAGATCGACGAAGCCGTCGCGATGATCGGCGTCGCGCTCGCGGCTCAACTCACCGCGGGACAAGGCTGAGCGGCGATGACCACCAAGGTCCAGCGGCAGTCGGCGATCGCCAGGATCGTGGGCGAGTACGAAGTGACGAGCCAACCCCAACTCATCGAACTCCTCGGCGTCCAGGGCATCGAGGCGACCCAGGCGACGATCTCACGTGACCTCGACGACATCGGCGCGGTCAAGGTGCGGGTGGCGAGCGGGAACACCGTCTATGCGATCCCGCAGTTCGAACCCGACCGCTTCGCACCGCTCGACCAACTCCGACGCGTCATGGGGGAGTGGGTCGCCGAAGTCGCGCTCTCGGGAAACATCGTCGTCCTCCGCACCCCACCGGGGTGCGCGCACGTGGTCGGTTCGGCCCTCGATCGAAGTCGCATCGAGGGGATGATCGGCACCGTTGCCGGCGACGACACCTTGATGTGCGTCGCCGACACCCCCGACGGATCCGCGCTCGCGGACCGTCTCCGCACACTCGCTGGAATCAGCTGACAGGACATCCATGGATCTCGATGACCAACATGAGTTCGCCCGCGACGGGAAACTCCCCGCGAAGGCACAGACGCTGTGGCACGGCCGCTTCACCGGAGGCCCGTCCGAATCGCTGCTCGCCTACACGGTCAGCCTTCCGTACGACCAGCGGATGTGGCGTGACGACATCGTCGGGTCGAAGGCCCACGTGCGTGGGCTCGCCCGCGTCGGACTGCTGAGCGACGATGAGCGCGACGCCGTGCTCGACGCGCTCGATGCCGTCGGCGTCGAAATGGAGACCGAGACGTTCGAGTTCGTCGGCTCGGACGAGGACATCCACACCGCGATCGAACGCCGTGTCACCGAACTCGCCGGACCGGCGGGCGGCAAGTTGCACACGGCTCGGTCGCGCAACGACCAGGTTGCCACCGATCTCCGACTCTGGTGCCGGCGGGAGTTGACCGACGTCGCCAAACGGCTCGTCGAGATGCAGCACGTGCTGCTCGAGCAGGCGATCGAGGCCGGCGATACGTACCTTCCCGGCTACACCCACCTGCAGCGGGCGCAACCGGTCCTGCTGTCGCACCACCTGATGGCGCACGGGTGGGCGCTCGGCCGCGACGTCAGTCGACTGCTCGACACGCTCAGGCGCCTCGACGTGTCGCCGCTGGGCGCCGGGGCACTCGCCGGATCGTCGTTGCCGATCGACCCGGTCGGCAACGCCGCCGACCTCGGATT
Organism: Ilumatobacter sp.; assembly: GCF_049588435.1. Classification (GTDB taxonomy): domain Bacteria; phylum Actinomycetota; class Acidimicrobiia; order Acidimicrobiales; family Ilumatobacteraceae; genus Ilumatobacter_A. The sequence goes on from NZ_JBAVYV010000069.1 coordinate 11,336, forward strand.
CGCGAAGGCGTTCGACAACAGCCTCGATGCCGTGAGCGATCGCGATTTCGTCGCCGAAGCGGTGTTCGATCTCGCGATGGTCGGACTGCACCTGTCGAGGATCGGCGAGGAGTGGGTGCTGTGGACCTCGGGAGAGTTTGGGTTCGCCCGCCTCGACGACGGCTACGCGACCGGTTCATCGATGTTGCCGCAGAAGAAGAACCCCGACATCGCCGAACTCGCACGCGGGAAGAGCGGTCGGCTGATCGGCAACCTGACCGGGCTGCTCGCGACCCTGAAGGGGTTGCCGATGGCGTACAACCGCGATCTGCAGGAGGACAAGGAGCCGCTGTTCGACTCGGTCGAGCAGGTGACGCTCGCCGTGGCAGCGCTCACCGGCATGATCGCCACTGCGACCTTCGACACCGAGCGGATGCAAGCGGCAGCCGACGAGGAGACGATGGCGGCGACCGATCTCGCTGAGTTCCTCGTCCGGAACGGGATGCCGTTCCGCGATGCCCATGCCGTGGTCGGCGCGCACGTCCAGGCGTGCCTCGCCGGTCAGGGTTCGCTGGCGGACCTCGTCGCAGCCGATCCGCGTCTCGGTGAGGAGGCCGCAGCGCTGGTGCAGCCGGGGGTCGGCGTGAAGATGAGGTCGAGTCGGGGAGCGGCCGGTCCGGACGCCCGTGCCGAGCAGATCGACTCCTACCGAGCGATGCTCGAGTCCGAGACTGCGACGATCCAGGTGCTGTCGGCGACGATCTGACCGTGCTCGACCGGGACTGGTTCGCCCGCGACGCGACGATCGTCGCTCCGGAACTGCTGAACAAGGTCCTGCGTGTCGATTCGCCGACCGGACCGGTGGCGGGTCGGATCGTCGAGACCGAGGCGTACATGCCCGACGATCCCGCCAGCCACACGTTCAATGGTCCGTCGAATCGGAATCGGGTGATGTTCGGCCCGCCGGCGCACCTGTACGTGTACCTCAGCTATGGGATCCACTCGTGCGCGAACGTCGTCACCGGGCCGCCGGGGAGCGGGCAGGCGGTGTTGTTGCGTGCCGTCACGCCGCTCGACGGCCTGGACGTGATGCGCGCGCGTCGAAATCGTCGCGATCCTGAGTTGGCGAACGGCCCGGGCAAGTTGTGCCAGGCGCTCGGGATCGACCTCGATGACAACGGACTCGATCTCCTCGGAAACGGTCGGGTGACGATCATCGACGACGAGGTGTCGTCTCCGCCGAATCCGGTGGTCGGCCCGCGGGTCGGCATCAGCAAGGCCGTCGACCGTCCCTGGCGATTCCGCGTCCCCACCCCTCGTTCGCGTGAGGTGTCTGCGTTCTGAAGGCGCACAGACCGCACGCGATCGGCGACGGGGTGGACCGGTTTGGTTCGGGGTGACCGGGGTCACCTAGTTTCATCGGATGCAGGACTTCGCAGGCAAGATCGCCGTCGTCACCGGGGGCGGGACCGGAATGGGGCGGGAGCTCGCCGTCCAACTCGCGGCGTCAGGGGCGCACGTGTCGATGTGCGACGTGTCGGAGCCGAACATGGCCGAGGCAGCCGCGCTCGCGCGGGCAGCAGCGCCGGCGTCGGACATCCGGATCTCCACGCATCAGTGCGATGTCTCCGACGAGGCAGCGATGTTCGTGTTCCGCGA
>NZ_JBAVYV010000070.1:0-4356 GCF_049588435.1 Ilumatobacter sp.
ACGATCTCGTCGATGCGATCGAGGACGTCGGTGGGCAGCGTCACATCGGCGGCACCGATCTGCGACTCCAGGTGCTCCATCGTGCGCGGACCGATGATCGGCGCCGTGACCCCCGGGTGCTGCATCACGAATGCGATGGCGAGATGGATCAGCGAGATGCCGGCCTCCCCCGCCAGCAGCGCGAGCTCCTCGACAGCATCGAGCTTGCGGGCGTTGCCGGGGTTCGACGTGTTGAACATCGTGGGACGCATCTTCGCCCGGTTCGTGTCGGGAGCGCCCTGACCCTTGCGGACCTTTCCGGACAGCCAGCCACCCGCGAGCGGACTCCACGGGATGACGCCCATGTGGTACTTCTCGGCGACGGGGAGGACGTCGGCCTCGACACCACGAACCAGCAGTGAATACGGCGGCTGCTCGGTGACGAATCGGCCGAGTCCCCGGCGCTCGGAGATCCACTGACCCTCGACGATGCGATGGGCCGGGAACGTGGAGGACCCGAAGGCCCGGATCTTTCCCTGTCGCTGCAGGTCGGTCAGTGCGGAGATCGTCTCGTCGTCGTCGGTTCCCGTGTCCGGGCGATGCACCTGGTAGAGGTCGATCCAGTCGGTCTGCAGCCGCTTCAGGCTGTTCTCGACCTCCTTGATGATCCATCGACGGGAGTTGCCCCGGTGGTTCGGGTCACCGCCACGCTGGCCCATCTCGACGTCCATCGGACCGTGGAACTTGGTGGCGAGGATGACATCGTCGCGACGGCCACCGGCGAGGGCCTTCCCGACGATCGTCTCCGATTCGCCACGCGAGTAGATGTCGGCGGTGTCGATGAAGTTGATGCCCTCGGCGAGCGCGCGGTGGATGATCGCGATCGATGCGTCGTGATCGGGTTCACCCCACTTTCCGAACATCATCGCCCCGAGGCAGAGGGGGCTGACGATCATCCCGGTGTGACCGAGGTTGCGATGGTCCATCACGGAAACGTACCGCTTGTGACTGCAACGACCGAAGAGTGAGCAAACGCCATGGACGGTGCCTCTCGCTGCGGAGTGTGCACGGGTCTACCCTTGGGGGATCAATCCGCTGACGCGAGCGAGTATCGAGGAGGACGCGATGGGACTGTACGCCGAACAGATATTGCCCCGCATCATCAATCTGGCATGTGGCATCAAATCGGCGAATCCGCTGCGCAGCCGGGTGTGCGCCGGCCTCCACGGCCACGTCGTCGAGATCGGCTTCGGGTCCGGGCTCAACGTTCCGTTCTATCCAGCAGCCGTCACCGGCGTCGCCGCGATCGAACCGGCCGACCTCGGGTGGAAGCTCGCCGGCAAGCGCCTCGCCGCCTCGCCGATCCCCGTCGAACGCGCCGGCCTCGACGGCCAGTCACTGCCACTGGACGACGACAGTTGCGACACCGCGCTGTCGACGTGGACCATCTGCACGATCCCCGATCCGATCGCTGCGCTCGAGGAAGTGCGGCGGGTTCTCAAGCCCGGAGGGACACTGCACTTCATCGAGCACGGGCTCGCCCCCGATGACAAGGTCCAGCACTGGCAACACCGACTCGAACCGATGCAGAAGCGCCTCGTCGGTGGATGCCATCTCACGCGGCGCATCTCCGATCTGATCACCGAGGCCGGGTTCACCATCACGGAGGCCGACGTCTTCTACGAGGAGGGCGCGCCGAAGGTCCTCGCCGCCGACACCCTCGGCATCGCCGTTGCTGCCTAGATTCGTCGCTCGTGACGTTCGGTTCCTCGTCGTCGTCGGCGACGCGGTCGCGGCGCACGGACATCCTCGCTCCACGAAGGACCTCGACATCGACGACTCGGAATAGCGGTCGCACTCGGACTCAGCTGATGTCGAGGACGACCTTGGTGGCGTCGCCGGCGTGGAGGGCGTCGAAGGCGGCGGCGAAGTCGTCGAGCGCGAATCGGTGGCTGATCACCGGGGCGATCTCGAGCCCTGAATCGAGCATCGACACTGCCTTGTACCAGGTGTCGAACATCTCGCGGCCATAGATGCCCTTGATCTGCAGCCCCTTCAGGATCGCGTGGTTCACGTCGACCGTGGCGGGCTCCGGGAACAGCCCGAGCAGGCCCACGTGCGCCCCGTGCGTGGTGACGCGCAGGATGTCGGCCAGTGCACGACCGCTCCCCGACATCTCGAGCGCGACGTCGAACCCCTCGTCCATCCCGAGTTCGACCATCACGTCCTCGAGCGTCTCCTGATCGGCGCGGACGGCACGACTCGCGCCCATCCGCTCGGCGATCGCGAGACGGGCGGGAACGAGGTCGGTGATCACGACATGGCGGGCACCCGCGTGTCGACAGATCGCTGCCGCCATCTGACCGATCGGGCCGGCGCCGGTGATCAACACGTCCTCGCCGACCACGTCAAAAGAGAGCACGGTGTGCACGGCGTTGCCCAGCGGATCGAGGATCGCCGCGATCTCGTCGGGAACCGAGTCGGGGACCGGATACACGTTGGTCGCCGGGATCGACACGTACTCGGCGAAGCCGCCGTCGCGATGGATGCCGACACCGACGGTCGCGTTGCACAGGTGTCGGTGGCCGGCGCGGCAGTTTCGACAACGGCCGCACACGATGTGGCCCTCGCCGGCCACGCGACTTCCGACGTCCACGTTGGTGACCTGCCCGCCGATCTCCGCGACCGTTCCGACAAACTCGTGGCCGACGACAACGGGCGTCACGACGTTCTCGCTCGCCCACGCATCCCAGTCGTGGATGTGCAGATCGGTACCGCAGATCGCGGCGTGGGTCACCGCGATCAGCACGTCGTTCGGGCCCACGTCGGGACGCGGGACGTCACGCATCTCGAGACCCGGCACCGGACCCGGTTTGACGAGCGCCTTCACGAGATCAACTCCAGTTCGCGGCCGACCGCGACGAATGCTTCGACCGCCTGGTCGATGTCGTCGTCGGCGTGCGCCGCATTCATCTGAGTCCGGATCCGAGCCGCACCGTGGGGCACGACCGGGAACGAGAAGGCGGTCACGTAGATGTTGCGGGCGAGCAGTCGACCCGACATCTCGCCCGCCAGCGACGCGTCACCGACCATCACCGGGATGATCGGGTGCCCCTCGCCCGACAGTTCGAAGCCGGCGTTCGCCATCGCCTCCCGGAACCGTCGTGCATTCCTGGTGAGCTGTTGTCGGCGGTCATCGCCGTCCCGCGCGAGCGTGAGCCCAGCGAGCCCGCCGCCGAGAAGCGCCGGAGCGAGCGCGTTGGAGAAGAGGTACGGCCGGGCCCGTTGGCGAAGGAGATCGACGACGCTCTGGCGGGCGGCGATGAACCCACCCATGCCGCCACCGAGCGCTTTGCCCAGCGTGCTGGTGACGATGTCGACCCGGTCGACCACGTCGTGGAGCGCCGGTGTGCCGCGCCCACCCGGCCCGACGATGCCGGTCGCGTGGGCGTCGTCGACCATCACCAGCGCATCGTGGCGGTCGGCCACCTCGCAGATCGAGGCCAGGTCGGCGATGTATCCGTCCATCGAGAACACACCATCGGTGACCACGAGAACCCGGCGGTTCCCGGCGTCTCGAGCCGCCGTCAGCTGGGCGTCGAGGTCGGTGAGATTGCGAGATTCGTAGCGGTACCGGGACGCCTTGCAGAGCCGGATGCCGTCGATGATCGAGGCGTGGTTCAGCGAATCGGAGACGATCGCATCGTCCGGCCCGAGCAGCGTCTCGAAGACGCCGCCGTTGGCGTCGAAGCAGGCGGCGAACAGGATCGAATCGTCGGTTCCGAGGTAGTCGGCGAGCTGGTGTTCGAGCTCACGGTGGGCATCGAGCGTGCCGCAGATGAACCGAACCGACGCCATCCCGTAGCCGTACTCGGCCATCGACTGTTCAGCGGCCGCGACGAGATCGGGGTGATCGGCGAGCCCGAGGTAGTTGTTGGCGCAGAGGTTCATCACTCGCTCCGCGCCACCGCCCGTGGAGACCCACGGACCCTGTGGCGACACAATCTCGCGCTCGTGCTTCCACAGCCCGTCGTCCCGGATCCCGTCGAGCGTCGCCTCGACCTCCTCGTAGAACATGTCGCGGCTCATCGCAGACCTCCCGTGGTCGGTGTCATCCTCGCGTGCCGGTCGGGCGCTCCGTGTCCACACCGGGAAAACTCGAGGGATCGTGACGCCAGCCGTTCCGATCTGTCGAAATTTCCGAGAGCGTCATGCCAGCATTCCGAATTCTCGGTGGATCTGGACGCCTTCCGTCACGATCTGTCGAAATTCCAGGGCGGATCGCTCGAGGGACGGTGGACAGCTCGGCGATCGTCGCGACTCCGGCGAACGAGCGGACGATCGGCCCGGCTCGACCGCAACCGACTGGTAGACAAC
>NZ_JBAVYV010000071.1:0-9767 GCF_049588435.1 Ilumatobacter sp.
GAGCTGCTACAGGCCGGTGTCGATCCCGAACGGGTAGGGGCCCTTGACGTCGGTGACGGAGCAGGACAGTTCGTCGAAGCGGAAGTCCTCGTCGAGGACGAATGACGTGGTCTCGCCCGGCTCGACATCGTCGACGAGCGCAGTCTCGGACCGGTCGCCGTCGAAGGTGATCTCGATCGTGTAGCTGCGTCGCTCGTCGTCGAGATTGGTGATCGAGCCGCTCGCACGGGTGACGCCGTCGACCTCCTCGCAGACCACATCGGCCACGTCGTGGGGGCCGGGATCGTCGAACCGATCCACTTCGCGGAGCACGATCACGGCGAGCCAAGTCCCGACCATCGCCAGGACCAAGCCGACGACGCCGGTCACGATGCCGACGTTCGCCGCATCGCGGGCGCTCGGCCACCGCCGTCGTCGGACGCCGGTGACGATCGCCGCGACCGCCACGCCGGCACCGATGACGCTGATGAACGGGATCCAGGCGATACAGACCGCCACGATCCCCAGGACGAGAGCGGGCGTCCCCGACGGTCCGTTTCCACCGGTGGTCGGCATGGGGGCGAACCGGCGCTCACCGTCTGTCGAGACGTCGCCGGTCCAGTCGGCGCCGTTGAAGTAGCGCAGATCGTGCTGCCCGCCGGGATCGGGATACCAGCCCGGGGTGGAACCAACCGAGCCGTCGCGCACCGGGTCAACCTAGTGTGAGCGCGTGGAAATCGTGTTCATCCGTCATGGCCAGCCCGAGTGGATCCGAGATGGATTGAACGTCACGAACCCGCCACTGACCGAACTGGGCCACGCACAGGCCAGGGCGATGGCCGACACCCTCGCGACTCAGCACTTCGATCAGATCTACGCATCGCCGTTGCTTCGCGCCCGCCAGACCGCCGAGCCGCTGTTCGACATCCAGCGACGCGATGAACAGATCGCGCCGTGGTTGGAGGAGATCCGCGATCCGGCGTGGCACGGGTCGCCGCAGGAGAAAGCCGAGGCTGCCTATGCCGAACTCAAAGGCCGCCCCGCACATGCCCGCTGGGATGGTCTCGAGGGTGGCGAGTCGATTCGGGAGTTCACCACCCGCATCCGCGCTGGTGCCGACGCCTTCTTCGCCGATCGCGGAATGGTGCGCACCGACGACGAGTTGCCGATCTGGCACATCGAGGATCCCGACCGCAGCATCGCCCTGGTGGCCCACGCGGGAACGAACTCGGTGACCATCGCCCACCTGCTCGGGCTGCAGCCGACGCCGTGGGAGTGGGAGCGGTTCGTGCTCGGACACACGTCCGTCAGCCGACTCGAGGCGCTCGAGGTCCACGACGGGTTCACGTTCAGCCTCACGAAGCTCAGCGACGTCGAGCATCTCGACGTCGGCCAACGCACCCGATGACATCTACGGTGGCGCGATGAGCAGCACAGAATCGACGATGACCGACGGCACCGACCCGGACCGCCTGAAGATGTTCTCGTTCGGAGTCTTCACCCAACTGAGCGGCGCGGTCACGGCCGGGATGATCCACCTGGGAGACCGACTCGGCCTGTTCACCGCGCTCGCCGGGCTCGAGCGTCCGGTCACCACCGCCGAACTGGCGGACGCGGCCGGTCTCGACGAGCGATGGGTGCGCGAGTGGGCGCACAACCAGGCGGCCGCACGGATCCTCGATGTCGACACGACGACGTCGCCCGAGCTGTTCTCGATGTCTCCTGAAGCGGTGGCCGTCCTCGCCTCGCCCGATCACGTCGCGTACGGGATGGGGATGTTCCACAGGTTCCCGCAGACGATGGCGGCGCTGGACGAGATGCCCGAGAGCTTCCGCACCGGTCTCGGACACGACTACGACAGCCACGGCTGCGAGGGAGCCATCGGGATCGAGAAGAGTTTCGAACCGTGGATGCGACACCACCTGCTCGACACCGTGTTGCCGAGCCTCGACGGGGTCGTCGATCGACTCGACGCCGGCGCGAGCGTGATCGACATCGGTTGTGGCGCCGGCGGCGCGGTGCTGATGATGGCGGAGCGGTTCCCGAACTCGACGTTCGTCGGATACGACATTTCCGAGCATGCGCTCGAACGAGCGGCCGAACGCCTGGCCGAGTCCGGTCTGACGAATGCCCGCTTCGTCGACCCGCGCGCGGAATCGATGCCCGCTGATCGTTCGTGTGATTTCGTCACCACGTTCGACTGCATCCACGACATGACACGGCCCCAGGAGATGATGGAACTGATCCGCGAGGCGATCACCGACGACGGCACGTGGCTGCTCGTCGACATCAAGGGCCGCGACTCGTTCGCCGAGAACGTCGCGAAGAACCCGATGGCACCACTGATGTACGGCATCAGCGTGCTGTCGTGCATGAGTTCGGCGCTCTCCGAACCCGACGGCGCCGGTCTCGGCACACTCGGCCTGCCGGCGTCGAAAGCGCAGGAGATGTCTCGGGCGGCCGGTTTCACACACTTCCGCAAGATGGACGTGGACCACAGCGTCAACAGCTTCTACGAGATCAGGGTCTGACGCTCCGTATCAACTGGGGTCAGACCCCAGTTGATACGGTCGCACGATGAGCGACGACTGCACACTCGACGATGTCAAGGAATTCTCCGGTCAGCTGAGCCCGTGGGCGCACATCGCCACGGTCGGTGCCGATGGGGAGCCCGACGTGGTCCCCGTCCACCCGTGCTGGGACGGCGAGACCCTGTGGTCGATGGTCGGCACGACGTCGGTCAAGGCGAAGAACATCGCCGACAACCCGAAGCTGGCGGTGCACTGGCAGGTGACCGAGAACGGTGACGGCGTCGAAGTGTGGGGGACCGGTGAGGTGTTCACCGATCTCGAGACCAAGCGTCGTCTGTGGGACGGGGTCTTCGACTACGACCTGAACGCGTTCGCGCCCGGCGGTCCCGACAACTCGCCTGACACGGCGTTCCTCGCGATCACGCCGAATCGTGCGCTGATCCTCAAGCAGTACGGGATGGGCGGGCTGCAGCGTTGGAGCGCCTGACGAACCTGTCGCGGTCGATCTCGGGTCGAGTCGCGATCATCACCGGTGCCGCGAGCGGCATGGGCCGTGCGACCGCGCGACTCTTCGCCGACGAGGGCGCCCGCGTCGTCGTGGCCGATCTCGGTCAACAGCGTGTCGACGCGGTCGTCGACGAGATTCTGGCGGTGCATGGAGCGGACTCGGCGCTCGGTGTGGTCACCGACGTGTCCGATGCTCGTCAACTCGAGCATCTCGTCGCCCGGACCGTCGAGTGGGGAGGACGCCTCGACATCGTCGTGAACAACGCCGGGATCTCCGTCATCAACTCTCCGTTCCAGGACGCCGAGGAGTTCGAATCGAGCTGGGCGCAGACGCTCGACGTCAACCTGACGGCTCACGCTCGGCTCGTCCGTCTCGCCCTGCCGCATCTGATCGAATCGGGTGGCGGACGCATCGTGAACATCGCGTCGACCGAGGCGCTGGTCAGCACCGCCGGTCTCGGCGCCTACGCAGCGACGAAAGCCGGTGTCATCGGCCTCACACAGTCGCTCGCCGTCGAGCTGGGACGGCACGGGATCACCGTCAATGCGATCTGTCCCGGTCCGATCGCCACCCCGATGACGGCCGCGATCGACGAGGAGTCGAAGGCCACCTACGCCCGCCGCCGGGTGCCCCTCCGCCGCTACGGAGACCCCGAAGAGGTCGCCCACATGACGCTCAACCTGTGCCTCCCGGCATCGAGCTTCGTCAACGGCGCACACATCCCGGTCGACGGCGGGATGTCGATCCGCCACACCTGACGCCCCGCCTGCCGACCTCCCGTCGCCTCGACCTGCTCGACATCGACGCGGCTCGCCCACCGATCGATCACGAGGTAACCGACAAACCTGATAATGTCGGTTACATGGCGCTGGGACACCCGCTCGACGAGCTCGGAAGAGTGCTGCCCGACCCTGCGTGGCCGGCCGACAAGGCGGCCCCCGACCGATGGGACATGATTCGACGGTTCTGCAACACCGCCAACCACGAGAGCGGGGCTGATCGATTTGAGACCGATGAAGGCTTGACGCGCTGGACCGTGAGCGAAGGTCTGGGTGCGACGAAACCGAGTGCCGACCAACGCGTGCGCATCGTGGACTTCCGTGAGCACGTTCGGGCTCACGCGCTCGCTCATCACGACGGAGCGGACCATGCAGATCTCGACGCGATTCTCGCCGACCACGTCGCCGAACTCGAGCTCGCTCTCGTCGTGATCGACGGCCGCCTCGAGGCGGCTCCCGCAGCGGTCGATGTGGCGAATCAGACGATCGGCGCCATCGCGATCGCGATCATGGGTGCACAACGGGACGACTGCTGGAAACGATTCAAGGCGTGTCCGGGCTGTGAATGGGTGTTCTACGACCGCAGCAAGAACCAGTCCGGTCGATGGTGCTCGATGAGCGCATGTGGCGGGCGGGCCAAGGTCGCCGCCTTCCGTGCACGAGAGAAGGAGTCGGCACGGTGACGCCGAGACGGTGGAGCATCTTGCTCATCGCGGCAGTCCTGTCGGCGTGCGCGGGCAGCAGCGACTCAGCGACGCCAGCGACAACCGGGTCGACCACCGCATCGACGATCGAGGCCGGGGACGGCGTCGCGGAGATTCGCAGCGAGATCGGTCCGCGGGCGTTCGGCGGTGACGACGCGATGATGGTGCTCGACTCGATCGACGTCTCCGGCGATGACATCTTCGTCCGGTTGCGGGTCGTGAACGGAAGCGACCGGTTCTTGAACGTCGGCGTGCAGGACACCTGGTACGGGCCACTCCTCGAGATGCGCGACAGCCTCGGCAACACCTATCCCGCCCGCGCGGTGGAACCCGACGGGGTCGAGGCCTATTCGGTCGGGGATCTGAGGCTTCGGCTGGCGGGTCCGCTCGATCCGGAGGCGGAGGAGTTCGCCCTCGAACTCGCCACCGACAGGGGAACGCTCGTGACCGATGCGATTCCGGTGCCGACGGGCGACGGCGTGCGCTGGTGGGTCGAGTCGCCACCGATGGACTTCGCCGACCCGGCCGTCGGTGGACGCGGCGGTCGGACCGTGGAGGTTCTCGACGTCGTCGATCGCGGCTCCCATCTCGACGTGTCGTTCCGGGCTGTCGACGACTCCACCGAATTCGACCTCCCGCACGATGCGATCGCGACGCTGACGCTGGCCGACGGCACCGAGATCCCGTCGATCCCGTTCGAACACGTGGCAACGGAGAACTCCGGAATGTTCAGCGGGGTGCTGCGATTCCTGGGGACGACGACCGGGTCGGATGCACTGTCACTGAACGTCGCGGGCGTCGACGTCGAGATCCCGCCGGACTGCGGCGACGAGGACTGTCGACCGCTGTCGTCGGCGTCCGCGACCGAACCGCCGCTTGCTGTCGGGGCCGTGCTCCCGGAACTGCTCCACCAGATCCGGACCACCGAGCCGCTCCCGCCGAGCAGCGTCGACTCAGGCCCCGTCGAAGATTCCTGACAGCCCGCTCGGGTCGTGACGGCCGATCACGAACTGTTCGAGCACGCCGAGGCCCTCGTGGACCCCCATCGCCCCGGATGTCGTGGCCTTGACCATCGTCTGGATGTGGACGTGCTGCGGCGCCGTGAGGTCGTCGACGGGAAGGTCCCAGCGGTCACCCGCGACCTCGAGCTCGCCCTTCCACACGCCGTGGCCCCACTCGGGATGGGTGTAGCCCAGTCCCATCATGTGGAAGTCGAACAACGGCTCGAGGATCACCGTCGACGGTGGGCCATCCCACGGGATCATGTCGAGCTCGAACGTCTCGACCGCGCGGGTCCCTGGCCGCCACGTGAGTCGATAGTCGACGGCGCGCATCGCTGTGGCAGGAGCCTGTTCGGCGATCCGCACCGGCGCGGTCGCATCGTTGGAATTGGCCGGTGACGTCGCGTCGCCGGCCGTGGCGATGAAACCCGACTCGTGCCAACGACGGCCGTCGAAGTGTTCGTTGACGTCGAAGTGGGTCGAGAATCCCTCGAAGTTGATCGGCGCCCACAGCCAGAAGAACTGCGGGTCCGCGACCGGGGCACCGGTCGGTGCTCGTTCGCCGACCGTGCGGATGCCCCACGAGCGGTCGCGACACCCGAACGTGTCGCCCGCCGCGAGTTGAGTCGTCTCCCCGTCGATCTCGATCCACCCGTTCCACTTCCCGAACTGCGTCAGCCGGGTCGAGTCCATCACCACGCGTTGGCCGACCTGATGGAAGAAGTGGGGTTCCTCCATCGCCGGTGAGCGACGGGTGAAGGTCAGGTCGCATCGGATGCCGTGCTCGGGCGCTTCGACGACGATCCGCAGCGTCGTCAACGGCTCGATCACTTCCACCTCGATCGGGCCGACCCGATTCGCGTCGCGTCGGTCGGTGGGAGCGCGCCTCGAGGCATGCACATTGATCTGGCGGGCATCCGCGGTTCCACCATCGACCACCACGCTGAAGGACGCATCGGCAACATGGCGGTTCGGATACAGACCCATGGCTGCAGCGAAGTAGAGGCGTGTGTCGCGGGTGTACCCGCTGAAGAAGTAGCGGTCGTAGTGATTGAGATCGCTCGACCCTGTGCGGGCCACGGGATGTGACGTCTGGTGGATCGGAAAGTCGTCGAACGAACTCAGCACCGCGCCGACGGTAGTCGTAACCTCTGGGCTGATGACGCGCACCCGCTATCGGCAGTTGGCAATCGTCACGACGGTCGGCATCTGTGTGCTGGTGGTCGCCGGGGGAGTCGTCCGCCTCACCGGGAGCGGTCTCGGCTGCGACGACTGGCCCAATTGCAACGCCGAACGCTTCATCGACGTGTCGACCGGTCACGCCGCGATCGAGCAGTTGAATCGTCTTCTCAGCGGCCTGATCGGACTCCCCACGCTGTTGCTCGTCATCTGGGGCTTCCGTGCAGCGCCACGCGGTGCCGGGTTGCGATGGCCTGCCCTCGGCGTCCTGCTCTCGGTGCTCGCCAATGGAGTCGTCGGTGGGATGGCCGTCCGTGGCGACCTGCATCCGGCGCTCGTCCAATCACACTTTCTCCTGGCCATGGCATCGATCGCATTCGGGCTGATCGCAGTCCGCGCCGGGTCGGTCGAGCCGATCCGCTGGCACGGCGTGGACCTGCGCGACCCGGTCCAGAGCCTCGTACTGGCTGTCGTCGCGCTCACCGGTGCCGCACTGGTCACGGGGACGGTCGTCACCGGTGCCGGTCCTCATGCTGGCGAGGTCGACGTCCGTCGATACGGATTCGACATCGGAGGCGTCGCGCGGATCCACAGCGGGACCGTGATCGTCGCCGTCGCGTGCGGGGCGGTGTTGGCGTGGGTGGTCGTTACACGTGCCCCGGCGCTGCGGCCGGTGCTGTCGACCTGGCTCTTCGTTGCGATCGTCCAGGGTGCGATCGGCTACGCCCAGTACTTCACCGGCGTGCCCGAGCTGCTCGTCGGACTGCACCTCGCTGGAGCAACGGGACTCTGGGTGGTGACCGTTCGCATGGCGCTCGCAGCCGTCGATCAGGGCTCCGTGCGATCACGGGGAGTGGTCATGGGAACCGAGTCAGAGGGGATTTCCCCCTCGTCCTCCGCAAGGGTCTAAGGTACCGCCCCGTGCCGAAATCGAACCTGACATCAAGGGCCAGGCCGCCCGGGCTCCGCATCGTTCTCGGGGTCGTCGCTGCGTTGCTGACCCTCCTGTCGATCAGCGGACCGGCGTTGGCGCAAGAGGACGACGCTCCCGCTGACGACGCCTCGTCGGAGTCGATCGGAGGAACGCTCCAGACCCGCGACGAGGAAGGTGAACAGATCGCGCTCGAGGGGGTCACCTTCGTCGTGACGGACTCCGACGGCAACGAAGTCGGTACCGCCGTGTCCGATGCCGAGGGCAACTGGCGCGTCGACCTTCCCGGTCCGGGCCTGTACAGCGTCGAACTCGTCGAGGACACCCTCCCGGAGGGAAACTCGCTCCGCAACCCGGACAACAACCCGCTGAGCGACATCAGCGTCCAGCCGAACACGAACAAGAACACGCTGTTCCCACTCGGCGAACGCCAATCGAGCGGAGACAACACGAACCGTGTCGCCCAGCTCACGGTCGACGGCCTCAAGCTCGGTCTGATCATCGCGATCTGCGCCATCGGCCTGTCGCTGATCTACGGCACGACCGGCCTCACCAACTTCGCCCACGGCGAAATGGTCACGATCGGCGCCATGACCGCATACGTCGTCAACGTGACGTGGCAGGTGTCGTGGTTCGGCAGTTGGATGAGTTCGCTGGTCTTCGGAGCTCTGGTCGCCATCGTCTTCACGGGATTCTTGGGATACCTCTTCAACGAGGGCGTGTGGAAACCACTGCGAAAGAAGGGCGCCAGCCTGATCGCTGCGCTCGTGGTGTCGATCGGATTCTCGATCCTCATCCGCTACGTCCTGCTGTACCAGTTCGGAGGACGCGCCGGGTTCTACCGCGACTTCCGGATCGGTGAGCCGATCGACTTCGGCATCTTCACGATCCTGCGCAAGGACCTGTTCATCATCGTCTTCACGGCGCTGGTGCTCGTCGGGGTCGGCCTCGCACTGCAGAAGACGCGAGCCGGCAAGGCGATGCGCGCTGTTGCCGACAACCGAGACCTCGCCGAATCGTCGGGGATCGACGTCGAGAAGGTCATCCGTCTGGTGTGGATCGTCGGATCGGCGCTCGCCGGTCTCGGCGGCGTCATGTTCGGACTCACCGAGAACATCAACTGGGAGATGGGCTTCCGTCTGTTGCTGCTGATGTTCGCCGGTGTGACCCTGGGTGGTCTCGGCACCGCATACGGAGCGCTGCTCGGCAGCATCATCGCCGGATTGTTCATCCAGCTCTCGACCCTGATCCTTCCCGGAGACGTCAAGAACGTCGGCGCCCTCGTCGCATTGATCTTGATCCTCCTGGTGAGACCACAGGGCCTCCTCGGACGAGCGGAACGGATCGGATAGGGGATCGCCATGGACTACCAAGCCATCATCGAAAGCCTGTTCCGTGGTCTGATCGGGGAACGCTTCATCGTCTTCGCCCTCGCCGCCATCGGACTCAACCTGCACTTCGGTTACACCGGCCTGTTGAACTTCGGTCAAGCGGTGTTCATGGCCGCCGGCGCCTACGGCCTCGCGATGACCGTCGTGACGATCGGACCCGCCGTCAACCGCAACACCGGCCTCGACATGTCGGACACGACGCTGTTCTGGGTCGGTGTGGTGATGGCGGTCGTCGTCTTCCCGGTGATCTTCGCGCTGGTGATGGGTATCCCGACGCTGAGACTCCGGGCCGACTACCTGGCGATCGTCACGATCGCGGTCGCCGAGATCTTCCGCATCGTCGCCCGTTCACCTTCGCTCGACAAGTGGACCGGATCGTCGGACGGGCTCACGGGCTTCACCAGCACGTTCTACGACATGAGTCCGTTCACGACGACCGACCGGTACTTCTTCAACCTCTTCACCGGCAACCAGTTCTTCCTGGTGCTCGTCGGTTGGACGATCCTGGCGCTCGGCACACTCGTGTGCTGGCTCTTGATCCGCAGCCCGTGGGGTCGAGTGCTGAAGGCGATCCGCGAGGACGAGGACGCGGCACGCAGCCTCGGCAAGAACGCGTACTCCTACAAGATGCAGGCGTTGATCCTCGGCGGCATGTTCGGTGCGGTCGGCGGCATGGTCCGTGCGGTCGGCTTCTCCGTCGCACAGCCCGACAACTTCATCACCGACGTGACGTTCTTCGTGTACGTCGCGTTGATCCTCGGTGG
>NZ_JBAVYV010000072.1:0-21787 GCF_049588435.1 Ilumatobacter sp.
ACCTCGATCGGTTCGCCGCGCAGCACGCGACGCGCTTGGACCGTCATGTCACCGGGTCGCTCCCGTGCATGCCCGCCCGTCACGACATCCTCTGCGGAGCACTCGACTTCCTGTGGAAACCGTGGGGTTCGATCGAACTGTGGGAGCGGCCGATCACCCGCGTACTGAGCGACTCCGGCGTGACGACGGCGCTCGTGACCGACCATCCACACCTGTTCGAGTCGGGAGGGGAGAACTATCACACCGACTTCGACGGGTGGGACTACCTGCGTGGCCACGAGGGCGACCCGTGGCGCACCCACGCCGACCCGTCGTGGATCGGGGCACCGGCGATGCCCGCGCGGACCGGTGGGTGGTGGTTCCACCAGACGCTCGGGACGGACGACTTCAGCCGTGGCTACGACCGGGCGCGCACGTTCTTCCGCAGGGAGGAGGACTATCCGGGCCCGCGGACGATGACCGCAGCGAGCCGATTCCTGACCGAGGCGACACCCCACCACGACCGCTGGTTCCTGTTCGTCGACGAGTTCGATCCACACGAACCATTCGACACACCCGAGCCATGGGCGGGGAAGTACCAGGACGGCGAGTGGGACGAGGATTGGATCATCTGGCCGCCCTACGCTGACGGCGCGATCGCGAACGGTTCGTTCACCGCCGCCGAAGGGGCGCACGTGCGTGCGAACTACGGCGCCAAGCTGTCGATGATCGACCACTGGTTCGGTCGCATCCTCGATGCGTTCGACGAACAGAACCTGTGGGAGGACACCGCCCTGATCGTGTGCACCGACCACGGCCACTACCTGGGCGAGGAACGTGAGGGTCGGGACATCTGGGGCAAGCCGGCGGTTCCCCAGTACGAGCCGCTCGGCCACACGCCGCTGTTCGTGCACTGGCCGGGAGTCGACGGCGGCGGTGTGTGCGATGCGTTGACGACGAACGTCGACCTGTTCGCAACCATCGCCGATGTCTTCGACGCCGAGGTCGAGCATCGGACCCACGGTCGCTCGATGGTCCCGCTGCTCACGGGTGAGGCCTCGTCGATTCGGGAATGGGCGCTCGGTGGCTACTTCGGTGGGTGGGTTCAGATCACCGACGGCCACACCAAGTACGTGCGCGGCGCGGTCGACGAGAACTTCCCGCTGTCGATGTGGTCGAACCGCTGGTCGACGATGCCGATCCACCTCAAGGGCTTCAACGAACTGCCGCCACCCGACGACCGGGCCTGGCTCGACCGGATGCCCGGGTCGGACATCCCGGTGATCCGTCAACCGTTCCGCGTCGGCGACATGCTGCCGTTCTGGGTCGGAGGCCGCAATGTCGACCGCCACTTCATGTTCGAGCTGGACGACGACCCGGACGAACAGGCGAACCGGTCGACCGAGCGACGCGCCGACGACATGGCGGCCCTGCTGCGCGAGGCGTTGCTCTCGGTCGACGCCCCCGAGGATCAGTTCGTCCGCCTCGGCCTCCACTGACCGTTCCGCCCCCGCCGAACCCTGCCGTTCGCGTGAGGTGTGTGCGCTGCACGAGCGCAAACTCCTCACGCGTTCAGCATTGCGGGTTCGGGTGGGACGGGTGTGGTGATCGCGAGCGTCAGGGGTCGGGGATCATGACGCCGGGGTTGAACAGATCGTGCGGATCGAGCGCCGACTTGATCGTGCGCATCAGCTCGAACTCGACCGACGGCTTCTGACCGACGATCCGCCCGCGCAGTTCGCGTCCGAGGCCGTGTTCCGCGCTGATCGTCCCCCCGAGGTCCCACACGATCCGATCGATCGTCGCGGTGATCTCGGGAGCTCGCTGCTCGAGTCCCCGATCGTCGCCATCCGGGCGCAGCACGGTGAAGTGCAGGTTGCCGTCGCCGACGTGACCGAACGCGTACGGAACGGCATCGGAGATGATCTCGCGGACCGCGTCGGATGCGAGTGCGAGGAACTCCTCGATGCGATCGGGTGGGATCGCGAGGTCGTACTTCACGCCGAAGCCACCGAACGAGCGGGTCGCGGTCAGCTCATCACGCAACGACCAGAGGTTCTCCTCGTGCTGTGCCGAATCGGCGACGACGCCCTCGACGATCAAGCCCTCGTCCGACGCGGTCGCCAGCATGCGGAGCAGGTCGTCCTCGATGCCGTGCATGCCGCTGAACCGGACCAGGACGTACCAATCGGCGACTCTCGCAATCGGGCGGACAACGTCGAATCGTTCGACGACCTGCCGAACACCGATCTCGGGGATCAGTTCGAACGCGCTCAGCGCGCCCGGCGGATGGGCCCTCGCCATCGCGAACAGGGCGTCGAGGTCGCTGAGCGAGCGGAGCGCCACGAAGGCCGTTCGATGATCGGCGGGGAGCGGATGGAGCTTCACCACCGCCCGGGTGACGATGCCGATCGTGCCCTCGGAGGCGATGAAGAGTTGTTTCAGGTCGAAACCGGAGTTGTCCTTCGGGAGCGCCCGCAGACCGTTCCAGACCCGGCCGTCGGCCAGCACCACTTCGACGCCGAGCACCTGCTCGCGCATGGTGCCGTAGCGCAACACGTTGATCCCTCCGGCGTTCGTCGCGATTCCACCACCGATCGTTGCGGTGCCCCGAGCCCCCCAGTCCGGAGCGAACAGCCGGTCGGCCGCGGCCGCCGCATCCTGGATCGCCTGGATGGTGACACCACCCTGCGCGGTGATCGTCGACCGGGCGATGTTCACCTCCTCGATCGCGTTCATCCGGCTGAGCGTGACGAGCACGGTCGGCCGACGTCCGCTCGGAATCGCGCCACCGCTCAATCCAGTGTTGCCACCCTGCGTCACGATCGCTGCGCCGTGCGCCGCACACAGGCGGACGACCGCCGCAACGTCATCGGTCGACGCCGGCCGCGCGAGTCCGAGTGCCGTTCCCGTGAACACCCCTCGGAAATCGATGAGCCGATCGGCGATCTCGTCTGGTGGCAACCAGCCATCGGGCCCGAGGAGTGCGACCAGGTCGGCCACCAGCTCGGATGTGGTGGTGCCGGCGTCGCTCATGTCCCGCGTCCATGACGGTTGACCCAGGCGTACATCGCGATGCCGGACGCGACGCCGGCGTTCAGTGAGCGCGTCGACCCGTACTGGGTGATCGCACACACGAGGTCGGCGGCATCGAGCATCGCATCGGTGAGACCGGGGCCCTCCTGGCCGAACACCAGCGCGCAGTCGCGCGGGAGCTCGGTCGACTCGATCGGAGCCGCTCCGTCGACGTTGTCGATCGCCACGATCGCGATCTCTTCAGCATCGGTCCACGCCCGGAACGCCTCGACGTCGGCGTGGTGGCGCAGCGAGAGGTAACGGTGGGTCGACATCGCGCCGCGACGATCCCACCGGTGCGGACCGATGATGTGCACCTCGGCCGCGAGGAACGCGTTCGCGTTGCGGACGACGGTGCCGATGTTGAAATCGTGTTCCCAGTTCTCGATCGCGACGTGGAAGCCGTGGCGTCGCTCGTCGAGGTCGGTGACGATCGCGTCGACCGACCAGTAGCGGTAGCGGTCGATGACGTTGCGACGGTCGCCGTCGGCGAGCAGGGCGGGGTCGAGACGCGGGTCGTCCGGCCACGGTTGCGGGTGGGGACCGACTCCGACCGGTGAGAGGGCAGCGGTCATCGACGGGTCAGCGCGGACGCATCTCGGTCCCCTCGCCGGCGGTGATGAACACCACCGTCGGAGGGTCCGCGACGTCGGGGACGTCGGCGGTGTGCCAGACACCGGGTTCGTTGACGACCGCCTGGCCGGCGGAGATCGTCACGGTCGACGTGGTCCCGTCGGGCGTCTCCTGTGTGAGCTCGATCGTCCCGGCGACGCAGAGGACGAGTTCGCTCCCCTTCGGGTGCATCTCCCAGGTGTCCCACGACTCGCTGAACGTGTGGAGGGACACGAGGCGGCCTTCCACGCCGTCGCCGGCGTGCTGTTGTCCGTACTCCTCGTACCACCCGACGTCGCCGGTGTGGCGAGGGAGGGCGATCGTCGTGGCCCCGAGGCCGAGGTGGACGAAGTCGCCCGACGAGAATTCGATCACGTCGCTCATCTCCCCAGTCTCGCACAGCCCGTTTCCCCGCCACTCTCGTGAACTGTTCGCGCACGCCGTGCGCCAACAGTTCACGAGAACGCTGGGTTGGGGTGGGGCTCGGGGGCGTGGGTGTCGGTCGCGGGGAGGCGGAGGGTCAACAGCCAGGTGATGACGACGAAGACGGCGGTGCCCCACAGGGCGAGCGAGAGGCCTCCCCAGAGGTAGAGCAGGCCCGACAGCAGCGTGCCGACGAACCGCCCGGCGGCGTTGGCCGAGTAGTAGAACCCGACGTCGGTCGAGACCTGGTCGTCACTGCTGTAGGCGAGGATCAGATACGAGTGGAGCGACGAGTTGAGCGCGAACACCACGCCGAACACGATCAGACCGCCGATGATCGCAACGGTGGTCACGGTCTGGCTCGGATCGACGGAAACGGTGATCGCGATGATCGATGACACGACCGCGAGTGCGAACGACCAGTGCCGGGCGGCGGTGATGTCGTCGCGGCGACCGAGGAATCGCGGGGCGACCGACTGGATGGCCCCGTACCCGATCACCCACGCGGCCAGGAACCCACCGACCCCGAAGAACGACCAGTCGAGCACGTCGTGGAGATAGATCGGCAGCGCGACCACGAACCAGATGTCGCGTGACGCGAAGAGGAAGAAGCGGGCGAGCGACAGCCGGTTGATCGCGTCCGACTTCGACAGGATCGACCGCAGTGGCGCCTTCACCTTCGACTTGCCGATCTCGCCCGTGAGCATCGTGGCGACGACGCCCAGCGTGATCGCCAGAACGCCCGCCATCGCCCACAGCGCCGTGTCGTAGCCGAAGACCGAGAGGAGCGCTGCGCCGAGGAAGAAGCCGACACCCTTGAGAGCGTTCTTCGACCCGGTGAGGATCGCGACCATCTTGAACAGGGCGCCCTCACCGTCGCCGGCGACGAACTTCACCGCGCTCTTCGAGCTCATCTTCGTGAGGTCCTTGGCGATTCCCGACACCGCTTGGGCGCCCATCACGAACACGACCGAGGCCACCTCGGTCCACGACGGTTGCTGGAACGTCAACGCGACCAGCGCCACGATCTGCAGTGCCAGCCCGGCGATCAACGTGCGATTCAGCCCGGCGCGGGATCCGACCCACCCGCCGATCAGGTTGGTCAGGATGCCCATGAACTCGTAGCTCAGGAACAGGAACGCGATGGCGACCGGAGAGTATCCGAGCGCGTTGAAGTGCAACAGGACGAGCATCCGCAGCGCGCCGTCCGTGAGGGTGAACGCCCAGTAGCCGGCGGTGACGAGGACGTAGTTGCGCAGGTTCACGGGAGGATTATGCGTGGGTCGATTCGGGTGGCGTGCGCACGGCGTGAGCATCGCAACGTGACGTGAACATGAAGTGAACGACGGATGGCCGTTGCGGACGACTTGCCGAAATCGGGACCCACGACCGTTCAGTCGGTGTCGGTGATCGCCTCGGTGAGGTGCGATCGGTCGTTCCAGAGGTCGATGACGCGGTTCTCGCGTTTCCAGCGCAGGATCGCGACGGACCCGGTGGAGATGCGGAGGTGTCGTCCGGCGTCGATCGGCAATCCGACCCACCGCACCGCGATCGCCGTGAGCATGTGGCCGTGGCCGAACACGATCGAGTCGCAGCCGTCGGCACATCGTCCCACCGCACGAGCCACTGCGGCATCTGCCCGGTCCGACACCTCCTTCGGGCTCTCGCCGTTCGGGGCGCCGTCGCGCCAGAGTTCCCACGTCGGTCGTTCGCTCCGGATGTCGGCTGTCGTGATGCCCTCGTAGTCGCCGTAGTCCCACTCCAGCAGGTCGTCGTCGATCTCGGGATCGGGGTACCCCGCGAGCCGCGCGGTGGTGATGGCGCGGTCGAGCGGGCTCGAGCCGACGTGATGGAAGTGGTGCGATCCCAGCCGAGCGCCGAGGAGCACGGCTGCGTCGCGGCCGGCCTCGGTGAGCGCGATGTTGCTCCGCCCGGTGTGTTGCCCGGTTCGGCTCCATTCGGTCTCGGCGTGGCGCGCGAGCACGATCCGTTGCGTACGTTGCCCCGACTCCACCAGGCCATGTTCGCGCGGTCGGGTCCTAGGCGAGCGAGATGATCGCTTCGTGCTCGATGCGGGCGACGTCCACACCGTCGGCTGCGATCTCGACGTCGAGGACCGCTCGTTCACCGGCGCGGCTTTCGCGACGCTCGACGATGTGGGCGGTCGCGTGGACGTGCGAGCCGACCGCGGCAACGCCGAGATGGGTGATCGTGCTGCGCACGTGGATCCACGGACCGGTGACGAGTTGGTCGTGGCAGAACCGGTTCGCGAGACGCGGCCAACTCGACGCGTGGGCGATGTCGTGTTCCGCGTACAGCAGACAGTCGTCGCCGGCGCGCAACCCGTAGTCGGACCACGATCCGTCGAGCACGAAGTCGATCGGATCGAGTTCGTCGGTGGACTGTCGCGCGGCGGTCTCGGCGGCACGTCGGGTGAACGTGGCCTCCACCCGCGTCTCTCCGTCCACGTCGGCGGTCACGTCGGGGCCGTCACCGACGACACAGTCGATGCGATCGCCGTCGAGGATCGGATGGCGGAAACGCACCGTCGCGCCACCATGGGCCAACCACGGGAGACCCCAGGCCACGGCCGGGAGGTGGGTCATCGTGGCGTAGGTCGTGACGCCGGCGACGAGCGCGCCCTCGAATCCGGCCGCGCGGGCGCCCGCATCGGTGTGGATCGGGTTGTCGGCGTGTTCGGGAAGGTTGACGGCCGTGACCGACCAGGGAGCCATCGTCATGCCGTGAGTGTCGCGCAACCGGATCGAGTGCGGAGCGACGTCGGCGGTTCAGGTTCGAGCCCTGCTCACGAGCCGCAGACGGTCCGAATGAGGTCGACGGCGTTTCCTCCGAGCACACGATCGATGTCGTCGGGGCCGAGCCCGCGTGCTGTGAGTCCGTCGTCGAGATCGTCGAACTGCCGATATTCGGTCAACACCGGTCGATCGTTGGCGTCCAGGTCGGTGCCGATCGCCACGTGCTCGACACCGACGAGGTCGACCAGTCGGACGACCTCGTCGATGAAGTCGTCGAGAGTCTCCGACGCCACACCCGACGGCCAGGCTCCGATCAAACCGCCGGCGTCGGTGACGGCGCAGGCGTGCTCGTCGGTCACCAGCCGCGGATGGTCGCTGCGCGGGCCGGTGAGGTGGGAGTGGGAG
Source organism: Ilumatobacter sp. (assembly GCF_049588435.1). Classification (GTDB taxonomy): domain Bacteria; phylum Actinomycetota; class Acidimicrobiia; order Acidimicrobiales; family Ilumatobacteraceae; genus Ilumatobacter_A. The sequence goes on from NZ_JBAVYV010000072.1 coordinate 7,251, forward strand.
ATCATCACGGGGTGGCGCGAGACGGCGACGGCGTCCACCGTCGTCTCGAACGATGCGTGGGCCAGGTCGACGATCATGCCGACGTCGTTCATGATCGCGACGAGCTCGCGACCCGCTGTCGACAGTCCGTGGTGGAGCGGCGGTTCTGTCTGGAGATCGCCGTACCGGTTCTGGCGGTAGTGGACGATGGTGATCGATCGCACGCCGCGGTCGAATGCCTCGTGGACGCGTTCGAATGCGTCGGCATCACGGCCGCTCTCGACGAAGTCGGCTCCTTCGCAGGTGACCAGCAGCCCTGTCTGGCCGGCGCGGTGGAGGCGCATGACGTCGTCGGCGCCGGACACGATCGTCGCGTCGACGCGATCGGCCATCTCGTGGATCGCCTCGAGCTGGCGCTGATGGTCGGCGTACGCCTCACCCGGAGCGAACTCGCGAGCCGCCGCGAATCGGTTGCCGACGAGCTGGAGGACTCGAAGGTCGGCAACGGTCGCGAAGCTCACCGCCGCCATCCCGGCGTGTTCCGCTCCGCGGAAGCCGGCGATCGCGTCGTCGGTTCCGAGAACAGCGCGTGCTGGATCCGCGTCTGGAATCCCGGCGAGAAAGCACCGACCGGGGTGGGCGTGGACGTCGACGCGCGGTGCGCGGGTCATCGGATGGCGACCTCGCATTCGATCTCGACGGGAATCGAGAAAGGGAGCTCCGCGAGGCCGACCGCGCTGCGGGCATGCTCCCCGATCTCGGGACCGAAGACGTCGATGATCAGATCGGAGAAACCGTTGATCACGGTCGGGAGGTTCACGAATCCGGGCGCTGCGTTGACCATGCCGAACACGCGCGTCCAACCGGTGATGCGGTCGAGATCACCGAGTGCTCGTTCGAGTGAACCCAGGATCCCCAGTGCGGTGAGACGCGCGGCGTGATTGCCCTGTTCGACCGTCAGGTCCGTCCCGACCTTGCCGAGGGGGAGGGCGAGGGACCCATCGGGCTCCTGCGGACCGTGACCGGAGACCACCGCTCGATCTCCGCGCACGACGACCGGGCTGAACGGGAGTTCGACGCCCGGCGGCGCCACTGTCGGCGGCGGAAGGACGAGTCCGAGTTCGAGAAGCCGATCGCTGATGACGCTCACGTGCGGATCGTACCGAACGGTGCGGTGAGGGGATTCACGAGCGCAGGGCGACCGGATCGGGCACACCGTCCGTCCGGTCGATGAGCACGCGAGCAACGTCGGCGATCACCTCCTCCTTCGTTGCAAGCGGTGGGAGCACGACGAGCTGATCGAGCCCGGCTGCTTCGAGCGCGTCGACTCGGGAGCGGAGTTCCGATGGTGTACCGACCAGACACGACCGCTCGATCAGCTGGGCGGTGAGGAAGCGCTCCTCCTCGGGGATCACCCAGCAGTTGTGTCCGAGGTGGGTTCGAAGGTGCCGTCGCTCCTCCGGGACGGACTCGACCGCAGCGACGTACTCGTCCCAGATGTCGCGCAGATGCGGTGAGGGACCACGGCCGAACTGTGCGTACTGCTCGTACGCGTAGTGCAGTGCGGCAATGGCGAATGCGCCGACCATCTCCTTGATTCGTGGCGAGTCGACCGGTTCGCCCGGTTGGAGCACGGCGATGGTCGTCAGGCTCGCGATCGGGAACGACGCGCGGTCCTCGGCGTGGCCGTGCTCGCGGCGGCGTTCGGTGACGGCCCCGCGCAGCGCCCGCACCGCAACCGGATCCGGTGGAGCCGACGTGATCAGGCCGTCGCCGTGCTGCGCTGCCAGGTCGAGCGCTCGTGGCCCGAACGCGGACACGTACAACGGTGGCGGAGGGTCGAAATTGACGAACCCGTGGTCGGGCATCTGGTGCACGATGCGCGCGGTTCGATCGCGCCAGCGGAAGTCGGTCTCCTCGCCGCGCAGCAGCGGCCGCAACGCCGCGAGGTACTCGTCGAACTCGGCGATCTGCAGCGGCGGATGTCCCATGATGCGCATCGCCGTGTTCCCGGTGCCGATCCCGCAGAACGTCCGTCCCGGTGCGAGCTGGTTGATCGTCGCGATCGAGGCGGCCGTCACGGGCGCCAGGCGCGTGCCGGCCACCGCGACGCCGGTGCCGAGCTGAATCGTCGACGTCCGTTCCGCCGCGAGGGCGAGCATCGCGTAGACGTCGCTCCAGATCATCTGGCTGTCCGCCATCCAGGCGTGGCTGAACCCGAGTCGCTCGGCTTCCACCACGTAGTCGAGATCGGCCGGACGTGAGGCGACGCAGATCCCGAACTTCATGCGCCCGGACCGACGGTCACCGGATCGATCGGCATCAACGGCGCGCTCGCAGCTTCGATCTGCGCGGCGATGTCGAGGCAGCGGAGGTCGGTGAATCGATCCCCGATCACCTGGATGCCGACGGGAAGTCCGTCCGCGATGCCGTGGGGGACGACCGCGGCGGGAAGGCCGAGGAAGTTCACCGGCGTCACCGGGCGCAGCGTGTCGCGGATCAGTTCGTCGCCCTGCTCGAGGTCGGCGCCGTGTTCGAAAGCCGGCATCGCCCAGGTCGGTGACAGCACGACCGGGTGGTCGGCGAAGAACTCCGACCACAGCCGCATCGCCTGGGCACGTGCGCCCTGGAGCATCGAGATGCTCTCGACGGTCGGAGCCGGAGCATTGTCCAACAGGCTGGCGATGACGGCGTTCGCGTCGTCGCCCATGATCGCCTCGAGCATGGGACGGATGACGACGAGATCCTGGATCAGCAGTCCAGCCCACATGTCGATCGTCTCGGCGTACATCGGAGGGGTGGCCTCGACCACATCGTGTCCCGCTGCGGCGAGGACGTCGGCGGCCGAACGGACTGCGGCGGCGATCTCGGGGTGGGTCGCTCCACCGGGGGGCTCGGGGAGCACGGCGATCCGCAGTCGCTCGCCCTCGCCCAGCGCGGTGAGGTCGACCGGCAGACTGAACGGGTCGCGGTGGTGGCTTCCCGAGACCACCTCGAGAGCGGCGCGGACGTCGGAGACGCGGCGCGCCATCGTGCCCTCGACCGCCATCTGCTGTGACGACAGCGACGGGTCCTCGGGCGGGATCGAGGACGCCGCTGGAACGACTCCGACCGACGGCTTGATCGAGGCGATCCCGCAGCAGTGCGCCGGATTGCGCAGCGATCCGCCGATGTCGTTGCCCAACCCGAGCGGGCTCATCCCGGTCGCGATCGAGGCGGCCTCTCCGCCGCTCGAACCGCCTGCGGTCCGACCCGGATGGTGTGGGTTGCGGGTGAGACCGTGCAGCGACGAATCGGTGTGGACGCGGAGTCCGTAGTCGGGGAGATTGGTGCGCGCGAGCGGGATCGCACCCGCCGCCTTCATCCGCTCGGTCACCGGTGCGTCGAGCGGCGGAAGAGCATCGGCCATCGCGACGATGCCCTGCGTGGTCGGGCTCCCGACGAGATCGATGTTCTCCTTCACCGTGAACGGAACACCGTGGAACGGTCCGACCTCGCGCCCTTCGGCGAGTGCACGATCCGCGTCGTCGGCGGCGGTGCGTGCCGACTCGTCGAGTCTCCGCACGATCGCGTTGAGGTCGCCGTTCACCGCATCGATCCTGGTGAGGTGGGCGTCGACGACGTCCCGACTCGTCGTGTCGCCATCGCGGATCATCGTCGCGAGTTCGAGTGCCGAGCGCTGCCAGAGTTCTGTCATCCCGCGATCATCGCGGGTGTGCGCGGTCGCGTCTGCGACCGGACGCGGACGCACCGCCCGAGCCGTGGCTGCGAGCGGTGCGTCGAGGGGGATTCGATGGGGCGTGGCGGGTCAGCCGGCGGACGGTGCGACGAGCTGGACGTCCAGTTCGAGTGCGACCTTGTCCGAGACCATCACCTTGTCGCCACCGAGCGCCATGTTGAATTCGATGCCGTACTCCTTGCGCGACAGTGAACCCGTTGCCGAAAACCCGGCGCGGGTGCTCTGGTCCATCGGAAACTCGGAGGTGCCGAAGAACTCGACGTCGAGCTCGACCGGCTTGGTGATGCCGTTGAGCGTGAGGTCGCCGAGGAGGGTGAACTCCTCGCCTTCGCCCTCGATGCCGGTCGAGACGAACGTCATCTGCGGGTTCGACTCGGAGTTGAAGAAATCGCTCGATTGCAGGTGCGCGTCGCGGTCGGCGTTGCCGGTCGCGACGGTGCCGAGCTCGATGGATGCGCTGACCTGGCTCGACGCGAGGTCGTCTCCGACCGTGAGCGAGGCATCGACTCCGTCGAAACGACCGCGCACCTTGGCGAGGCCGAGGTGACGGACGGTGAACCCGACCGTGGTGTGCGACGGGTCCGCGGTCCAGGTGCCGGGGGCGAGGGGGAGCTGGTTTGTTGTCATGACAACAAACCTATCGGATTTATTTGCGGACGCAACAAAATGTGACGGACGCCGACCGTTCCGCCTCGCCTGGCGTCGGCGGCGTCAGTTGCGCGGGACCTCGTTCCACGGGACGGACTTGTCGACCCGCGGCTCGCCCGGCAGGCCGAGGACCTGCTCGCCGAGGATGTTGCGCATGATCTCCGAGGTTCCGCCCTCGATCGAGTTGGCCCGGACGCGGAGGAACGCGTAGCGGAGGCCGTGGGCCGTACCGGACACGTCGAGGTCCTCGGGACGACGGAACGTGTAGTCGTACTCGATGAGCGCGTCGGCGCCGAGCAGGTTCATGCAGAACTCGTAGAGGCCCTTGTTGAGCTCGGAGTAGGCCAGTTTGGCGATCGACATCTCCGGGCCCGGGTTGCCCGCCTTCGCGTTCTGAGCCGCGCGCATGTTGGTCAGCCGACCGACCTCGGCGCGCACCCACCACTGCATCAGCGTGTCCTTGTCGGCGGCGTTCTGCTTCGACGGGTCCATCGCCTCCCACACCTCGACGGCGTCGTTGGCGGCCGCTCCCTGTTTCGGCGCTGCGCCACCACCGCCACCGATCGCGCTGCGCTCGTTCATCAGCGTCGTGAGGCTGGCGCGCCAGCCCTCGCCGACGTCGCCGACGCGGTGTGCGTCCGGGACGCGCACGTCGGTCATGTAGACCTCGTTGAACTCGGCCTCGCCGGTGATCTGACGCAGCGGCCGGACCTCGACGCCCTCGGCGCGCATGTCGAGCGCGAAGTACGTCATCCCCTTGTGCTTGGGCGCATCGGGATCGGTGCGGGTGACGAGCATGCCGAAGTCGGCGAGGTGGGCGAGCGTGTTCCAGACCTTCTGGCCGTTGACGATCCACTCCTCACCGTCGCGCTCGGCACGACAGCCGAGGCCGGCGAAGTCCGAACCGGCACCCGGCTCGGAGAACAGCTGGCACCACTTCTCCTCGCCGGTGAACATCGGGCGGAGAAATCTTTCCTTCACCTCGGCGCTGCCGTGCGTGGCGATGGTCGGACCGGCCAGCGCCATGAAGAACGTGCGCGGATCGGTCGGCTTCGCCCCCGCCTCGCGTAGGCGGCGATCGACGATCCGGTTCAGCTCCGGGCGCACGCCGAGGCCGCCGTCACCCTCGGCGAAATGGACCCAGGCGAGGCCGGCATCGAAGCGCGCTCCGCGGAACTCCTGGTCGTCCATCTCGCGTGGGTCGTGGGCGGTGAGCAACGCGTCGATGGCGTCGTCGACGCGCCGGGTTTCGGGATCGGTGGAGACGGGGGTGTCCTCGAGAGCGGTCATCCCGGAAGTTTCGCGCATCGCCCCCAGTTGGTTGTATTCGACAACTGCCGATGTGGAGAGTCGCGGAGACCCGCGGTGAGCCACGTCAGATGTCGATGTAGTCGAGCGAGAGGGCCGTCGTGTGCTTGATCTCCTCCATCACGAAGATCGTCCGGACGTCGTAGAGGGCCACCGCGTCGATGAGGCGCTTGTAGAACGCGTCGTAGGCGCCGATGCTCGGGACCATCACCTTGAGCGTGTAGTCGATGTCGCCGCTCGTGCGGTACGCCTCGACGATCTCGGGAAATCCGGCGATCGCAGCGCGGAACGTCTCGATCCACTGCGAGCTGTGGTCGTTGGTGCGGATGTTGACCAGCGCGGCGACCTCCAGGTTGACGGTCGCAGGGTCGACGAGCGCGACCCGGCCGGTGATCACGCCTGATTCCTCGAGTGCTCGGACGCGTCTCCAGCACGGTGTCGGGGTCAGCCCGACACGGTCCCCGAGCTCCCGGGCGGTGAGCGACCCGTCCTCCTGGAGTAAAAGCACAATATCCCGATCGATTTCATCCACAATCGATGATACTTGCAGAGATCGAGAGATACGAGCGTTCATCATGCACCTGTGGGGAAGTTCCGCGCGAAGAACGCAATGCACGACTCACGAGGTTTCCGTACCGTGGTCCGCATGGAACTCCGGCAGCACTTCACCGACCACCCGGCGTCTGTCGGCGAGACCTACGGACAACACTTCCGGGTCGCAGCAGGATTCGCGGGGTCGCTCGCGATCGCGGCAGGGGCAGCTGCTGTCCACGCGATCGTCCCGTCGCTCTGTACCAAGACCGCGAGCCGACGCATCGACGAACTGCACGCACGGATGCACAGCGGCGCACGGGCGCACGAGGCTCCCGCCGCCCACGCCGCGTAGGTCGTTCGCAGCGATTGTCGAAACGCGATCGCCGGACGTCAGTCCGCGATCGAGTCCGCGAGGTCCTCAATGATCTCGGCGACGTCGGCGGCGTGCGTCTCCTCGTGCATCGAGTGGCCACCGCCGTCGAGCACGATCAGCCGGGCGTTGGGCATCTTCGCCTCCAGGTACTTGCCGGCGCCGGCGTAGTCGGGTCGGTCGTCGCCTCCGGCGAGCACGACGGTCGGAACCGCCATCGCGGCCACTCGGTCCATCACCACCGAATCCTCCTGCAGGTTGAGTGCCGCCACCCGTTCGGGAACACCGAACCGGTGAGCGTTCCGTCGCGACCGCTCGTTCCAGCCGGCGCGCTTCTCGGCGTCGCGGTAGCCCGGGCCGGTGTTCAGCACGACGATCCCGCGGGTCGCCTCGGGTCGCGTGGCCGCATGGGCCAGTGCGAGGTACCCGCCGAGTGAATGCCCGACGAGCACGACCGGACCGTCGAGGGTGTCGAGCACGTCGTCGAGGTCGGCGAGCGCGGCGTCGCGGGTGAAAGCGGCCGGATCGTCGGGACACGGAGACTCACCGTGACCCGGGAGGTCGACGGCGACGACCGTGAAGCGTTCTGCGAGCAGTGCGGCACAGGCATCCCAGGTGTGCGCATCCATGCCGAGGCCATGAAGGAGAACGATCGCGGGTCCGGACCCGCTGCGGACGGTGTTGAGCTGCACGCCCGGCGACCGTATCCACTCGCCCGTCGCCGTGGAACATCCGGCGTTCGGGCCGATCGCGGGGGAGGGGTGTCGAACGGCACCGCCGTCGACGCGCTGGTTGTGGTCGGGCATCCCGAGAATGGGTGGATGCATGCCGACCGCCACCCGGTGAGGGACGATCTCACGCCGGACTCGTCGGTGACGATCCGGGATCGTCTGAGTCGGCGCGCCTGGTCGCGGGCCGGAGCGGTCGGCGCCGTGCTCTCGGAGGGTCCGTCCCGTCGTGCGTTGGCCATCACGACGCGTGTCGGACTGCTCGTGGCCGGCTCGTTCCTGATCGCTGCATCGGTCGCGGTCACGCTGTGGACCGAGCTCGGACCCGGTCCGCTCGATGTGTTCATCGGAGCGGTTCGCAACATCACCGGTCTCCCGATGAGCGTTGCCGTGTGGGCGACGGTCGGTGCCTCGATCGCGATCGCGTGGCTGCTCGGACGCCGACCTGGATTCGGGACGATCCTCTCGCCGATCCTGATCGGTCCGATGCTGCAGTTCGTGTACGGGTCGCTGTCGGCGTACGACGCTCCCGGCTCGGTGCTCGTGCTGATCCTGCTGCAGGTCGTGGCGGTCGCAGGGATCGGGCTCGGTGCCGGCGCCTTGATCGTGTCCGGGCTGGGTGCGGGTTCGGGCGAACTGTTCGCCGGAGCAGCATCCGATCGCGTCCGCAGACCCGAGCCGATGGTGCGCGCCGCAATCGAACTGTCGTGGGTCGTCGCCGGAGTTGCCCTCGGCGGTCCGATCGGGTTGGGCACCGTGATGGTGGCCCTGCTGATCGGCCCCGCCGTCGGCCACGGTCATCGCATCATCGACGGACTCGCCGTCCGGTCGCGGCGCGGAATCGTCCACACCCACGGGGCGATCGTCGAGCGCGACCTCGCCCACTCCGTCTGACCGAGCCGGATCAGTCGGCCCAGGTCGGCGGCAGTTCGGCGTGATCGCTGACGCGACAGTCGTCGCCGAAGACGACGAACCGGTCGAATCCGCGCAGGAACCACCGGTCGTGGGTGACCGTGACGACCGTCCCGTTGAACTGTTCGAGGCCGTGCTCCAGTGCTTCGGCCGAGACGAGATCGAGGTTGTCGGTCGGTTCGTCGAGCAGCAGCAACGTGGCCCCCGACAGTTCGAGCAGCAGGATCTGGAAGCGCGCCTGTTGACCGCCCGAGAGGGTCTCGAACGTCTGACGCGCGCACGGCTGGAGTTCGTAGCGGCGCAGCATGCCCATCGCCGGGCCGAGCATCACGTCGAGATCGTGGAGGATGTCGACGAGCTCACGACCCGCCCATTCGGGATGCTCATGGGTCTGGTGGAAGAGCCCCGGTCGGACCCCGGACCCCAGACGGGCCACCCCCTCGTGGTCGACCGCGCCCGGTCCGTCGGACGGTGCGCCCTCCATGCCGGCTGACGCGAGGAGCCGCAGGAAGTGGCTCTTGCCGACGCCATTGCCACCGAGGACGGCCACCCGCTCGCCGTACCAGAGTTCGAGGTCGAACGGATCGGTGAGGCCGGCGATCTCGAGTCGCTCGCAGATCACCGCGCGCTTTCCGGTTCGGGCACCGCGCAATTGCATGTCGATCTTCTGCGCGGCCACGTCGGGCGGCCGCTCGTTCTTCTCGACGAAGTGACGCAGCTTCGTCTCGGCCGCCTTGAGTTTCGGCGCGAACGCCTCGCTGATCGAGGCGCGCTGGCGCATCAGCTTGACGTAGTCCTCGAGGCGTTGTTTCTCGGTGTCGTAGAGCGACTGGTTGTGCTCGCGGATCGAGTCATGGTGCTCCTTTGCGTCCGCGTAGCTCGCGAACGAGCCACCGTGGGTCCACGCTCCCGCAGCATCGATGGTGACGATCTTGGTGGCGCTCGCTGCGAGCAGTTCGCGATCGTGGCTGATGAAGACGACGGTCTTGCGTGTCTCGTTGAGCTGCTGTTCGAGCCAGCGCTTGGCCGGCACGTCGAGGAAGTTGTCCGGTTCGTCGAGGACGAGGATCTCGAACTCGCTCCGGAACAGGGTCTCGAGAGCGAGACGCTTCTGTTCGCCACCGCTGAACGTCCGCAGTGGACGGTCGGCCACATCGTCGAACGACTCACCGAACGACCGGGTCGTGCACTCGTCCCAGAGCACCTCGGCCTCGTATCCGCCCACGTCGCTCCACCCGGCGACGGCGGTCGCGTACGCCATCGGATCGTCGTCGAGTCGGTCGTGCGCATCGTCGAGGCGTCGAGCAGCGTCGCGGATCCGGATCGGTGAGATCGACAGCAGGAGTTCGCGCACGGTCGTCGCCGGATGATCGGCTGTCCCGACGAGCTGATGCATCACGCCGAGCCCACCATCGACGCTGACCGTCCCCGCGCTCGGCGAGTTCTCGCCGGTGATCAGCCGGAACAACGACGTCTTTCCCACGCCGTTGGCTCCGACGAGGGCGACCCGGTCGCCGTTGCCGATGTTGAACGACACGTCGCGGAACAGCTCATCACCACCCGGCAGATTCCACGCGACGTGGCTGACAGCGATCGAACCCACGCGAGGAGACTACGGAGGGGCAGGCGCCCCGGCGCGTCGGATTTGCCGAGGTGCATGTTTCGCAGCCGTCAGGTCGGGTAGCGCGAGACGAGACCACCGATTCGCCATCCAGACCATTCGGCCCATCCAGGAGGATGATTTCATGCTGACCCTTTCCCAGAACGCTGCGACCCTGCTCGCCGAGACACGATCCGCCCAGGGAATCTCCGGCGACTCCACCTTGCGCGTGGCACGGACGACCCAGGGGGAAGAACGAGGGATCAGCCTCGGCTTCGTCGACGCCCCGCACACCGGTGACCACACCGGTTCGTCGCACGGGATGCCGATCTGCGTCGAACCCGAGGTGGCCGTCGCGCTCGACGCCGTGACGATCGATGTCGACACTGCCGGCGACGTGCCCGAACTTGTTCTCGTTCAGGACGACTGACCCGCCGCCAGCATTCCGGAGTGGGAGTTCCACCGACGCGCCGAGCAAAATCGCAACCTGGGTTGCGCTTCGTGCCCGCGACCGCAACCCAGGTTGCGTTTTCTCGCGACGAACTCCCGGAGCTCTCGGCGAGCGACTCCAGCTCAGGTTCGACATCAGGGTTCGACATCAGGGTTCGACGAGGTTCGGACTGATGAAGGTGTCGAGTGCGCCGAGCAGGGCGGCGAGGATCGCCTGCTCACCGCGGTCGATCGTCACCGAACCGTTCTCGATTCGATCGTCGAGACGCTCGGGGTACGCGATCACGTCACCGAGCGCGGCGCGGTCGAGCGTGACCGCGACGTCGGCCGCATCGATCGACGCGGTCCGGTCGGTGTCGTGATGGATCGTGGCGTTCTCGACGGTCAGGCAGTGCGTCAGCGAGTCCTCGTCGGGATCGAGGTCGGTGATGGTGAACGCGATCGACAGCGTGTCGAGCGGACATTTCGTGGGGTCGAACCGTGATCCGATCATGTCGGCGAACTGCTCACCGGTCATCCCACTGATCAGCCCGGGAGGTCCTCCGCGCCCGAGCTGAATCGTCCCGTTGCGGAGCTCGAACGCCCCCATCAGATATGCGTTGCGCCATGTGCTCGACTCGGCCTGGTAGCCCAACTGCTCCATCGCGTCGGCGGACAGCGACCGCGCCTCCCGGTGCTCCGGGTCGGCGAAGATCAGGTGGTTGAGCACTTCGACGGTCCAGCGGTAGTCACCTTCGTCGAACGCCGCCTGAGCGCCGCGCATCACGCCGTCGGGGCCACCCATCATGTCGACGTAGCGCGTTCCCGCGTCGACCGGTGGATGGGGCTGGAGATGGGCGGGGTTGCCGTCGTACCAGCCGAGGTAGCGGTTGTACACGGAGCGGACGTTGTGCGAGACCGTGCCGTAGTACCCCTGCACGTGGGACTGCGTCGAGAAGCAGTCGGGCAGCCGCGTCAGCTCGTCGGCGATCTCGTCGGGCGTGTGCCCGTGATTCGCGAGGCGGAGTGTCTGGTCGTGCATCCAGCGGTACACGTCACGCTGCAACTTCAAGAATCCCTCGACGTCACCCGCGCCGAACCGCGGCCAGTGGTGGCTCGCGAACATGGTGTCGGTGTGAGATCCCCACATCCGCATCGCCTCGTGGATGTACTTGCTCCAGGCGAGCGAATCGCGCACCTGCGCGCCACGGATCGGGTAGAGGTTGTGGAGGGTGTGCGTGCAGTTCTCCGCCATGCACAGCAGCCGCTTGTCCGGGAAGAAGAAGTTCATCTCCGACGGGGCCTCGGCATCGGGCGTGTTCTGGAAGACGATCCGAACGCCGTCGACGTCGAGTTCCGTACCGGTCGCGGTGATCAACTCGGTGGGCGCAACCAGCGCCGAGGAGCCGAGCGGGACGGTCTTGCCGAGCCCGGCATCGACCTGTCCCTGCGGTCCGAACGGGAGGAGCGGACCGAACTGGTACATCGAGCGGCGGCCCATGATCGGCCCGGCCAGGACGTTCTCGCCGACCGCTTCGTGCATGAAGCCCTCGGGAGCGATGACGCGGACGTCGCCGTTCTGAACCGCCTCTCGGGTCGTCACGCCGAGCATTCCGCCGAAGTGGTCGAGGTGACTGTGGGTGTAGATGACCGCCGAGACAGGGCGCGCGCCGAGGTGCTCGTTCGCCAACGCCAGGCACGCCGCCGCGCACTGCTCCGCGGTGAGCGGATCGATGATCAGCCAGCCGCTGTCGGCCTCGATGAAGGTGATGTTGCTGATGTCGTACCCGCGTGCCTGCCACACGCCGTCGGCCACTCGGAACAACCCGTGGACCGCGTTCAGTTTGCCCTGTCGCCAGAGCCCGGGGTGGACGGTGTCGGGTGCTGCGTCGTCGGTCCGGAGGAAGTCGTGGTGGGCGGTGTCCCAGACGGGTCGACCGTTGTGTTCGATCCGACCCGTCGGATGCTGAGCGACGAGCCCGCGCTGCGCTCCCGCGAAGTCGACGCCGTCGTCGAAGTCGATCACGGCGGCGGAGTTGCGTGCGCGGGTGAACGGAGAGGCGGGCTTCGAAGCGTTGCGGTCGGTGTCGGCCATCGCACCAGTTGAGCAGACATCCGAGTCGTGTCACGACCTGCCCGGCGGACGGCCTGGGTGTCCGGTACATTCCGATCGGACGGGCGCGATCGTGACATCGTTCCGGGCGGCGCCGGCTCGCTGCGCCCATAGGATGGACACGTTGAGGAGAATGGCATGCGGGCTGCGGGAAATGTGACGGAGCGAGGGTCTGCACTGCTGGCCGGGCTCCTCATCATCCTGGCCAGTGCACTCGGAGTCCAGGCGCTGCCATCCCAGGCGGGGGCGCAGACCGGCGACGCCGAGCAGTACATCGTCGTGTTGGCCGACGCCCCTCCGATCGAGCAGCAGCCGACCGCCCGAGCCGAGACCCAGGCCGCCGATCGCATGGCCGGGCAGCAGGACCGCGTGCTCGAGGATGTCGACGCCGAGCCCACTCATCGCTTCGACACGACGATCAACGGCTTCTCGGTCGAACTGTCGCCCGACGAGGTCCGCGACCTGGAGGCCGACCCGAACGTGCGTGCCGTCACGCCCGTCCGCGTCTTCGGCCTGCACCAGAGCGCCCCCGCGGATCCCGTGATCGGTACGGACACCTCGCTGTCGCCCGAGTTCCTCGGCCTGCGCGGCGCCGGCGGTGTGTGGGAGCGCGTCGGCGGCGTGGACCAGGCCGGACAGGGCCAGGTCATCGGGCTGATCGACAGCGGGCTGGACTGGGCCAACGGCTCGTTCGATGCTGCCGATGTCTCGGCCCCACCCGCGGACTGGCAGGGGTTCTGCGACTCGGGCGAGGACCCGACCAGCTGGCCGGCGCAGGCGTGCACCAACAAGGTCGTGGGTGCCCAATACTTCATCGACGGGGTGCGAGCCGCCGGCGGGGTCGCTGCCGACACCGAGAGCGTCAGCCCCTGGGATGTCAACAGCCACGGAACCCATGTGGCGAGCATCGCCGCCGGCCGGGAGCGGACCACGGCGGCGGGTCCCGCCATCGCGGGCATGGCCCCGATGGCGCACATCGCCGCGTACAAGGTCTGCTGGGACTACGTCAACCGTGGCCAAGCTCGATCGGGCTGCTTCGAGGACGACATCCTGGCCGCGGTCGACGCCGCCGTCGCCGACGGAGTCGACGTCTTGAACCTCTCGCTCGGTGTCCCCAACGACCCTGGCTACGGCGACACCGCCTACGACTTCGCGCTGGAGGGAGCGGCAGCGGCAGGCGTCTTCGTCTCGATGTCCGCCGGGAACTCCGGCCCCGCACCCGGGACTCTGAGCAACGGCCTGCCGTGGGCGACGACGGTGGCCGCAGCCACGTTTCACAGCGCCATCCCGAGCAGCGTGCCCGCCGTCGCCTCATTGTCGTCACGAGGCCCCGTCAACGTCCCGGCAGCGGAGCAGAACTTGCTCAAGCCCGACCTGGGCGCCCCCGGGATCCAGGTGCTGGCCGCGGTACCGGGCGGCGAGGACGTCAGGTCGGGAACCTCGATGGCCGCACCCCACGTCGCGGGGCTGGCGGCCATCATCCGGCGGGAGGAGCCGACCTGGTCGCCGATGGCCGTGAAGTCGGCGATGCAGACCACCGCCGCGGAGTACGCGGGCACTGGCACCTCCCCGCTGGTGGGAGGAACCGGCTTCGTCGAACCACGACGCTTCCTCGACCCCGGACTCGTGTTCGACGCGGGAGCAGCCGACTGGGACGCTTTCGCCGCCGATTGGACGACCGGCTACGACCTCAACACCGCCTCGGTCACGATCGGGGCCCTCAGCCCGGAGTCGACGACCACCACGCGCCGGCTCACCAACGTCACCGACGCCGAGGTCACCTACACCGCCGCGTTCAGCGGATCCCCATCCCTGGGCGTCACCGTGGTCCCCGAGCAGGTCACGCTCGCCCCGGGCGACACCGCCGAGGTCGCGATCACGACCCTCAACCGCGACGCACCGACGGGTACGTGGCAGACGGGATGGCTGACCTGGAGCTCGAGCACGGCCCCTGATGTGCGCATCCCCGTCACGGCCCGTGGTGCGGTGTACACACCTCCTCCTCCTCCACCTCCTCCGGAAGTCGACCGATGGGGTGGCACAGATCGCTACGAAACCGCTGCGCTCATCGCCGAGCAGTTCCCGACAGGTACCGACACCGTCTATCTCGCTTCCGGCAACGGCTTCGCCGACGCCCTCGCCGGCAGCCCCGTGGCCGCCCGGGGGCTCGTGCCGGC
>NZ_JBAVYV010000073.1:0-3955 GCF_049588435.1 Ilumatobacter sp.
GTCTTGGCCGTCTTGATCGCCGCCAGCACGTTGCAGATCGCCGAGAACCCGAAGTGTTCGAGTTGCGCGACGACGGCCTCCGGCACGTCCTTCTTGGCCAGGTGGGCGCGACCGGCCTCGGAGTTGAACACGAGATCGAGTTCGTCGGTCGCCTTGTCGGAGACGGCCACGACCAGGTCGGTGTTGGTGACGTTGTGGATCAGCGGGATGTGCTTGTCGCCGATCCCCTGGATGTTGTGCTCGCCGTAGCCGTTCTCGAGCATCGTCGGACACTCGAGGGCCTCGACGGCGACGGTCCGGGTCCCGTACTCCTCCTTGAGGCGATCGCCGGCCGCGATCGTTCCGGCGGACCCGGTCGCGCTCGTGAACGCAGCGAGGTTCAGATCGCGACCGGAGTCGGCGCGGACCTGCTCGAACACGTGACCGAGTGCGCGTCCGGTGACCGTGTAGTGCCCGAGGTGGTTCCCGAACTCGGAGAACTGGTTGAGGATGAAGTTGCCGGGATCCTTCGCCAGTTCGTTGCAGGCGTCATAGATCTCTTTGACGTTCGACTCGGTGCCGTACGTCTTGATCACGTCCTCCGCAGGATTCGCGCACCAGGTATCGAGCCAGTCGAAGCGCTCCTGGCTCATGCCCTCGGGCAGGATCGCCACGCCACGGCTCGCCATGATCTTGCTGATCGCGATGCCGCCACGCGCGTAGTTGCCGGTGGACGGCCACACCGCGCGGTGCACGGTCGGATCGAACTGCCCGGTCACGACGCGGGGCGCGAGGCACGAGTACGCGGCGAGCACCTTGTGGGCGGTGATCATCGGGAAACGGTCTCCGAACACGACGATGATCGGCGAAGCAATCCCGGTCAGCGACGGTGGAAGCACGACGTGATCGGGAACCTCGACCCGGTTGCCGCTGAGGTCGTTGTACCAGTGGACCCGCCACAGGTTGCGGGCGTCGGGCCCCTGGGGATCGGCGTCGCCGACACGCTCGTCGTGGTCGAACGTCGTCGGGTCGGCGAGCTGCGCGAACGTCGGAAGCGTGATCCCCTGCTCGGCGAACCGCTGCACGCTGTTCGCGAGCGCCGCCTCGTCGACGATGCGGTCCGCCAGGCCGAACTGGTTCTCGAGAGCGTCGGTCGCGGCGGAATCGTCGATGAGGGTCACCTTGACATTCTGTCAAGAGGAGTGCTCGGCCACCACCCGCACGAGCACGGGGCCGGCCCGGACATCTCGTGGCACGCGTGGCATCCGGCGGTGGGTCGATACAGCGCAGTAGCTTGACGCGATGAGCGACGTCGCTGCGGGACTGTTGGCCATCTTCGTCGGCATCGTCTTCTGTTTCCAGGGCTACCTCGCGATGCGGATCGTCATCGCGTTCTGGGGAGCGTTGGCGGGCTTCTCACTCGGCGGCAGCATCGGCGCCGACGAGGGTGGCTTCCTGTCGAACGCACTGAGTTGGACGTTGGCGATCATTCTCGCCGTCGTGCTCGCGCTGCTCGCGTACCTCTACTACCAGGTCTCGATCGTCATCGCGATGGGCGCGATCGGGTTCACCCTCGGGACGAGTGCCCTCATCGCCCTCGGAGTCACGTGGTCCTGGCTGATCGTCCTGGTCGGCGTGGCCCTCGGCATCGTGCTCGCCGTGGTCGCGATCGTCGGAGATCTGCCGATGTTGCTGTTGGTCCTGCTCAGCGCGGCGGCCGGAGCGAGTGCGATCGTCGGCGGGCTCATGCTGCTCACCGGCGCGCTCGACTCGGATCAGATCACTCGCTCGGCGAGCGTCACCGACGAACTCAACGACGACTGGTATTGGTATGCCGTCTGGTTCGTGGCAGCGGTCGCCGGCGCGATCACCCAGATCTCCACCGCGCCGCGGATGACCGGCACCGTCCGCGACGGCTGGGACGCTGCTCCCGCCCACTCTTCCTGACCGACCGCGAGCACCTGCTCCGCTAGAACGGACGGTCGTCGGGCGGCTCCGTACTCGGTCCGACGTGAGCGTCGAGCCACGCGCACACCTCGGCCGCGCCCTCCCAGCAGTCACGCACCTTGCGCTCGACCTGCTTCGTGTGCAGCCACCGGCGAGCACCAAAGTCCTTCGACAGCATCAGGCCCTTGCGACGCAACAAGGCGATGCGCGGGTGGTCCCGGTCGTAGCCGCGCGGCGCCGTCTTCAACTCGCCGATCGCACCGACCGAGTACTCTCGCCCTTCGACATCCGCGACCAGCCCGGCGATCTCCTCGCCTGTCGCCGGAGCGACGATCGCCTCCCGGAACCGTTTCAACTGGTCCTTCGCCATCGCGTAGTAGCCCGCTGCGGCCATCAGCCCGTCGGCGGACAGCTGGAGATAGTGCCCGGCCCCGCCCTCCGATTCGCCATATGCGCCCTGGTGGGTCTTGTACGGCGGACGATTCTTCGAGAAGCGCATGTCGTTGTGCGGACGGAACAGGTGGAAGGGCCCGTAGTCGTCGAGCGCGTCGGTGAGTTCGACCATCGGCTGCTTGACCGACGTGACGAACCGGTCCTTGTTCTCGGCCCAGAACGCTCGGGAGTTGTCGGCAGCGAGCTGCTCGTAGAACTCGATCGCATCCGTGGGGAAACCGGTGAATGCCATCCACGTGACCGTACCGAACCCGATCGATCTGGCGGGGCGGTCGCCGGAGGTGGGTACTGTCGCTGGGATGGCAGAGCTGTTTCTCGGCGGGGCGATCGACCCGGCCACCCATGAGCGCACCGGGCCCGGTGGCGCCGACGCGATCGACCACGTGTCGGTGGCGACCGACAAACTCACCACCCACGCGGTGATCGTCGGCATGACCGGATCGGGCAAGACCGGGCTCGGAGTGATCGCGATCGAGGAGGCGTTGAGGTCGGGTCTCCCGGTCGTAGCGATCGATCCCAAGGGTGACCTCACCAATCTGTGCCTGACGTTCCCCGAACTCGCGCCGGGCGACTTCCGGCCGTGGATCGATGAGGCGCAGGCCAAGCAGGCCGACATGACGCCGGACGACTTCGCCGCCGACCAGGCCTCGACGTGGACTGCAGGCCTGTCCGGGTGGGGTCTGTCCGGCAGCGACATCGGGGAACTGCGTGCGACCACCGACTTCTCGATCTACACACCTGGATCCGAGGCGGGCATCGCGCTGAACATCGTCGGATCGCTCCAGGTTCCGGCCGACATGTCCGATGCCGAGGTCGTGAGCGACGAGATCGAGGGATACGTCACCGGACTGCTCGGACTGGTCGGCATCGACGCCGACCCGCTGGCGAGCCGGGAGCACATCCTGCTCTCGAACCTGATCCTCCACTCGTGGACCGAGGGCCGCGGATTGGATCTGATGGCGCTGGTCTCGATGGTGGCCACTCCCCCGATCCGCAAGCTCGGCGTCTTCGAACTCGATCAGTTCTTCCCCGAGGCCGACCGCATGAAGCTCGCGATGAAGCTCAACGGGTTGTTGGCATCGCCCGCCTTCGCGGCGTGGGCGCAAGGCCCGCCGATCGACATCGACTCGATGCTGTTCGGACCGGACGGCCGACCGAGGTGCGCGATCGTGACCACCGCGCACCTCTCCGACGAGGAGCGTCAGTTCGTCACCTCACTCGTCCTCGCGAAGCTCGTGACCTGGATGCGTCGGCAGTCCGGGACGACCGACCTCCGAGCGATGCTGTACATGGACGAGGTCGCCGGGTACCTGCCGCCCACCGCGAACCCGCCGACGAAGAAGCCGATCATGATGCTGATGAAGCAGGCCCGGGCGTTCGGCGTCGGCGTCGTGCTGTCGACGCAGAACCCCGTCGACATCGACTACAAGGCGATCTCGAACGCGGGCACCTGGATGATCGGACGCCTGCAGACCGATCAGGACAAGGCGCGGCTGCTCGACGGGATGACGTCCGCGTCGGGAGGCGTCGACGTCGGTGCGCTCGGCGACACGATCTCCGGGCTCGGCAAGCGCGA
>NZ_JBAVYV010000074.1:0-26113 GCF_049588435.1 Ilumatobacter sp.
GGCCGAGCCGGAACGGAACCGCTCGACCATCCACATAGGCGACCAGGCCGCCGGCCAGCGATGCCGCCACGTTGTCGCCGTGCCCTTCGAGGTCCGCCGCGACATCGAGGATCTCCGCCGCCCCGTCCGTCAGCGAGCGACCCGCTTGCGCGATCGCGAGCCCTGCGGCACCGACACGCACCGCTCCGCTGAAACCCAACCCGCGCGCCATCGGGATGTTGCAGCGCATCCAGATCGGTCCGGACCCACCCAGTCGATCGAACGCTGCTCGTCCGGGATGGTGCGCGTCGAGTTGCTGCGCCCCGTCGGGGGCCGAGCCGACACCGAGGTCAGCGTGCAGACCGACGGCCATCGCGAACACGTCGAACCCCGCACCGAGATTCGCCGACGATGCCGGCGTGCGGACGACGAGATCGGTCACGGCACCGGTCACGGCACGAGTTGGGCGGTCGAGACGCGCACGAGTTCGGCGAGGGTCCGCTCCGCTCGCCCGTCGTCGATGGCGCGCTGGGCTTGTTCGATCCCGTCGGCGAGATCGTCGGCTGTCCCCGCGACCACGAGGGCCGCCGCGGCGTTCAGGACCACCACGTCGCGGTGCGGTCCCGCATCACCGGCCAGGACGCGACCGACCGCCGCCGCGTTCTCCTCAGGCTCGCCACCGCGCAGGTCGTTGGCCGTCGCGGGAGCGAGGCCCAGATCCACCGGATCGACGAGGAACTCGTCGACGACGCCGTCGATGAGTGCCCAGACGTTCGACACGCCGGTCGTCGTGAGCTCGTCGAGTCCCGCGCCATGCACCACCCATGCCCGGGTGACGCCCTGCCGGCGAAGGGCACCGAGCATCGATGCGGCGTAGGCCGGGTCGGCCACGCCGATCAGCTGGTTGCGCACGCGGCCCGGGTTCGCCATCGGACCGATCATGTTGAACGCGGTCGGAACGCCCATCTCCCGACGGGGGCCACCGGCGAACCGGAACGCCGGGTGGAACGCCGGGGCGAAACAGAAGCCGATACCCGTCTGACGGAGGCATTCGGCGACGCCTTCCGGGGTCTGTTCGACCGCCACGCCGAGCAACTCCAACACATCGGCGGCACCGGTCTTCGACGAGGCCGAGCGATTGCCGTGCTTGCACACCGGGGTCCCGGCTGCTGCGATCACGATCGCCGCCATCGTCGACACGTTCACCGAATCCGAACCGTCTCCGCCCGTCCCGACGATGTCGACCGACGACAATCGCTCGGTGTCCGTCAGCGGAACGATCTTCGCTTCGCTCATCGCCGCCGACAGCAAGCCGAACAACTCCTCACTCGACTCACCCTTCGAGCGTAAGGCGACCAGGAATCCGGCGATCTGGGCCGACGTGGCGTCGCCGGTCAGGATTTCGGACAATGCGGCTGCCGTCGCCTCGGCGGGCAGGTCGATTCCGGAGATGAGCGTGGAGATGACACCGGGCCATCCGCCGTAGGGCGCGAGCGCAGACATGAGTGGCGAGACTACGCGGCGTCGGCCGTCAGCGCGGCGTCGACTTCTCGGTGATCAGTCCTTGCGACGGCGCTGGCGGATGATCCGGCGACGATCGCGCTCGGTGGCGCCGCCCCAGACGCCCGCCTTCTCCCGGGAGGTCAAGGCGTAGTCGAGGCAGGTGGACTGCACGGCACAGCTCGCGCACACGCTCTTGGCCGCCTGCGCCTCCGCTTCGTCGTCCGGATAGAAGATCGCCGCGTCGAGACCGCGGCACGCGCCGAGATCCCACCACTTCGATGTGTCTGGATTGATCTGGTGGATGGACACTTCGAGACCCCCTGGCCCTGATTCGCGTACGGGCGTCCCCTGCCCCTACGAGGCCGAATCTAGATCGAACCAGCTCAGAGCGCCAGAGAAATCTCACACGGTTCTCAGAATAGGTGTCGAGCGATCTCGCGAAGGTGGCCCATGCGGGTCCCGAGCCGGGGCTCGGAGAACGTTCCCCCGAACTCGCCTCCCCTGCTCGTCGGCTATCGCTCGTCGGGGATCCCGTAGGCGCGAGCGACAACCTGCAGCGGGTGGGAGACCTGACGACCCGTCTGCTCGACGATCGCCGTGTTCGAGAGATGGCATCCGCCGGCGATCACGTCACCGCCGACTCGATCGATCTGCTCGCCGAGGCGCTCCGCCATGCGGATGCCGGTGTCGTCGTTGCCCTCGCGATAGCCCCACATCGACTCGATCCCCGAGCTCTGTTGGATGAGCAGGACCCGTGCACCGGTCAACTTCAACAGATCGCGGCCCTGGTAGCCGATGTTCTGTCCCCGGAGATGACCCGGCGCGTGATACGTGACCGTGTCGGGGACGTCGCCGTGGAAATCGGTGTCGAGCACGTGGCCATCGCTGCGGTGCAGGGTCATCAGGTACTCGGCGGCATCGAACGTGTGGGAGGCGACCAGGTCGGCATCCTCACCTCCGACGTAGTCCGGATAGTCGTTCTTGATCACGTAGCTGCACGTCGGTTGCGGAACGACGACGTCGGTCCCCCGGCGCACCTCGGCCGCGAGAACCTTCACGTTCTTCTCCGCGACCTTCGTGAACCGGTCGATGTCGCCCGCGTGGAGCAGCGGCGCCCCGCAACACTGCGCACCCGACTGGTTGCACTCGATCCCGTTGCGCTCGTAGACCTTGACCAGGTCCTTGCCGATGCTGGTCGCCTGGTATTCGACGAGACAGGTGGGAAACACCGTGACCGTGGCTTGTTTGCGCTGGAAGTTGATCTTCGGTCGTTGGTCGAACCAGTCCGAGAACCGTTGCCTCGCGAACGGAGCGAGCAGGCGTTGCGCCGACACCCCGGACACCTTGGCCGTCAACGTGCGGACCCACGATCCGGGTTTGGCTCCCACGACGTGGTTCGCGGCCGGCGCCGTCATCGTCGCGAGTCTCCCGACTCCATCGACCCGGCCGAGAACCTTCGACGTCGCCCGCTCGCGCGCCGAGATGTGTCCGTGCTCGAACTGCATCGCCCGGGCGCGAAGCATCAGCCGGGGAAAGTCGACGGCGGCCTCGTGAAGATCGGGCGTGTAGGGGCAGTCGGCTGCGCACAACTTGCACTGGAAGCACTCGTCGACGACCTGATCCTGCTCGACCGGGGTCAGGAGTCCTGCGTCGGGTTGTTCATGGCGATCGAGCATGTCGAACAACGTCGGGAACGAGGTGCACAGGTCGACACAGCGTCGGCAGCTCTGGCACACGTCGAAGACCCGCGTGAGTTCGTCGCGTACGGGAGCTTCGTCGGTGTAGGAGGCCTCGGTCGGGTCGTAGGTGGTCGTCATGTCGATTCGTTCCCCGCCCGGGCAACCTCGTGAGATTACCGTCACCCCGGGCCACAGAGGGGCTCCGCGGCCAGCGGATTGTCGCACTCCGCGGCGACGTGGCACGATGAACCCGATGTCGCACGAGGACCCATCGGTGCCGATCGGGGTGAGGAGCGCGGGTCGCTGGGACCTCGACGCACTTCGCGCGGGTGCCGCAATCTGTCTGGTCGTCGCGATTCCCTTCACGCTCCTGGGCCTCGTCGCCGACGGGGCACGGGTGATCTCGTTCTTCGGAGCGGTCGCCGGCTTCATCGTGGGTTCGGGCAGTGCGGCGTGGGTGCAGCAGCGCGGGACCCCGCTCAGCCACGCTCTCGTCACGGCGATCGGCACCTACGTCGCCGCCCAAACGGTGTTCATCCTGCTCCGTCTGATCACCGGCCGCGAGGTGAATTGGTTCGGCGCGTTCTTCACGCTGTCGCTCGTGTCGTTCGCCGGCCTCATCGGCGGGTTCCTCGGCAGCCGGCTGCAGGCCAAGGGGTTCGTCCCCAGTTCTCGAAGGACCGACGCCCGATGACCACTCGATTCCTCGTCCTCGACGTCGGAACCACCGGGCTGCGCGCGGCGATCGTCGACGACCGACTGCAGATCGAACACTTCGAGTACCGCGCGAATCCACCGTCGATTCCTTTCGATGGGCTGGTCGAGTTCGACGCGGTTCAGCTCGGTGAACTCGCGCTCGACGCGGCGCGCGCCGCGCACGCGCATGTCGACGCACCCGTCGATGCCGTCGGCATCACCAATCAGCGTGCGAGCACGATCCTCTGGGACCGGGCGACGGGCCGACCCGTCGGCCCGGGAATCGGCTGGCAGGATCTGCGCACGATCACCGAGTGCATCGTCGCGAAGGCAGAACATGGCTGGACCGTCGCCCCGAACCAGTCGATCACCAAGCTGGCGTGGCTCCTCCAGAACACACCGGATCTCGCCGGACGTGATCTCTGCTTCGGGACGATCGACAGCTGGATCGCGTGGATGCTGACCGACGGGTCGCTCCACGTCAGCGACGGAACGAACATGTCGACGACCACGACGGGCATGCGCGTCGCCGACGGTTCGGACTGGGCCGATGACCGGCTCGACCACTACGGCATCGAACGACACCTCCTCCCCCGCGTCGTGGACTCCGCGGGCATCGTCGGCCGGGCCACCGCACTGCCCGGATCTCCTCCGATCGCGGCGCTCTGTGGCGACCAGCAGGCGTCACTGATCGGTCAGGCATGCGTGCGCCCGGGCGTGGCGAAGCTCACCCTCGGAACCGGCGGCATGCTCGACCTCGTCACCGGCCGGGAGGCTCCGACCGAGATCCGCCGGAACCCTGCGGGCACCTACGCGCTTCCCACCTGGCAACTCGACGGCGACCTGATGTGGGGTGCCGAGGGGATCATGCTCTCGGCGGGGACGAACATCGACTGGCTGCGCGACGACCTCGAGCTGATCGAGACGAGCGCTGCGAGCCACGACGTCGCGAGCAGCTGTCGTGACAGCGGTGGCGTCGTCTACGTGCCGGCCCTGCTCGGCCTCGGGACGCCCACGTGGGACTACGGCGCCCGCGGCACGCTGCTCGGCCTCACCCGAGGCACCCAACGGACGCACATCGTGCGCTCCGTCCTCGAGGGCATTGCGCACCGGTCGGCCGACATGGTCGACGCGGCCGTTGCCGACACCGGTGTCACGATCGACACGGTGCGCCTCGACGGTGGGATGTCGCAGAACCCCACGCTGGTCCAGGCGCTCGCCGATGCGATCGGTGTCCCGATCGAGGTGTCGCCGACGACCGAGGCGACGACACGCGGGGCGGCGTTCCTCGCCGGCCTCGGCATCGGCGTCTGGAACTCGGTCGGCGACGTGTCCGCCCTGTGGGATCCAGCGGTCTCGACCGTCCCCGATCCCGGCGCCGACCGCACCGCGAACCGCGCTCGCTGGAGCGATGCGCTCGACCGCGCCGGCCAATGGCATCCCGACCTCTCCGCCCTCGACTTCTGATCACGACCGGACGAATCCAGTGTTGACCGCAGTCCGCGCCCTAGAATCGCTCCGGTGCCTTCCCGGCTGGAAGGCTGCTGTCGCATGACCCGAAAGGACCCATCCCCCGTGGATCTCGAAATTCCTGAGCCCGCAACCGGCACGACGTTGTCGCGCCGGGGCCTCGTCGCCCGAGCCGGTGCGGCCGGACTCGCCGGACTCGCCGCTGCATTCGTGATCGATCGCAACGCGCTCGCGTCGGCGACCGGCCCGGATACCCGACCCGGTATCCCCACCGAGTCCGACACCGCATTGCTCATCCAGGTGATCGGCCTCGAACTGGCAGCGAGCGACCTGTACCGCGCCGCCCTCGAGGGCGCGTCCGACGACATGGCGGTCGCCATCGGGATCCTCTCCGACAACCACCGCGCCTACGCGCAGTCGATCGCCGGAGCGACGGGATCACCGGCCGGACAGGCCGATGAGGAGATCGTCTCCGCGAACATCGACGACTTCACCGGTTCGAACGACGAGTTCCTCGCCGCGGCCCACGAGCTCGAACAGACCGCCGTCTCGACCCACACCTCGCTGATCTCACAGTACGAGAGCTCACACGCCATCGAGTTGACGGCATCGATCGCCGTGATCGAGGCACGCCACGCCACCGTCCTCGCCGAGATGCTCGGCGTCGACGATCTCGACGTCCTGTTCGGGAACGACCAACCCGCCCTCCAACTCACGGGAGAGGACGCCTGATGCCTTCTACGTTCAACTCAGCCACGTCGCGTCGCAACGCCCTCAAGATCGGTGGACTCACCGTCACACTCGGCGCGCTCGCCGCAGCCTGCGGCGAGGACCGCAGCGGCGACGAAGGTCCCGGTCGCGTCGGGAGCGCACCGGTCCCGACCGCGCTACCCGACTATCCGATCGACGAAGCGGTCATGCTGCGCACCGCCTCGTCCATCGAGTACACCGCGATCGAGGTCTACGAGTCGCTGCTCGCCCTGGGCGACGTGATTCCCTCCGACCTCACCCCGACCGTCGAGCAGATGATCGCCAACCACCAGGCCATCGCTGACGAGATGGAAGGTCTGACGACCGACGCCGGCGGCGAACCGTGGACCTGCACGAACCCCTGGCTGATGGAACGCCTGGTCACGCCGACCTTCGAGCTCATCCAGTCGAACATCGTCGGTGTCGTGCTGGAGGACACCTCGATGGTGCAGGTGCTCGCCGAGGAGGCCACGATCGCACCGGTCATCACGACGGCCCAGGGCGACATCACACTGATCAGCTCGACCGATGATCTGAGCACGGGTGACGAGCTCCAGTTCGACCGACTCGACGGTGCTGTCACCGACGACGCGATGGCGTTCATCAACGCCCTCGAGAGCATGGCCGCCGCGTCGCATCAGGAGTTGGCGACGACGACCACGATGACCGAGGCACGCACCGCTCATCTCGAGGCTGCGACGCTCGAGGCGCGCCAGGCGAGTGTGCTCGCCGTGGCGATCTACGGCCCCGACGGCTATTTCTCGCCGACCCTCGTCGGTGAGGACGTTCCGCCGACCGAGCGCGGTCAGATCCGCCACTTCGCAGTCGAGTCGATCTTCGGCGAGACCGCACAGATCGAGATCAAGGCGGGGCCGGGCGACATCAACAACGTCCGCAAGAGCGTCGTGATGCAGACGCCGGCCGCGAACAGCCTCGTCTACAACGAACTCTCCTGCGACGCCTGATCTGGCGGACCTGACCCAGCGGGCGTAGGCTCGTGATCGCAATGGTGAGGTGACCGGGTGGCCGCGGCACGTCTTCGGGCGTGTCGAGGAAAGTCGGGGCTCCATCGGGCAGGGTGCTGGCGAGAGCCAGGTTGGGGCGACCTGACGGACGTGCAACAGAGAGAGACCGCCGATGGGCATGCATCGCATGCCACAGGTAAGGCTGAAACGGTGCGGTAAGAGCGCACCAGCGGCGCCGGTGACGGCGTCGGCTCGGTAAACCCCACCCGGAGCAAGGTCGAGCAGGAAGATGGGCGGCCCGTCCGTTTCTTCCGGGTAGACCGCACAGATGGATGGCCACCGGGACCGACAGCGTCGGTCCTACAGAACCCCGCTTACAGGTCACCTCACCATTGCATCCACCACCTGAGCTGTCGGGCGTCGGCCCCGACGTGACGGTCGGCATCTGTGCCGCCAGTCATGTCCGGCATGGGGACTGGTACACAGACGCATCGACCCTTCCGGGTGGACGATGAACGGGATCCAGCGTCTATCGCGACACATCGAGGTCCCCATGTATCACCACGACCCCATCTCCGCAGGCCAGCTCCATCACGCCAATGTCCTCACCGCGCAGCAGCGCACGCGGGGCACGCCCGTGTCGAACCGAGTCCCACGATGGCGAGCACCGTATGCGAACTACTTCGCCCGACGGCGTGCGATCCCGCTCCTCGTCGATCATGAGCTCTTCATCGGCCTCGACCGCAAGGAACTCGCTCGCGCTGGGGAGCTCTTCGAGGTGGTCAAGGTCAAGTCCGGCCAGTCACTCGGCGAGCAGGGCATGAAGGTGACCGGTTTCGTCACCATTCTCGAGGGACGAGTCGGTGTCACCATCGACGGTGTGCCCCATGCCGTCCTGGATGACGGATCCCATCTCGGAGCTCTTTCGCTCATCGACGATGAGCGCCCGACTCACCGTGCGTCGTTCAGCGTCATGGCGCCGAGTCGCATCGGAGTCGTCGCCGCAGCGCGGTTCCCCGAGCTGCTCGAGGGGTTCCCGGTGGTCGCCGATCGCATCCGTGCGATCGTCGCCGTTCGCCGCGCGTACCTCGCCGGCCTCGCTGCCGGGGCAGCCGGCGACACGCAGACGACGCCGTCGAGAGCCGTCACGGAGTATCCCGTTCACCTGACAGACGCTGGGAGTGCTCTCCGCCGACGTGAGGTCATGCAGGTTCGAGGTCGAACGTCTCGTTGAACTTGGACAGCACCGGGCGGCGACCGCGGATCTCGATCCGGCAGATGCTGGCGTGGTCGAGATGACAGTTCCACGCGATCCCGATGTCGACACCCAGCGCCCACGCCACCGCCGATTTCATCGGCGAGACGTGGCTGACCACGACGACGTTCTGCCGCGCCGCCCGCTCGACGAGTTCGTCGCACGCGAGACGCACACGCTCATCGAGCGTCGACAACGACTCACCCCCGTCCGGCACGAACGAGAAGTCGTTCCGCCACGTCTGCCACACTTCGGACGGCACATCGGCGTGCGGGACGCCCTCGTACACGCCGTAGGACAGCTCGATCCATCTGTCGTCGGTCTCGATCGGAATCCCGAACGCTCCGGCCGTCTGCTGCGCACG
Source organism: Ilumatobacter sp. (assembly GCF_049588435.1). Classification (GTDB taxonomy): domain Bacteria; phylum Actinomycetota; class Acidimicrobiia; order Acidimicrobiales; family Ilumatobacteraceae; genus Ilumatobacter_A. Next base: position 8,662 of record NZ_JBAVYV010000074.1, read on the forward strand.
CTTGAGCGGGCTCGCGATGACCGCATCGATACCTCCATCGATCTGTGACAGGTGGTGCGCCGCCGCACGCGCCTGTCGCTGGCCGCGGTCGTCGAGGTCCTGATTCAGGCGTCCCTGGAGCAACCCGGCCTCGTTCGCCGCGGTCCGCCCGTGTCGCAACAAGATCAGCACGGCGCTGAGTGTGTCACATCGTCGAAGTGATCGCCTGCTTCATCTGAAGCGGGCGGGAACGCTGATCAAACGGCCGTCGTCGAGGAACCGCCGCCTCCGGTCCGCGGCACTCAAACCGTTGGTGCGCCACAGCCATATACACATGCCGACGCCGATGATCTCGAGCACGAGACTGAGCAGTCCACGGTCCACGATCGGGATCCCGCCGTCGGAGAACGACACTCCCGTGAACGGCCACCAGAACGTGTCGGTGTCGTTCCACGCCGCGTCGAACACCAGGTGGAGGAACATGCCGATCGGCAACCCGAGCAAGGTGCGACGGATGCGGCTGCCGCGCGTGGTTGCGATCATGACGATCGCCAACAGGGCGATGCTGACCGTGATGCTGTGCAGCGCACGAGCTCCGCCGAACACGACGTCGACACCCGGGAGCACCGAGCCGACGATCAGCAGACGGTTGTCGAAGTTCGGATCGCGGAAGACGAACCCGACGGTCACGATCGCCGTGCCGATGAACCAGAAGACCAATGCGATGCCTCAGGCGACGAGCATTCGCCCGCAGTTCGGGCACTCGGCGACTCCGTCGGACGATCGTGCCTCGTCCTTCACGTCGTCGACCTCGGCGGCCGACAGGTCGAGGTGACAGCCCTCGCACCGGTGCCCGGACAGTTGGGCCACGGCGACGCCCGATGAACTCCGCACCCGGTCGTAGCGCGCCAGCATGGCCTCGCCCAGTTCGGAACGGAACGACGTGCGTTCCTCTGCCCGGCCTGCCAGCTCGGCATCGATCTCCGACGTAGCCCGTTGCAACGCGGAATCCGCGACACCGAGCGCCTCGCGCAGCGCCGACTCGGTCCGCAGATGCTCGGTCAGGCGATCGTCGATCTCCGACTGTTCCTCGAGCGCCTCCAACTCCCGCATGTCGAGCTCATCGGTGCGTTCGTCGAGCCCCGCGATCTCGTGCATCAGCGCTTCGGCCTCGCGCGGAGCGATCACGGTCTTCATCTGCGCCTCGAGACGGACCTTGTGCGCGGCGATCTCGGCCGCATCGCTCTCCGCCTGTTCGATGGCGACCGTCAGCTCGTCCATTCGCGTGCGCATCGACGATCGGTCTCGTTCCCATTCCTGCAATGCATCCGACGCAGCTGCCAGCTGCTCGCGCTCGGGAAGTCGATCTCGACGATGGCCGAGCTGATCTGCCTCGGTGTCGACTCGCTGCAGGTCGAGCAGTCGAGTCGCAGTCGTCGGCGCCGGGGGTTCGTCCGATTCGGGTGCACCGGTTGCGGGTGTACTGGCTTCGGGTGCACCGGTGTCGGGTGCGTCGTCGGGTGCGTCGTCGGCCTCGGTCACGCACGCATCATGCCATGCGCTCAGCAGGGAGCGACGCTCTGGTTGATCGGTACCGACGGCAGCGGATGGTTCGGATCGAGGATGTCCGGCGGAATCGTCGTTCCGAGTTGGGACTTCGCCGTGATCACGACGACCGGGGTCGTCTGGACGGGCCCCGGTGCTGGAGCCGGATCTGCCGGTGCGTTCTCGTCAGGAGGCGGTTCAGGCGCCGGTTCCGGTTCGGGTGCCGCCGCAACCGCCGGACGGAAGCCGCGGATTCCCGACGGAGTGGCTGCGGGGTCGGCCGGTGCCTCGGCTGCTGGGTCCTCGGCCGCGGGCGTCTGTGCCGACGGAATCACGTCACCACCGGACGTCCCGGTGACGACCACGGTGCACTCGTTGCCGGGAAGGACAAGCCGCGCGTTCGGCCGCTCGGGCGGCGCAGGTGCTTCCCAGTCGAGGATCGGCAGACCGAAGTGTGCAGCGTTCATGAAGTTCTGCCAGATCCGTGCGGGATACGTACCGCCCTGGACCTTGCTGAATTCGAACCCGTCGATGTTCACCATCTCGGTGTAGGCGTCGGGGTCGCCGACCCACACCGCCGTGGCGAGTTGCTTCGTGCCACCAGCGAACCAGGCATTGGTGTTGTCCTGCTGGGTTCCGGTCTTGCCGAATGCCGGGCGACCGTCGGGGAATGGAGCCTCACTCCGGCCGGTGCCGTAGGTGATTGTGCCCTTCAAGATGTCGACGGTTTCGAGAGCCGCACCGCGGTCGAGTTCCTCGGTTCCAGGGTCGAAGTGCGTGTAGGTCCGCTCACCGGCGGCGTCGTCGATGTACTCGACGTAGTACGGCTCCTTGTGGACGCCCTCGTTCGACAGCGTCTGAATCCCCGATGCCATGTCGAGCGGGGTCATCTCGTTCGCCCCGGTCGCGAAGCTGGCGTACGGATGGATGGGCTCGCGCTCGGACTCGGGCTGGCCCGTGTACAGGTACGCCGACTTCGCCATCCGATACGTGGTGTCGACCACACGGTTCAGGCCGACGATCTGGGACAACCGAGCGAAACCACAGTTGACGGAGCGGGCGGTGATGTCGCGCAGCGTGCCGACGAAGCCCGAGACACCGCCGTTGATCTCGAAGATCGGCTCGGCCGGATCACCCGTCGGGAGTTTGCAACCGACTCGGCCGTCGATCAGGTCGCCACCCTGTGCGCCGGCCTGGACCGCTGCAGCGAGGATGAAGAACTTGATGCTGGAACCGGTCTGGCGCGGGCTGAGCGCCATGTTGACCTCGCGCTCGTTGGGCTTGAACCCGCTGCCGCCGACCATCGTGCGGATCGCCCCGGTCTCGACGTCGAGCGACACCATCGCGGCATCGAAGCCCTCGGCCGACTGCGGGAGCAGATCGCGGGCACGCTCGCCGGCAGCTTGCATGTCGGGGTTCAACGTCGTGTGGATTCGCAGACCGCCACGGAACAGTTGGTTGTAGCGCTCCTCGTACGTCTCGCCGAGAATCGTCGAACGGTTGAGGAGATAGTCCCGCAGCGCCTCGGTGTAGTACGTGCGCTGGTTCTCGCGGCCGGGAATGACGCGCACCCGGTCGGGCAGAACGAACTCCTCGGCGAGCACGTCGGCCTGGGCCTCGGTGATGATCTCCTCGCTCACCAGACGATCGAGTACCTGGATCCAGCGGGCACGGCTTCGCTCGGGTTCGTTGATGGGGTCGAATCCGGAGGGCGAACGGACGAGACCGGCCAGGAACACCGCCTCGAGGAAGTCGAGATCGGCGGCCGTCTTGCCGAAATAGGTCTCGGCGGCGGCCTGGATCCCGTAGGCGTTGTTGCCGAAGAAGACGGTGTTCAGATACCGCTCGAGGATCTCCTCCTTCGACTTCTCCTTCTCCAGCCGCTTCGCGTACTGGATCTGGAGCAACTTGTAGCGACCGTCACGCTCCAGACCGGCGAGGAAGTCGTTCTTGACGACCTGCATCGTGACCGTCGAGGCACCCTGCTCGGGAGCATCCGATGCGAAGTTCGACAGGGTCGCTCGGAACAGGCTGCGCACGTTGACGCCGTCGTGTTGGAAGAACTCCTTGTCCTCGATGATCAGGAACGCCTGGATGACGTTGTCGGGGATGGCGGCGTAGTCCATCGGCTGCGAGTTCTCGAGTTCGTAGACCGCGATCTCGTTGCCGGCGGCGTCGTACACGTAGGTGCGCTGCGCCAACGGTTCGAACTCCGGGAGGATGACAGGATCCTCGGCATGTGCGTTCGCCATCGACCAGACGCGGGGCGCGACAGCCACGACGATCGCGACGATCAACAGCGCGCCGGAGGCGACCACAAGCAGCATTCGGGGGATCCACGCAAGACGTTGCACAGTGGCCCCGACGCTAGTGCGATGACCGTCACGAGAGGCGTCATGCGCCGGGGTTCACACCCGAGTCCGAGTAGCGTCAACCGGCGATGCGTGACCAGTCCAGTCCCTTTCCGATCCGTCCTTTTCGATTTGGGGTGCAGCTGAAGAGCGCGGCAACCGGGGCCGATTGGACGGAGCAGGCTCGCCGGATCGAGACGCACGGCTACGACATCGCCACGATGCCCGATCATTTCGATGACCAGTTCGCGCCGGTTCCCGGGCTCCAGGCCATCCTCGGCGCGACCACCACGCTGCGCGCGTGCGCTCTCGTCTTCGACAACGACTACCGCCACCCGCTCGTGCTCGCCAAGGAACTCGCGACCATGGACGTGCTGTCGGACGGCCGACTCGAGATCGGCCTCGGTGCCGGCTGGATGATCACCGACTACGACCAGGCGGGCATGACCTACGACCGGGCCGGTGTCCGCATCGACCGCTTCGTCGAAGGGCTCGCCGTGATCAAGGGTCTGATGGCCAACGAGCGGTTCTCGTTCGCGGGCGACCACTACATCATCGACGATCACGCCGCATTCCCGCGCCCGGTCCAGACACCCCATCCACCGGTGATCATCGGCGGCGGCGGCACTCGCGTCCTCGGGATCGCCGCGCGGGAAGCCGACATCGTGGGAGTCAACGGCACGCTCCACGCCGGGGTGATCGGTGACGAGGCGATCGCCACGATGACCCGCGAGGCGGTCGTGGACAAGGTCGCGATCGTCGCCGACGCTGCCCGAGCGGCCGAGCGCCTCGACGCGATCGAGATGAACATCCGGACCTTCTTCGTCAGCGTGACCGACGATCGGGACGGCCAGGACGAGGCGATGGCGTCGATGATCGGTGTCGACGCGCGGATGATCCGCGAGTCGCCGTTTGCGCTGATCGGATCGGTCGAGCAGATCGTCGACGATCTGGTTGCACGGCGCGAAGAGTTCGGGTTCAGTTACGTGATCGTGGGCGGTGCCGAAGCCGACAGCTTCGCTCCGGTCGTCGCCCGCCTCGCCGGCACCTGACCCCGTTCACCCGACCCACCCGTCCCGCGCCCACCGCCCCGTCCGGTGAGATGTGCGACAACGTGTCGGTCCCGAACCTCACCGATACGCCCGCCGCACGCCGTCCGGTGAGATGTGAGACAACCTGGCCTTCTCACATCTCACCGAGCCGGTCACTGGCGGCGGGAGAGGGCCCGGGGTGCGCTGCGTCGGTCAGGTCAGCCGTCGAGGAGGTGCATCGCACGTCGCCGTGCGGTCGAGGCCTGATCGCGGAGGCGTCGGGCGCCGGCGACGTCATCCATCAGCTCGGCGACATCGGCCAGATCGTTCAACCGTTCGGCCGTCTCGATGACGGACTGCACGTGGGCATCGTCCATCAGTTGAAGCGGTAGTCCTTCGGCAGCACGGCGATGCCCTCGTCACTGATCGTGTACCGCTCCTGATCCTGCTCGGGATGCAGACCGATCCGCGTCCAGTCGGGCACGTTCACGTTCTTGTCGATGATGCATCGATGCAGTCGTGCCCCCGAGCCCACGTGGACGCCCGGGAAGATGATCGAGTCGGTCACGTGCGCATCGTGGTCGATGAACGTGCCGGGGCCGATGATCGATCGTTCGACGTGCGCACCGCTCAGGATCGATCCCTGGCAGAGCAGACTGTCGTCGACGAACGGCGGTTCGCCGCCACTCCCCCGTGACACTTTTGCCGGCGGGAGCGCCTTGCGCGACGTGAAGACGGGCCACTTCTCGTTGTAGAGGTTGAACACGGGCACCGGAGCGATCAGGTCCATGTTGGCGTGGTAGAACGCGTCGAGCGTTCCGACGTCACGCCAATAGCCGCGCTCCCGAGCGTCCTGGCCCGGAATCGTGTTCTTCGAGAAGTCGTACACCCGGGCATCACCGGCGGACGTCAGCGCGGGGATGACGTCGCCGCCGAGGTCGGTGTACTGGTTCTGGCCCGGGGTCACGATGTCGACCAACGTCTGGGTGTTGAACACGTAGTTGCCCATGCTGGCAAGGCAGCGGGTGTCGTCGCCCGGCATCGTCGGCGGATCGTCGACCTTCTCGTGGAACGCGATGATCCGACCGTCCTCGGCCGCCTCGATCACGCCGAACTCGCGAGCCTCGTGCTTGGGAACCGGGATCGCCGCCACCGTCACACCCGCGGCGTTGTCCCGATGCTCGGCCACCATCTGACGCGGGTCCATCCGGTAGATGTGGTCAGCACCGAAGACACACACGATGTCGGGGCGTTCGTCGTGGATCAGGTTGAGGTTCTGATAGATCGCGTCAGCGGAACCCTGGAACCAGTGCGGACCGCGGCGCATCTGGGCCGGCACGGGCGTGACGTAGTCGTCGAGCATCGCGGAGAATCGCCACGTCTGGGAGATGTGGCGGTCGAGGCTGTGGCTCTTGTACTGGGTGAGAACGACGATCTTGCGGTACCCCGCGTTCGCGAAGTTCGAGAGCGCGAAGTCGATCATCCGGTAGGTCCCGGCGAACGGGACCGCCGGTTTCGCACGGTCACTGGTGAGGGGCTGGAGCCGCTTGCCCTCTCCCCCCGCCAGAACGATCACAAGCACATTCGGGTCGCCATCCATCAGCGTCCACCGTACCGGTCCCCGCACGGGTGCCGTTGAACGGCGCACATCGCGGGGGTTACGACTCGGTGGCGGCCGCGGCAACCAGGTCGCGATACATGTCCGCATACTGCTCGGCCGGATGCGTCCACGACCAGTCGACTGCCATGATCCGCTTCTGGAGCGTGGTTCGGTCACGTGTGCGACGGAGACGCCGGGCGGCGCGGAACATCGCCGCGAGCAGGTCGACCGAACTCACTTCGTCCGCGACGAATCCCAGGCCGCCGCGTTCGCGGTCGACGTCGGGCACGGTGTCGACCAGTCCCCCGACCGCGGTCACGACCGGAGGGGTTCCGTAGCGCATCGCCTGCATCTGCGTGAGGCCGCACGGTTCGAACCGGCTGGGCATCAGGAACAGGTCCGCGCCCGCGAACATGAGATGGGACAGTGCCTCGTCGTATCCCTCGACGAACGCGAAGGAGTCAGGGTAATCAGCGGCAAGCTGGTGGAGTTGGGCAGCGAGGACAGCGTCGCCCGAACCGAGGATCCCGAGCCGCATCGGGATCTGATCGAGCAGCGGGATCAACGGCACGAGGAGATCGATCCCCTTCTGCTCCGTGAGCCGCGTCACCACGGTCGCAAGAGCGGTGTCGTCCCGGTCGAAGCCCAGTCGTTCGATGAGCGCCGTCCGACACGTCGCCTTACCGGCCAGATCGGTCGATGTGAAGGTCGCCGGGAGATGGGGATCCGTCGCCGGGTTCCAGACCTCGGTGTCGATCCCGTTGAGGATCCCGACCAGCGCATTCCGACGCGCGCGCAGCGGACCGTCGAGCCCGAACCCGTGGGCCGGCGTGCGGATCTCGTCGGCGTAGTGCGGTGACACCGCCACGATCCGGTCGGCGAGCGCGAGCGCACCCGACAAGGGGTTGGTCTCGCCCCACCACTCGTAGTGCGACCCATCCGGTCCGATCCGTTCGAGCCAGGAATCATCCGCGATGCCCTGGTAGGCGAGGTTGTGGATCGACACGACCGTCGGGGGCGCATCGGGTCCGAACGCCGCTCGCGCCGTCCCTGTGTGCCAATCGTTCAGATGGACCAGATCGGGCTGCTCGCGCTCCACCAACGCTGCGACCGCCCGTCCGAAGCGGAAGAAGCGCTCGCTGTTGTCCTCCCAGCCCGCGCCATCCGCGTCGAGGTACGGATGCGGCCGGGCGACGCCGGGGACCGAGATCAACGTGAGCGGACCGACATCGACGTGCCGACCGCGGCGCACGACCGCCGCCCCCACCCACGCCGGGACATCGAGCTCGAACGACACCTCGTCGACCAGGAGGATCCCGCCGTAGTCCGGCATCACGAGGTCGACGTCGATCCCCAGGCGTCGCAGCTCGCTCCCGAGACCGGCAGCAGCGGCTGCGAGTCCGCCGACCGTTGCGACCGGCGACAGTTCGGCCGTGGCGAAGATCACGTGCACTCCCCCATCATGGCCGCAACCGCCACCCAACCGCCGAACTCGTGAACTGTTCGCGCACGGCACGGGCGAACAGTTCACGAGAAGCCGACCGGACGGGGCGGTGCGGGGCCGGTACGTTCGGGCACATGCGCCCCATCGTTCTCCTCGCTGTGCTCGCATCGACCGTGATCGGGCTCACGGGCTGCGGATCCGACGCGTCGACTACCGACGCAACGACCGACACGAGTCCCGCGACCGGTCCGGCGGAGACCACACCGGCCGAGACCGGCTCAGCCGAGAGCGCACCAGCCGAGTCGGAGGCCGGACAGCAGGACGAGCAGATGTTCCCGGACGTGATCGATGCCGAGGCGCAGCGAAGCGGCGACACGTGGACCATCTCGGCCACCCTCTCGTCGCCCTACGACACGCCCGAGCGCTACGCCGACGCCTGGCGCGTCGTCGACGCGGGCGGAACCGTCTACGCGGAGCGAATCCTGACCCACGATCACGCGTCGGAGCAACCCTTCACCCGGTCCGAGTCCGGGATCGAGATCCCCGACAGGGTGACCGAGGTCGTCATCGAAGGCCGGGATCTGGAGTTCGGCTACGGCGGCGAGACCTTCCTGCTCGCCCTTCCGAACTGACCGACCGACTCTGCGTCGTCGATGGTGTTGACTGGACCCCGTGCCCACCGAGCAGTCACCCCCACCCACGTCGACCCACGGCAATGACGCTCTCAGCGCCGACATCCGCCTGCTCGGACAACTGTTGGGCGACGTCGTTCGCGAGCAGGCCGGTGTCGAGACGTTCGAGCTGATCGAGGCGGTCCGACGTGTGGCCGTCGGCGGCCGACGGACCGGCACGAGTTCGGTCGCCGAGCTCGAGGCGATGCTCGGGACTCAGCCGATCGAACAGGTACTCCATGTCGTACGCGCCTTCGATTGGCTGTCACTGCTCGCGAACACCGCCGAGGATCTGCACGTCGAACGACGTCGGCGTCACCACCTGAGCATCGGCAGCGGTGCACAACCGGGCAGCGTCGAGGCCACCATCGACCTCCTCGACGAGGCCGGAGTCGAACCGGCCGAGGTTCTCGACGTGATCGGCGGGCTCGAGGTGAGCCCCGTGATCACCGCGCACCCGACGGAGGTTCGACGCAAGACCATCCTGGACGTCCTGTCCGACGTCGGGGAACTCCTCGAACGACTCGACGGCCTCGGCGGTGCCGACCGGCGACGCGACGACATCGTCCGCGACCTCGAAGCGCGGATCCTCACGCTCTGGCAGACCGCGATTCTGCGGCTGTCCAAGCTCCGGGTCAGCGACGAGATCAACGAGTCGCTGCGCTACTACAAGGCCAGCCTCTTCGAGACGATCCCGCGCCTCGAGGCCGACCTGGAGGCCATCGCCGTCGAGCGGTTCGGGTCGCCGCCCGTCGACACGTCGCAGGTCATCCGAATGGGGTCGTGGATCGGCGGCGATCGCGACGGCAACCCGTTCGTCACCGCGGACGTGATGCGCCTCGCCATCGGCAAACAGTCCGTCGTGGCGCTCCAACACCATCTCGACGCGATCAACCACCTCTCCGTCGAGCTGTCGATGTCGGCGCGGCTCGTCACGCCCACCGACGAACTCGACGCACTGGCGCGGGCATCGGGCGACGACTCGGCATTTCGAGCCGACGAGCCCTACCGGCGCGCATTGCGCGGGATGTACGCCCGGCTCTTCAGCTTCGGCCAGCTGGTGCTCGGCGACGACATGTCCGAACTCTCGTGCCCGACACCGCGGGTCGAACGACCTCCGTACACGTCGCTCGATGAACTGATCGACGATCTCGACACCGTGGCCGACTCGCTGCGTTCCCACGGCGCCGGGGACCTCGCGGACGTATCGGTCGAACCGGTGCAGCGTTCGCTCGCGATCTTCGGCGCTCACTTGTGCGGCCTCGACATGCGCCAGAACTCCGCCGTCCACGAACGGGTCGTCGCGAATCTCCTCGACCAAGCGGGCGTCACCGTCCACTACCTCGAGCTCGACGAGGCCGCTCGCGTCGCGATCCTGACCGCCGAGATGGAGTCCCCGAGACTCCTCCGCCACCCGACCGCGACCTACCGCGACGAGACGCAGGGCGAACTGGCGGTCCTCGACGAAGCGGCGGCCACCGTCGCCCGCCTCGGACGACGGGCGATCCCCCACTATGTGATCTCGATGGCGACCGCGGTCAGCGACGTGCTCGAGGTCGCCGTCCTCCTCAAGGAGGTCGGACTGGTCGAGATCGCGTCGGACGAGCGCCCCGCGAGCAGCCGACTCGACATCGTCCCGTTGTTCGAGACGATCGACGACCTGGCCGGCTCGGCGAGCACGCTCACCGCCCTGCTCCAGCACCCGATCTACGCGCAACTCGTCGCGTCCCGAGACGATCGCCAGGAGGTGATGATCGGCTACTCGGACTCGAACAAGGACGGCGGGTATCTGTCGTCGCAGTGGAACCTGTTCGCAGCACAGGCCGCACTCGTGGACGCAGCGCAGGACGCCGACGTCAGGCTCCGCCTGTTCCACGGTCGCGGAGGAACGGTCGGCCGGGGTGGCGGCCCCGCGTACCAGGCGATCCTCGCCCAACCGCCCGGCTCGGTCGACCGGTCGATCCGGGTGACCGAACAGGGCGAGATGGTGGCAGCCAAGTACGCCCGCCCGGCACTCGCCCGCCGCAACCTCGAGACGCTCGTGGCCGCGACTCTGCGCGCCTCGTGCAGCGGGGTCCCCGGCAAGGACGCGCCGACGGTGCACCACTCGACCATGGCAGAGCTGGCGGACACGGCATTCGAGACGTACCGGGATCTCGTCTACGGCGACGACCGGTTCGTCACGTTCTTCCGCGAGATCACCCCGACGAACGAGATCGCGAGCCTGAACGTCGGCAGCCGCCCCGCGTCTCGGAAGAAATCGGACGCGATCGAGGATCTGCGCGCGATCCCGTGGGTGTTCGGTTGGACGCAGTGCCGATTGATGATCCCGGCCTGGTACGGCGCCGGGTCGGCGTTCGAGGCATGTGCCGCGAACGACCACGCTCAGGCCGACCGGCTCCGCGAGATGTACGCCGACTGGGCGTTCTTCCGATCGATCATCGACAACATGGGCATGGTGCTCGCCAAGGTCGACATCGAGATCGGACGCCGCTACGCAGAGGTCCTGGTGACCGACGACGAGATGCGCACCGACATCTTCGGCCGGATCGAACACGAGCACGAGCTGACCCGAACGTGGCACACTCGGATCACCGACTCAGCCGATCCGCTTCGTGACAACCCGTTGCTCGCGCGCAGCCTGCGCAATCGTTACCCGTACCTCGACCCGTTGCACGTCGTCCAGGTCGACCTGCTCCGTCGGTTCCGCGACAGCAGTCCCGATGCCGACGGTCTCGAGCTGGTGCAGCGGGGAATCCAGTTGACGATCAACGCGATCGCGACCGGAATCCGCAACTCGGGGTGACCGTTGAGCGGGTTCGATCACATCCGACGACGCGCATGCAGCGCACGGCTGGTACGATTCCTGACCTACCTCGTCGGGATTCAGTTGCCATGGCTATCGTCGAACATTCCGAACTCGCACCGCTCGCCGATGTGATCGAACCCGCTTGGTGGTCGGGCGCGGCTCCCCTGGACGCCGCCGAGTACACGATCGACTGCGGTGGGTATCCGATGGATCCTGCGGGCCTCGCTCACGACGGCGAACTCGGCCGACGGATGCGGGAGACGTTCGACCGGGTCGGCCTCGTCCACCTGACGAACACCGGACTGACCGAACTCGTCGACATGCGTGCCGCTGCGAAACTCGTCGTCGGACGCGAGATGAAGTACGTGGGCGGGGCGAATCCGAGAGACAACCTCGCACCGAACGTCTACGAGGTCGGCGCGCCGCTGTCGGCGTGGCTCCACTACCACCACGAGATGGCCTACGTCGGGCGAAGCACGCGCGTGATCAGCTTCCTCGCGAGCGACGTGCTGCCCCCCGCCGTGCCGGGAACCGGCGGTGTCGGCAGGGGCGCGACGTTCGTGTCCGACTCGATCGCGGCCACCGACAAGCTGCTGTCGACACCGTTCGGTCAGAAGCTCAAGCAACTCGGCGTCTGCTACCACCGCAACCTGACCGACCGGGACGCCTTCGTGGGCAAGACCGAGTACGGCGTCTACAACCACTGGCAGAAGTCGTTCGACACCGACGATCCCGAGCACGCGGCCAGCAGGGCGCGCGACCAACGCCTCGCCGTCGAGTGGGGTCCCGACCGACTGTTGAAGACCCGGTACTACTGCTCGGCCTTCGAATACTTCGCGCATCTCGATCGCAACGTGCTCTACAGCAGCCTCGCCGACCATGGCATGTGGTTCGACACCTGGCCGCTCGTCCAACACCTCCCGTACGAGGAACGGCCGCTGCACATGACCTTCGGCGACGACAGCGAGTTCTCGCCCGAGGAACTGCAGGAGTGGATCGACCTCTACGACGAGTTCGGAATGCCGCTCGACTGGCGGCGCGGCGACGTCGGCGTGATCTGCAACTACCGGTGGGCCCACGGTCGCCCCGGGATCCATCTCGACGACGGTGAGGCACGAAAGCTCGGTGTGGTCCTCGGTGATCAGTACGACCGCGTCGGGGTTCGCTCCGACGGCTGGTGATCCGCACCCCGAACGTGCTGAAATGGCCGGATGGCCGACTTCCTCACCGACATCCAGACCCTCCGCGACCGAGCCCGTGCCGGAATCGAACAGGGTCCGATCACCGATGCGTACGGCGCCGATCGTGAGCGTGTCATCGAGGTGCTCAACGAGGCGCTCGCGACCGAACTCGTCTGCGTTCTCCGCTACAAACGTCACTACTACACCGCGACCGGGCTGAGCGCCGCTCCCGTCGCGGCCGAGTTCCTGCAACACGCCAACGAGGAGCAGGCGCACGCCGACCAGATCGCGCTGCGGATCACGCAACTACAGGGTTCACCCAACTTCGACCCCGAAGGACTCGCCACTCGGGCCCACGCCGAATACGACGCCTCCGACGATCTGCTCGACATGGTGCGCGAAGACCTGATCGCCGAACGCATCGCGATCGAGAGCTACAGCGAGATCATCACCTGGCTCGGAAACGACGACTCAACGACTCGCCGGATGCTCGAGGACATCCTCGCGATGGAGGAAGAACACGCCGACGATCTGCTGTCGATCCTCGAGGACATGAGCCCGGCCTGAGGTCGGCTGAGTCCGAGCTGCGGGTCGCCCGCACGCGTGCGGCGAGCCGTCAGCCGAGCGAGACGTCGACCATCACGGGGGCATGATCGCTCGGCTGCTTGCCCTTGCGGGCGTTGCGGTCGATGGCGGTCCACGTCGCCGCCTCGACGACCGGGCGTGAACACATCAAGAGGTCGATCCGCATGCCGCGACCCTGGTGGAAGTCTCCACCCCGATAATCCCACCACGAGAACATCCGATCCGCGTCGTGGAACTGGCGGAACACATCGGTGAGTCCCCACGCTTCGAGTTCGGCCAGCCGGGCACGTTCGGGTTCGCTTCCGTGCGTCGCACCGACGAGGACCGCCGGGTCGTGGACGTCCCGGTCGTCGGGCGCGATGTTGTAGTCGCCGCCGACCACGACGGGAAGATCGGGTGCGGCGAACGGGTCCGCATCCAGGTGCTCGATCAATCGGCCCAGCCACCACAGCTTGTAGGTGTAGTGATCGTCGTCGAGCGACCGTCCGTTCGGCACGTAGACACTGGTCACGCGCACCCCACCGCATGTCGCGGTGATGATCCGGGCGTCCGGGTCGGGTTCGCCGTCACCGGCGAAGTTCGACACCACGTCGTCGAGGCCGACCCGTGACAGGATCGCAACGCCGTTCCACTGCCCCTGCCCGTGATGGGCGCAGGTGTAGCCGAGCGCCTCGAAGGCGAGCGTCGGAAACGCGTCGTCGGCGAGCTTGGTCTCCTGGAGCAGCAGAACGTCGGGTTCGACCTCACGCACCCAGTCCTCGACGCGCTCCTGGCGGGCGCGCATCGAGTTGATGTTCCACGTGACGATGCGCATCAATCGGCCTCGGGACGTGTCGCCACCGGCTTCTTGGCCGCGCTCTTCCTGGCCGCAGCCTTCTTCTTGGCCGGCGCCTTCTTCGCACCGGTCTTCTTCGCGGCGGGCCTGTTCTTCGCTGCGGTCCTCTTCGCGGCGGTCGTCTTCGCTGCGGCCTTCTGCGCACCGGTCTTCTTCGCAACAGCCGTCTTCGGGGAAGTCGTGGCGGCGGTGTTCTCCGGCGCCGGAGCCTTCTTCGCCACGGTCTTCTTCGCGACGGTCTTCTTCGCGACGGTCTTCTTGGCTGCAGCCTTCTTCGCGGCGGGCGCCTTCTTCGCGGCGGGCGCCTTCTTCACAACCGCCTTCTTGGCGGCAGCCTTCTTCGTCGGCGTCTTCTTCTCGGCCACCTTCGTGGCCGCAGCCTTCTTCACGACCGTCTTCTTGGCCGTCGCCTTCTTCGTGGCCGGCTTCTTCGCCGCAGCCTTCTTCGTGGCCGGCGCCTTCTTCGCGGCCGCTTTCTTCGCGGCCGCTTTCTTCGCGGCCGTCTTCTTCCGGGGGGCTGCCGTCTTCTTCGGGGCCGAATCCTCCGCATCGAGCGCCGCCGACACCTCCTCCGCCGTGGTGTCCTCACCGTCCTCGGCAGCGATCGCGGCCTGGGCCAGATCGGGCAAAGCACAGTCGATGCTGCGCCGAGCGGCCGCGAAACTGACGACCACGACGTCCACCGATTCACCGACCTTCATCACACTCTTCGCGCTTCGCGGCGCCGGGTCGGCCATCAGCCGCAGCGGCACGTACCCGCGGACCTCGGTGTCGGCGATCGAGATGTAGGCCCCGTGCGACGAGTACGCGTCGACCGTTCCGGTCACGCTCGTTCCCGCCGGGTGCTGTTCGACGAAATCGAGGAACGGCATCAGTTCGTTCACCGGATCGCCGCCCTTCGGGGCGGGCTTGGGTGACGCATCGGCCTTCCTCGATGCCCCCGACGAGCGCGAGCCGCGCTTCGCCGGGGCCTTGGATGTCGACTTCGAGGCCTCCTCGGTGTCGGAGTCCTTCTTCTGCGCGCGACTGGGCGGCGGCGACTTCGGGGTCGGCATCGGCCCGGACGCCTCCTTGCTCCCGGTACGCACGGTGCTCTCGTCTGCACCCGATCCGCGGCGCGAGCGACCGCCGGAGGCTCGTCGGCTCTGGCCTCCCGACCCGCGTGTTGCCTTTCGACTGATCGGGCCGCGAACGGGAACACGATCGACCCACACCCAGCCGACGTGCGGGACCGGCTTGCCGCCGATCAGCCGACCTTCGTCGAAGAGCCACGTGTACTCGCCGTGGAATTCCTGGAACGAGTCGTTGGAGAGAACGGACGCACCCGCCTTGTCGGCGATGCCGAGCACGAACGCGTCACCACGCCCGACGGCTCCGGCGGGGGGCGCCACGAGCTCGTTGTTGGAGATGCCCGCTTCGAACTCGGGGATCTCCTTCTTGTCGATCCGATGGCCGAACGTGGCGTCGACGACGACGGTGATCGCGGTGTCCGGGTACTCCTCCATGAAGCCTCCGACCGCCTCACTCAGTTGCGACAAGCTCGGCATCGAGCGTCCTTCGGTGGCGATGTTGGAGCCGTCGACCACGACGTGGGCCGGCCCTTTCTTGGTATTCATCTCGAGTTTCACTTCCTCTGTTGGGGGCGGATCCGCGCAGACTCGCGACGGATGCCGGTTCGGTCCTGCGCAGTGCACGGGCCGAACATCACCACCGATGGTAAAGCGTCGAGCAGGTCGCTGCACTGATCCCCCGAATCGTAGGATCGCAACGATGACCGATCAGACCGTCCGCGCCGTGCTCTGGGACTTCGGCGGGGTGATCCTGACCAGCCCGTTCGAAGCCTTCAACCGCTACGAGCGCGACCACGATCTTCCGCTCGACTTCATCCGCGGGGTGAATGCGCTCGACCCGGATGCGAATGCGTGGGCGGGCCTCGAGCGCAACGACATCACCCCCGACGAGTTCGACGCGGCGTTCGCCGCCGAGTCGGAACAGCAGGGCCACCGGGTGCCGGGTGCCGACGTTCTGGGACTGCTGTCCGGAGACGTGCGACCGGAGATGGTGGTCGCGCTCGACCGCGTAATCGCCGCCGGATACACGACGGCCTGTCTCACGAACAATGTCGTCTCCGACGTCGACGAGAATCAGCAACGCATGGACGTGGCCGACGTGATGGCGCGCTTCGATCATGTGGTCGAGTCGAGCAAGGTCGGCGTCCGCAAGCCCGAGCGACGGTTCTACGCGATCGCCTGTGAACTCGCCGGCGTCACGCCGGAACAGTGCGTGTTCCTCGACGATCTCGGGATCAACCTGAAGCCGGCGCGGGCGATGGGGATGCGGACGATCAAGGTCGGCGCTGCGGCGGAGGCGATCTCCGAGCTCGGTGCGATCCTCGGGATCGACCTGCACTGACGCGCTCGACGGGCTCAGGCCATGTCGGTTGCAATCCTCCAGCGGCTGCGACCGTCGCGTTTGGCTTCGTAGAGCGCCTCGTCGGCGCGCCGCATGAGATCGCTGTGTTCGGCTGCGCGCCCGAGGGCCCCTCCGACGGTTGCCGACACGATGTACGTCCCGGCATCGAGGTGCACCGGTTGCTCACCGATCGCGTCCACGATCTTCTCGGCGAGCGTCTCCAACTCGGACACGCCGGGCGCCCACACGACCATCTCGTCTCCGCCGATCCGGGCGACGAGGTGACCAGGACCCACGGCTGACACCAGGCGTTGGGCGGTGACCTCCAGTACCCGATCGCCCACCGCATGACCGTGGTCGTCGTTGACCCGTTTGAAATGGTCGAGGTCGACGAACAGGAGCCCGACCCGGACGTCGTCGTTCGTCTCGGAGATCACCTCGGCGAGGCGTTGACGGTTGGCCAGTCCGGTCAGTGGATCGTGGGCGGCGTTGTGGGTCAGTTCGGCTTCGCGGATCTTGCGCTCCCGAATGTCGTGAGCCATCACGACGTGACGGAGCGCACCGTCCTCGATTTCGGTGGTGACGGTGAGTGCGAGATCGACCCGCACACCGTCGACATCGGTGAATTCGGCATCCCCGCGCCAGGTCCCGCCACCGGCGACGAGCGCCTCGATCGTCGCCAGACCCCGCAGCAGGCGTCGCGAGTACTCGTACTGCGCCAGGTCGGAGGTGAAGCCCGGATCGAGTCGGGTGAGGAGGGTCGCAGCCGAGGCGTTCACGTACGTGAGGCGCCGATCCTCGAAGACCAGCACGGCATCGGCGGACGCCTCGACGATCGCGGCGAGGCGTCGCGCCCGCTGCTCGGAGCGGCGCAGGTCGTCGATGTCCTGGATCACGCCGACCAGCCCGGTGACGTTGCCCTCGTCATCGACCGTCACCGACATCTGCGACGTCACCCATCGCGACGAGCCGTCGACGTGCATGATCCGGTACTGGGCCTCGTACTGGC
>NZ_JBAVYV010000075.1:0-1609 GCF_049588435.1 Ilumatobacter sp.
GGTCAGCGTAGAACGCTGATTCGAATTCTGCTGGTGGCACGTCTCGACAGTGCGAGTGGAGCCGGTCCTCGTTGAACCAGTGCACCCAGGACAGCGTTTCAAGTTCGAGTTGGTCGACGTGTATGAGCCCCGCGGAGTGGTGGGGATTGCGTGACGCGTTCCCTGGTGTGGCTCAGCCTTCGACGAGTTCGCCGACGGGTGGAGCGTCGCCAGTGTGGCAGGTCTTGTCGAGGAGTGCCATCGATGTCTCGGAGAGGTAGTGGCGGGCGATCATCCATTCGTCGTGTTGATCGGCGAGCACTGCTCCGATGAGTCGCAGCGCGGCGGGGTCGTTCGGGAAGATGCCGACCACGTTCGTGCGTCTCTTGATTTCCTTGTTCAAGCGTTCGAGGGGGTTGTTCGACCAGATCTTGCGCCAGTGCGGCTGGGGGAACGCGGTGAACATCAACACGTCGGTGCGCGCTGAGCGCATCGACTCGGCAGCTTTGGGGAATCGGTCGTCGAGGGTGTCGACGACTTCGTCCCAACGCTTCGAGACTTCGTCGGGGTCGGTGAGCGCGAAGACCGACCGGAACGCGGATGCGACCAGGTCCTGGGATGCTTTCGGGACGACGGCGAGCAGGTTGCGGATGTAATGCACGCGGCAGCGTTGCCACGATGCGCCGAGCATGATCTTGCGGATCGATGCTTTCAGCCCGGCGTGCGCGTCGGAGATCACGAGGCGCACCCCACCCAATCCTCGGGTCTTGAGCGAGCGCAGGAACGCGGTCCAGAACGTTTCGTCTTCGGAGTCGCCAATGTCGACACCGAGTACTTCACGGTTGCCCTGTGCGGTGATCCCGGTCGCGACCACGACTGCTCGCGACACGACTTGGCCCAGCGCGTCGTCGCGCACGTTCACATAGGTTGCGTCCAAGTACACGTAGGGGAAGCTGGTGTGGCCGAGGGTGCGGTTGCGGAACGCGCCGACGCGTTCGTCGAGTCCGGCACAGATCCGTGACACTTCGGACTTGGAGATGCCGGTGTCGACACCCATCGCCGCCACCAGGTCGTCGACCGCTCGGGTCGACACACCGGACACGTAGGCCTCCATCACGACCGCGTACAGGGCTTGATCGATGCGACGGCGCGGCTCGAGAATGGACGGGAAGAATGAGCCCTTGCGGAGCTTCGGGATGCCGAGCTGCAAATCGCCGGTCTTGGTCGACAACGTCTTGGGGCGATGACCGTTGCGTTCGGTGATACGCCCATCGACGCGTTCATAGCGGCCGGCGCCGATCGCTTCGACGGCTTCGGCCTCGATCAGCTCCTGGAGCACCCAGCGGGCGATCTCACGGATCAAATCAGTGCCGTCACCGACGCGGATCGCGTCGAGCAGTTCGGACAGGTCAGAATTGGACAGAGCCATCGGTGTGTTCTCCTTGATGTGGTTCTTGCAGGAACACACCAAGGATCACGCCGATGGCTCACCTACTGGTGGACCTCACAAACCCACCACCTCGCGGGGCTCTGTCGACCGGGGGACTTCCAACACCATGGCGAGAGGGATCAAGCGGGTCACGATTGGGCTCGTGAACTTTCCAACATCAACCAGTGCGATGCCCTCTCC
>NZ_JBAVYV010000076.1:0-3275 GCF_049588435.1 Ilumatobacter sp.
TGGCCGTGCGCTGCGCGTCAAGGAAGCCGAACTCGTCCGCCGGATCGTCGCCGAGGAAGTCGACAACTTCGCCGTCGAGCAGACATCGCGGCAGGCGGCGCCACTGATCGCATCGATGCGGCGCGCCGCCGATGCGGTGCGGACCGGTGAGGTCGAGCGATTCGCCGGTCGTCTCGGCGGCCTGTCCGACGCTGATCGCGACGCCGTCGACGCACTCACCAAGGCGATCGTGTCGAAGCTGCTCCACGAGCCGTCCGTGCGGTTGAAGCTCGACGCCGGAACTCCGCAGGGCGACCGGAACGCCGCTGCGGTCCGCGACCTGTTCGACCTCGGCTGAGGGGCACCTCGACCGTGCCGACCGTCCTCGTCCCCGTCCGTCTCGCGACGCGTGGATCGCGCCAGGCGATGGCTCAGGCCAACGTCGTGGCAACCGCGATCTCGTCGGTCAGCGGCCGCTCGGTCGAACTCGTCCTGATCGAGACCTCGGGGGACGCCCGCCAGGACGTCCCCCTCCACTCGATCGGCGGTCAGGGTGTCTTCGTCAAGGAGGTCCAGCGAGCGGTGGTCGACGGGCGCGCCGACATCGCGGTGCATTCGGCGAAGGATCTTCCGTCGGAGCCGGCACCGGGTCTGACGATCGGTGCGTTCACCGAACGACGTGCACCGCACGACGTCCTGGTCGGATCGACGCTCGACGCACTCCCCGACGGTGCAACGGTCGCGTCCGGCTCGGTGCGCCGCCGCGCCCAGTTGGCCGCCGTTCGACCGGACCTCCGGTTCGTCGAACTGCGCGGCAACATCGACACCCGCCTGTCGAAGATCCCCGAGGGTGGGGCCATCGTGATGGCCCGCGCCGCACTCGAGATTCTCGAGATGACCGATCGCATCGCCGAGACACTGCCGATCGAACGTTTCGTCCCGGCGGTCGGCCAGGGGTGCGTGGCCGTCGAGTGCCGCACCGGTGACGCGGACACGATGCACGCGCTCGCAGCGGTCGACCACGCGGTGACGCGCCGTCGAGTCGAGGTCGAGCGGGCGTTCCTCGCCGAGTTGGGGAGCGGCTGCTCGCTTCCGGTGGCGGGCCACGTCGACGGGGACCGACTGCACGTCTTCCTCGCCGAACCCGAGGAGAATCGCTCGGTGAGCGATGTCGTCGAACTGTCGCCGGGTGGAGCCGATCATCTCGCCGATCTCGCGCTCGCACGAACGACGGCGAGCACAATGCAGGAACGGCTGGGGTGACTCCGACGCTGCGTGGGTGCACCGTCGTGGTGACCCGTGAGCAGCGCGGTGAGCTCGGACGGCTGCTGGACGAGTCCGGAGCGACCGTCGTCCACGTTCCGCTGATCGAGGTCGTGGACGGCGACTCCGATGTGCTGGCACGGGCATGGTCCACGGAGCCCGATTGGGTGATCGTCACGTCGGCCGCAGGATCCGACCGTGTCGGTCGGGAATTGGCTCGACGTCCCGATGTGCGACTCGCGGCCGTGGGTACCGCGACGGCGCAACGCCTCGAAGATCTCGCCGGTCGACCGGTCGATCTCGTGCCGCAACGGCAGTGGGCCGAGTCGCTGGTCGAGGAGTTCACCCGACGCGTGACCAGCCCGTGCAGCGTCCTCGTGGCGCAGGCCGATCGGGCCGGTCCGACGCTGGTCGAAGGATTGCGGGCGGCGGGACACGATGTGAACGCGGTGGTCGCGTACCGCACGCTGTTGCGGCGCCCCGATGACGGCACGCTCGAGTCGATCGGTGATGCCGACGCGGTGATCTTCGCCAGCGGCTCGGCGGCCTCTGGATTCGCCGAGGCGATCGGAGCGGATGCGTCACACCGCCTCCCTCCGCTCGTGATCGCGATCGGTCCGACGACCGCGACGGCCGCCGAGCGGGCCGGGCTCACCGTCAGCCACGTCGCGAGCGATCATTCGTTGCCCGGCGTGGTCTCGACGCTCGCCGACGCCTGGGGAGCGTCCGGTTCCCACACGTAGGCTGGCCGTCGTGAATGCCGAGCGCACCCGCCGCCCGTACGTCCGGCCCCGACGGCTGCGTCGCAGTCCGGCGTTGAGAGAGTTGGTCGCCGATGTCCACGTGCGCGTCGACGATCTCGTCGCGCCGCTGTTCGTGCGCGAGGGGATCGACGAACCGCAGCCGATCGAGTCACTTCCCGGCGTGGTGCAGCACACCCTCGATTCGCTGCGCGCCGAGGTCGGTGCGCTCATCGACCTCGGGGTCCGTGCGGTCATCCTGTTCGGGGTGCCCGCCGAGAAGGACCCGGTCGGGAGCGGCGCCTACGACCCGGATGGGATCGTCCAGGAGGCGCTGCGCGACCTGCGCGCCGAGTTCGGCGACACCATGGTGCTGATGGCCGACCTGTGCGTCGACGAGTACACCGACCACGGCCATTGCGGGATCGTCGACGACCATGGCGTCGTCGACAACGACGCGACGCTCGAGATCTACGCCCGCGCCGCAGTGGCGCAGGCCGAGGCCGGAGCTCACGTCGTCGCCCCGAGCGGGATGATGGACGGCCAGGTCGCCGTGATCCGTGAGGCCCTCGACGGGGCCGGGTATCCCGACATCGCGATCCTCGCTTACTCGGCGAAGTACGCGAGCGCCCTGTACGGACCGTTCCGCGACGCGGTCGACGTCTCGATCGCCGACGGCGGCGACCGCAAGGGCTATCAGCAGGACTATCGGAACATCGCCGAGGCGATCCGTGAGATCGACCTCGATCTCGACGAGGGCGCCGACATGGTGATGGTCAAACCGGCACTCGCGTACCTCGATGTGATCGCCGATGTCGCGGCCCACGTCGATGTGCCCGTCGCGGCGTATCACGTGAGCGGGGAGTACGCGATGATCCACGCTGCGGGCGAACGCGGCTGGATCGATGCCGATGCCGTGGCGCTCGAACACCTCACCGCGATCAAGCGCGCCGGTGCCACGATCATCCTGACCTACTTCACCCGTTGGTTCGCCGAGCGGGCAGCAACGGAGATGCGATGACCGAGATGATTCCCCTGTGCGATCCGACGGCCTGTGTCGATGCGGGTTGCGTTTCGACCGTGTGCACCGGTGCCGGTGTGCCGTCGAATCACACCCTCTTCGAACGCAGCTGTGCGGCGATTCCCGGCGGCGTCAACTCGTCGATCCGGGCGTTCCGCTCGGTCGGAGGTGAGCCCTACGTCGTCGCCCGGGCGGACGGCGCGACGATCACCGACGTCGAGGGGAACACGTACCTCGACCTCGTCCAGAGCTACGGCGCCGTGATCCTCGGC
>NZ_JBAVYV010000077.1:0-2394 GCF_049588435.1 Ilumatobacter sp.
ATTCGGTGTCGTACGCATCGCCGAGACGGCTCGGATCGCGTGGCACCACGACGCTCTTGGGAGCGGTGGGTTTGCGGTACGGGAAGCCGTGGCGGGCGAGCGGGCGCGCCGCCGTTCTCACGGCACCTTCGACCACGCCGGCCGCCTGCTGGGCGACGTGAACCGGGCGTCGTGCGCCGTCGGGGCGCTGACTCCGGCGGATGTACTGGCGACTCGTCCGTCCTGCCATGGCCGACTACTTGACGTCGGCGACGAGGACGCCGGGAACGTGGAGATGGCTGACGGTGGGGGAGCGCCCGACGGTGTCGGACGCGATCTCGAACGCGTCGTTCATCGTCGATGCCGGGGTGAAACCGAGACGTCGGACCGCCGAGGCGAGGCCGCCGACGATGATCACCTTGCCGGCGTGCTGCTGGCCGTGTGCGCCCCAGTACCAGGCGTAGAACGGATGGACCCCGTGGTACGCGTAGCTGGTCTTGTAGAGGTGGCGGTACCACTCGTCCTCGGCGTACTTCTTCTCCCACTTCGTCGACATCACGGCCGGGTCGGTGGTGTCGGCGAGGACCTCGTCGAAGAAGTCGATGTAGCTCGGATGGTGGACCGGGTGGAACTCCTCGTACGTCGGGTGCGTCATGATCACCACGCCGCCCTCGCGCACCAGCGGCTTGCCGCGGTACATGTTGAAGAGGTAGCCGAGGCCCATGCACATCACGAGGATCGGGTTCATGATCGACTCGGGGTTGTACGGGCTGATGAACGGGATCCCCATCGTGAGGATGTCGGTCTGACCCTCGACCTCGACCAGATGCTGGGCGTGCACGTTCTCGAGGGTGCGTTCGTGCACGGTCTCGGTGAACCCGGCCTGGACGCTCGTCGTTCGGTACGGGGCCTCGATGTTGTGGAAGATCTTGCGCTTCGTGCGGTTCGGCAACTTGTTCAGTGACTTGCTGCTCGCCAGGAACAGACCGCGATCCTTGGCCGTCCATTCCCACTCGCGCTTCGCGAGGAATTCGAACGGGGACGGGAACGCCTCGGTGTTGATCGTCGTCTCGACCTGGAACACCTTCGGACCCGAATCGCGCAGCAGCTTGCCCATCCGCCAGATCGACTTGTGCAGTGCGGAGTGATGACGGTCCATGAGGCTGCGGGTGTTCTGCAGGCTCGCCGGGTTGTGGTGCTCGCTGAGGCAGCGGTAGGACGCAAGTCCGGTCGTCAGCGACTTCCAGCCGCCGTCCATCGCGACCTGATTGACGTTGGCATAGACGACCAGATCCGACTCGGCGGCGCGCTTGTTGATCTCGAGGATCTCGCCCTCGTCGGTCGTTCCGATCACGGCGAGGTTGTCGGGGTCCTCTGCATCGTGCTGGTACAGGAAACCCTTGGGGAGGAAGGCATCGACGATGCGGTCACCGAGCACATGGCGCAGCTCGTATTCGTGCATCCGGCGGTGCAGACCGAGCGCGGCGATGATGTGGACGTCGTCGACGCCGGCCGCCGCCGCCATGTCGAGGACGGCTTCGATGATCCGCTGCCGGTTGTCCGGCCGTTGCATCTTCGGCAGGGAGAGGCTCGCGTCGTCGAAGCAGATCGTGAGCTTCATGCCGGGCGAGAGCAGCTCGGGCAACGGATCCATGTCGAGCGGGTTCAGCAGCGCGTTGCGGATCTCGCCGTCGAGGTCGTCGAGTCCGCGGAGCGGCTCGGGTGGGTAGATGATGCGGCTGCGGTCGGCGGGCAGCCGTTCGAGGCTGAACCCCTCGCCGCGCCAGAACAGGGTGGGTGGCGTCGAACGATCGACGTCGAGGACGAATCCGGGGCGTGGCATCAGAGAGTCTCCATGTTGCCGGCGACAACTGGTGTCAGGCACCAGTTGTCCGGTGAGTGGCGGGTCATGTGGTCTGGTCTCGCAGGTCGAAGGCGATCTTGACGGCGCCGCGCCGGCCGGCGTTGGCCGCGTGAGCGATCGCGTCGTGGTGGTCGGCGAGCGGATACGTAGCTGACAGCAGGCGTTCGGCGCCGAGCGCGCCCACGGTGTCGGTGGCCAGCTGGAACGTGTCGGTGACGGTCCCGTCGGCCAGTGTCTCGGTGCCGTAGGTGTAGGCACCCTTGAGTTCGATCTCGCGATGCCAGAGGCCGGTGAGATCGAGGTCGACCTGCGCCGGCATGCCGAGCAGCACGATCCGTCCGCGTGGCCGGGTGATCCGCAAGCAGTCGGTGATCGAGGCCGAGGATCCGACCGCATCGATCGTCACGTCGGCTCCGCTCGACAACGCGCCGGATTCACCGTTGCCGAGCATGTGGCAGCCGACCTCGCGGCGCACGGCGCGATCGAGTTGAGTCGCGTCGACGGCGACGTCGGCGCCGAACGCCGTGGCGAGCCCACGCTGGTGGGGGTAG
>NZ_JBAVYV010000078.1:0-5095 GCF_049588435.1 Ilumatobacter sp.
CAGCCGGACTCAGGGGTTCAGGAGAAGCTCTGCCCGCAGCCGCATGTCCGGCTGGCGTTCGGGTTCGTGATCGCAAAGCCCGACTCGTCGAGGCCGTCCTTGTAGTCGAGGGTGGCACCCTCGAGCAGCTGGGCGGATGCCGGGTCGACGACGACCTTCACGTTGTCGTCGTATTCGGCCGTCGTGTCGTCGGCGGCGAAGTCACCGTCGAAGAACATCTCGTACGAGAAACCCGAGCATCCACCGGGACGCACCGCCACGCGGAGCGCGAGATCTTCAGCGCCTTCGGCGTCGAGCAGTTGGCGAACCTTGGCGGCAGCGGGGTCGGTGAGAGTGATCATGGTGCGGTTCCTCCAGAGAATCGGATCCTGTTGGTTTTGATTTTAGCGTGCCGCGACCGTGACCTGGCACGGAGTGCGGCTGGTGAGCGAGCAGAAGTCCCGGATGTCGGCGTCGCCCATGCCGGCGACGAACCCCGCGACGAGCCCGCGATGCAGGCCACAGACCAGTTCCGGGTGTTCCTGGGCGAGGTCCGAGAACGGACAGTTCGCGAACGCCACGACCGCGGCACCGTCGTCGGCGAACGACCCACCGTCGGGACCGGGCGGCACCTTGTCGGGGTCGGTGACGATCGGGTCGAAGCCGAGCCGATCCAGATCGGACACCAGCGCCTCGAGCGTCGAGGGGGCGGACGCGTACGGACGAGCGCGGCGGTGGCCTTCGTCGAAGCCGACCGATTCGGCATCGGCCGGACTCGCACCGAGGCGACGCGCGATCGCCAGCACCATTCGCGCGAGCACGGGGATCGACGGTGGTTCGAGCCCCAACGAGGGTGCGTCATGGGCGATCGAGTAGCGGTGTTGAGGTCGGCCGACATCGCCGCGTCCGCCGACTTCGACGGCGAGCAGACCGGCGTCGCGCATTCGTTCCAGGTGCGGTCGCACCGTGTTCGCATGGAGGTCGAGGGACTCGGCGATGTCCGCTGTTGCGAGCGGGCGGGGCGAGCGGGCCAGTTCGAGATAGATCGCGTACCGCGTGTTGTCGCCCAGTGCCTTGAGCACGTCGAGGCGGACAGCCGGATCGCTCACGACCCGAGAGTACATGGCGATTCCGGCTCGGATCGGCCGCATGCGCACGCAGCCCCATGCGACGACGCGACCCGTGCTGCTCAGAGCGCGTCGTAATCGGGGTCTCCCGGCATCGAGATCCCGACGATGTTGCCCTCCTCGTCGGTGCGGACCTTCGGCAGCGTGGTCGGGGGGTGTGCGATCGCACGACCCGCGGCGACGACGGCATCGGCGGTCGTGAAGTCGTCGAGCCAGCGCAGGTTCTTGATCGTCGGCGGCATCATCATCAACCGACCCGCTTCGTGCATCCGCAACGCCTCGCTCGGACGGACCCAGCTGCTCTCCACGGTCTCCTTGTCGTCGTGCAACCCCTCTTGCCCCTCGGGCGCCTCGGTCACGAAGAATCGCGTGTCGAAGCGTCGGCGCTCACCGGCGGGCGTGACCCAATGGTCGACGTACTGGGTGGTCGACAGGTCGAGCACGAGATCGTCGCGTCGACACAGCTCGACCATCGACAGCGTTCCGGCGTGGACCTGGTGCCGGTCGTCGTCGCCGAGTGCGAGCGCTGATCCGTCGCGGCGCTCGGCGAGCAGGATGCCCGCTTCCTCGAAACACTCGCGGATCGATGCCACCCAGTAGGCGAGGCCGCCCGATTCCACCCCGAGTTGAGACGACGCCTCGGCATCATCCAGACCGTCGCAGAAGGGCTCGAGCTCCGTCGCGTGGTCGGCATCGTCGACCTTGCCACCGGGAAACACGTACATCCCGGCAGCGAACGCGGCATTGCCGGTTCGGCGGAGCATGAACACCTCAACTCCCGGGTCTCCGTCGATGGCGTCGCGCACCAGCATCACCGTCGCCGCAGTGCGAATCGGTACGGATGCGGGATCGAACGCGTCAGCCATCCTCGCACCGTACGCGAGCGTGTCGATCGAGCCCCAGCCGCGCGAACCGGACGGTCCTCGTTCGCGATGTCGTCGGCCCGGCCCGCTCGGTCACCTACGTTCTGGAGATGATCGAATCGCCCGGCCATGCCTCCGACGTCCTCGACCATCTCGGCCCGGAGACGCGCATCATCGTCCCGCTCGCCAACGGTGAGCCGACGGCGGTCCTCGACGCGATCGAGGACGCGGTCGCCGACGACCACGCGGCCGACGGTGACCGGTTCACCGGATTGCGCGTCCACCAGATGCACGCCATCCACGATCGCCCGTACATCGGTGCGGCGTTCGGCGACAGGATGCGCCACATCTCGTACTTCCTCTCGCACATCACCCGGCCGCACTTCCGCGCGGGCAACGTGGGGCTCGTCCCGGCGCACTTCTCGGAGGTCTACGAGATGATGCACCACCGCAGCGAGGATCCGTTGGTCGTCGCGAGCGCCTCACCCCCCGATCGACACGGGTACTTCAGTCTCGGCGTGTCGGCCGACTACGTGGCGAGCTTCATCGGTCGTGCCCGATTCTTCCTCGAGGTCACCGATGCCATGCCGCGCACGTTCGGACGCAATCAGATCCACTCGTCGCAGATCGCAGGCTGGTGCCAGACCGACCGACCGTTGCTGGACATCCCACCCGTCGCGGCCGACGACACCGACCGTCGGATCGCGGCGTTCGTCGCCGAACGAATTCCCGACGGGGCGACGATCCAGACCGGGATCGGCGGCATCCCCAACGCGATCATGGAATCGTTGCGCGACCACCAGAATCTCGGCGTCCACACCGAACTGCTGTCGGACGGCGTCGTCGCCCTGATCGAATCCGGGGTGGTCAACGGCGTCCGTAAACGGCTCAACCGGACCAAGACCGTCGGCACATTCGCCCTCGGCACCAAGCGACTCCACGATTTCCTCCACGAGAACACCGCCATCGAACTGCACGCCGTCCGCTACGTCAACGACCCCCGGATCATCGCCCAGGAGAAGAACTTCGTGTCGATCAACGCCACGCTGTCGGTCGACTTCCTCGGTCAATGTGCGTCCGAGACGATCCGCGGGCGGTACTACTCGTCGTCGGGCGGGCAGAACGACTTCGCTCGCGGTGCGATGTACTCCGACGGTGGGCAGGGATTCGTGGTGCTCCACTCGACGACGTCCGACGGGGCCACCAAGATCGTGCCGCAACTCTCGGCAGGTGACGTGGTCACCACGCCGAAGAACACGGTCGACAAGGTCGTCACCGAGTTCGGGGTCGCCGAACTACGCGGTGCGACCGTGCGCGAGCGGACCACCCGCCTGATCGCGATCGCCCATCCCGACCACCGCGCCGATCTCACCGCGCAGGCGAACGCGATGCACTACGTCTGACCGCCGCCCGTCGTCGAGACCGACGTGGGCGGCTCCTCGACGCTGGACTCGCGCGACGCCTGCAGTTTCGAGTCCCGCCGGTCCTGAACGAGACCGAGCACTCCGGCGAGCGCCACGGCGGTTCCGATGATCCCGACGGCGAGCCAATCATCTGACCAGAGCCCCGCCACACCGCCGACGACGACGAGTAGTCCGGCGAGGACGTCGGCGCGCCGCGTGTAGACGTACGAGATGGTCGCTCCGAGGATCGAGAACATCAACACGGTGACGCCCCACTGGTGGTCGTTGAGGTAGGCGCTGATGTCGGCCTGGCGGAACGTCACCCAGTCGGTGATCGCATCGCCCTCCTCCTTGAGATCGACCCAGTAGAAGTACCAGAGCAGGTACAGACCCGACAGCACCACGAACGCTGCCGCGATGCGATCCATGTACTGCATGCCGTGCCGCAGCAGCTTGAGCAACCCGGTGTTGGCGAACGCGAGTGCGACGGTGAGCCCGCCGACGAGGACCGCCATCCCGGCGCCGTACGCAATGCCGTTGCGCAGCCCGGCGAAGACCCCACCGTTGCGACTGGTGGCGAAGACGGCCGAGATGAAGAAGCCGATCGTGCAGCCGAGCGACGCGATGGCGTACGCGACGCCGTACACGAACATCGACTTCACGGTCTGATCCTTCTCACCCTGGAGCCGCTGCGGGTTCATGAAGGGGAGCTTGAACCCGAACAGCATCGCGGCACCGAGGACGATCAGAGCGATGCCCAAGAACCCGGTGGCGTACTTCGCGTTCGCGGTGAGCCAGTTCGTGAAGTAGTTCGCCAGGCTCGCAGCGACGATGAACACGGCCATGAACCCCAGGCTCAGTGATGCCGACACCTTCAACGCCTTGCGCAACGTCTCACGCTGGGCGAGCGTGCGCTCCGACCCCTGCAGGCCCAGGAAGTACATGAGGTACGTCGGCAGCAGCACGAACCCGCACGGGTTGACCGCCGCGAGCATGCCGGCCACGAACCACAGGCTCATGCCTGGTTCTCCGCTTCCAGGAGCGCATCGACATGGTCACGCAGGCCGTCCGCGTCGAGCACGCCGGTCTGGTCGATGATCTCGCCGGACGATGAGACGAACACCGTGTACGGGAAGAACGTGACACCGAGCGCGCTCTGGAGTTCGGCGAATTCATCTCGCATCAGGTCGTACTCGACACCCCGCTCACCGGCGAATCGTTCCATCACGGGGACGGTGTCGAGCGGATTGACACCGATGAAGCGCACGTCGCCGTCGACTTCGGCGGCGACCTCCGCGAAGTCGGCCAGCTCACGCTCGCAGGGAACGCAGGTGCTGAACCAGAAGTTCACGACGAGCGGGGTGTCACCGAGCCACGACGCACTCGACACCTCGTTGCCGTCGCGGTCGACGAGGGTGGCGTCGGGAAAGGCATCTCCGTCGAGTTCGGGGATTGGCTCGATCGCGAACTCGTCGTCGGGGAGCGATCGGTCCTGGGAATCCTCGAGAGCGGCATCGACCTCGGAGTCCGTACCGGAATCGGACGACACCTGCCACACGGCGTAGGCACCGATGAGCACCACCGCAGCCACGAGAGAGGCAACGAGCAATCGGGGGCGAGCGATCTTCACGGGTTCGAGGCTAATGACCACATCCGTTCAGGTCGCCCGAAGTCCGCTGAACGTTCCGAGAACGACGAAACGCCTTCGGCGGGATGTGAGCGC
>NZ_JBAVYV010000079.1:0-7149 GCF_049588435.1 Ilumatobacter sp.
CGGTTGGCGAGCGCGGTGCCACGACTCATCGCCGCCGGGAGCTCCTCGAACGCGGCCTCGACCTCATCGGGGACATCGCGACCGTTTGCGATCGCCAGTGTCGCTTCGATCACATAGCGGTCGGCGAGCCGCCGCAGCGGCGCGGTCGCGTGCACGTAGGTCGCCGCCAACGCTGCGTGCCAGGGCTTGCCGTCCCGCACACCCCCGTCGGATGGCCCACCGGGCTCTCCGAACGCAGAGTACGGCGTGTACGACGCTCCCCCGCTCGCGCGTCGAATCGCCAACTGGAATGCCGCCGTCCGCGGGTCGTCCCGCGGCAGAGAGCGTTCGAAATCGCCGAGCGGGATTCCCGCGGCCCAGTCGAGGCCGAACGCACGGGCGGTGTTGCGGAGCCGTCCGAGGTGCCGTTCGTCGACGGGCGGCATCGTTCGGAACAGACCGGTCTCGGCCGTCCACAGCGCGTCGGCGATCGCCATGTTCGCCGCCAGGGACATCGCCGCATTCTGCTGCTCGGCATCGTTGCGCGGCCGGAAGCGGAGGGTGAACCCACCTCCGTCGACTCGCGCCACCTCCTGCTCGGGCCAATCGATCCGTTCCGCTCCGCGCTCGCGTTCGGCGAGTTCGATCCGGCGCGACAGTTCCGGGAACGCGTCGGGCAGATCACCGGGTGTGACGGTCGAATAGGCGAGCTTGGCCCGATTCCGGATCATCGCCCGCTCTGCACCGACGAGCTCGACGCTTCCGTCGCTCGCGACTCGGACGGTGAAGATGATCGCCGGTTTGGGCGAGCCCGGGAGCAGGCTTCCGGCGTCCTCGGCGATCCGGTCGGGGTGGAGACCGGATCGCCCGTCGGGCAGGTACACGGTGACCCCACGCTTCCACGCCTCGACGTCGATGGGATCGCCCGGCCGGACGAACCAGCCGGCGTCCGCGATCGCGTAGTGCAGGATCACGTCGTTCCCGGACACCTCGACCGCGAACGCCTGGTCGAGATCGGTGCTCGATGCCGGATCGAGCGTTGCGAAGTCGACGTCCGAGCGATCGACGTGTTGCCATCGGCTCGGACATTCACCATTCGCACCATTCGCCGGCACGACGTCGAACGGACGGGCCGCCGCCTCCTCCGCTGCGGCGATCACCTCGGGCGGGTGCGGACCCGGCACGTCGAAATCGTCACGGAGCTTCGCGAAGCCCATGCGGAAATCGTCGATCGTGTCGGCGGGAAGCAGCATCGAACCGGTTCGGGCCATCTGTGAACGATACGACAGGTGATCGTCAGGAATCCGGGTCGACACGAACGCTCCCGGCCGGGGTCACCTCGGCGTCGTTCTGCAGTGCGGCCTTGAAACTCGGTGTGGCCTGCAGTGCAACGATGTCGGCCGGCATCTCGATCCCTGCGGAGTCGAGGCGTCGTTTCACCGCCTTGATCGTCGCGTCCTTGACCTGGATCGAGTTCGCGCGTCGGCTGTCGACCCAGAACATCACCCGGATGTCGACCGTCGAGACGCCGAGTTCCTCGACGAGCGCCTGCGGTGCCGGAGAGTCGTGAACGTTCTCGACGGCCGCGACCGCCTCGACGATCTCGCGTGTCGCCTCCCCGGCATCGTTCTCGTAGGCGATGCCGACCACGAAGTCGATGCGATGGAGGTCGTCGCTGGTGTGGACGTCGATCACGTTCTTGTACACGTCCCGGTTCGGGATGACCACCAACTCACCGTCGAACGTGGTCAGGCGGGTCTCGCGGATCGTGATGCCGGCGACGGTGCCGGACCGTTCCATCACCGTGATCTGGTCTCCGGACCGGAACGGCTGCCGGAAGAGCAGGAGGATTCCCGACAACGTGTTCTCCAGGATGTCCTGGAACGCGAAGCCGACCGCGACCGAGAAGAATCCGAGGCCGGCAAGCAGGTCGACCGGCTTGACCGACGGGAAGGTGACGGCGATCGCGAGGAGGATGATCACCGCGAACATGACCCAGCCGACCACCTTGCTCATCACCCGGGCGAAGCTCGGGGTCTGACGTGACATCCAGTACCGGAGCATCACCCAGCGCACGCCTCGCGACAGCAGCCAGCCGAGCAGGATGAACACGACCGCGATCCCCACCCGTGGAAGCGCGTCGAGCGTCGACTCCCACAAGCCATTCGCCGAATCTGCGATCTCGTCGGTCGGGTCGTCAGCGCGGTACAGCGAGATCATCGGGGGAGGACCTGCATCGGCATGCAGACGCCGTACCCCCTCGGCGACGCGATCAATCGTGTGTCAACTGGGGTCTGATCCGAGTTGATACGTCAGCGGCGGGCGCCCATGAACATGCCCTTGAGCGCTTCGTAGTGCTCGATGACATGGCCGGCGCCCAACACGACCGCTTCGAGCGGAACGTTCGACATCCGCACCGGGACCTCGGTCTCACGTTCGATCCGTTCGGCGAGGCCGCGCAGCAGCCCACCGCCGCCGACCAGATACATCCCTCGAACCAGGAAGTCCTGTGACAGCTCGGGTGGGGCCTTCGACAGGCAGCGAATCACCGATGCGACGATCGATGAGATCACGTCCTCGATCGCGAAGCGGATCTCCTCGGGCGTGAGCAGCACCGTCTTCGGAAGGCCCGTCATCAAGTCGCGGCCGCGAACCTCGGCCTGGTTCTCGTCCTGCGTCGGATCAGCGGAGCCGATGGCGACCTTGATCTCCTCGGCGGTGCGTTCACCGATCGCGATCCCGTGCTCACGACGAACGTGGTTCTGGATCGCCGCGTCGATGTCGAACGACCCGACCCGGACCGCCTCCAGCGACACGATCCCGCCGAGCGAGATGACGGCGGTCTCCGATGTGCCTCCGCCGATGTCGATGACCATGTTGCCGACCGGTTCGTCGATCGGGAGATCGGCTCCGATCGCTGCGGCCATCGGCTGCTCGATCAGGTTCGCGTCGGCTGCACCGGCCCGTCGTGCGGCGTCGGTGACGGCGCGGCGCTCGACCTCGGTGATCGCGGAGGGCACGCAGATGACGACCTTCGGCCGGGTGAAACGGCTGACGCCGACCCGCTGCAGCAGCAGTCGGATCATGCGCTCGGTGATCTCGAAATCGGTGATGGCTCCACCGCGCAAGGGACGTACGGCCACGATGTAGCCGGGGGTCCGCCCGATCATCTGCCAGGCCTCGCGGCCGGTGGCGAGCACCTCGCCCGTCTGTCGGTTGAGGGCGATCACGGACGGCTCGTTCAAGACGATGCCGCGGCCCTTCATGTAGACGAGAGTGTTGGCCGTTCCCAGGTCGATTGCGAGGTCACGAGCCATGTTGAGGCACCATCATGTCGCCGCCATCATGGCATGTGAAGTGCCACGCCACACGGTCTCGGGGATCACGGTCGACACACGTCTACAGGATTCGAGCAGCGTGCTCGTCAGGACTTCTTCCGTTCGGTCTCGCCGGAGTCGTCCGCGGCATCGCGCACCTGATCGATCGTGGGGCGGCGCGCCTCGGGCGACAACGCATCGATCTGTCGGCGGAACGAGTCGACGGGGTCCGGTCGTCGACGGAACCTCCGGGCGACGAGCACGAGCAGGACGACGAGAACCACCGCACCGACGATCCAATAGACCATCTAGGTCCTCACGTTCCGCGGGTCGGCGATGTCGTTCGCGCCCGTTCCCCAGTCGGAGCCGTCGGCCCAGACCTCGTGCTTCCAGATCGGCGCCGCTTCCTTGAGCGCGTCGATCGCATAGCGGGCCGCCTCGAACGCCTCGGGCCGATGGGGGGCCGACACGACCGCGATCACGGACGACTCCTCGAGTTCGAGCTGACCGGTGCGATGCAGCAGCACGACGCGACCCGTCTCGGGCCAGCGCGTCCGCAACTCGGCGGTGATCGACTCGAAGACCGGGCGGACCTGGGTCTCGTACGCTTCGTAGGTCAGATGCTGCACGTCGGTGCGCCCATCGGCGTGGTCACGCACGGTTCCGCTGAAGAGGACGACGGCGCCGCATCGGGGAATCACGGCCCACTCGTAGGCCTCGGTGATCGGGAGTTGGCGGTCGGTGAGGCCGAGCCAATCATCACGATCATTCGGCGCAGCCACGCGGGGCATGGTAGTCGTCGCTCTCACGCCGCTCACCGCGAGTGATCGATCTGGAGAGATTTTCGCCAGACCGCAACACGATCGCCCGTCGTCGGAAACGCGACGGGCTCCGCGGTGTCGCATTGGCGGGTTGTGCCGCGCGACCGACCCCCGTGCCAACCGATCGCTACCATCTCTCCACCGTGGGACCCGCGCCACTACCGCCACACGAACGTCATTGGCGTCATCCGTCCGAGATGGCACCGACTGCCGTCGACGTCGACCACACGACCAGTTCGCGGTCGCTCATCCTCGCCACCGGGACGACCGCTCTGTTGCTCGCCGCGGTGCTGGTGGTCGCACTGGCACCGTCTCGTTCGTCGGCACCGATCGCGGTGAGCGCCACGACGCTTCCCCCGGCGTCGATCGAACTGCGCGTGGCACCGACCGAGGTGTCGACCGCACGAGACCAGAACGTCCTCACGTTCCACAACATGACGAGCCCGGGCCGCGGCATCGCGCTCCTCGGAGCGCCGAACGCCGTCTCGGCTGCACCGGAGGGCGATGCGAACGACCTCGCTGTCGCCAGCGCCCTCCCGGACGAGGCCGATCGGGTGATCGTCCTCACCACCTCGCACGCATACACGCTGCGGTGGGGTCAGATCGATGACATCACGGCACCGAACGGGTCGATCGTGATGACCCACGACGGCTCGCTCGTCGCCACATTCGTGAGCGGCGAACTCCGCCTGCTCGTCAACTGACCCGGCGGCGACGGCGACGGCGTACCCAGCGTCGGCCAACGACGAACGCAACCGTCGTGAAGAGGACCGAGCCGAGCACGGCTCCCCCCAACGTCAACTCCTGACGGCGTTTGGGTGACACCATCGTCCACCACGGGGCCTCGGTCGCCTCGACGTAGGCCTGCTCGTTCGTGACGGTCGGCTTCCATCCGGCATCACGCAAACGGCCGTTCGACACGATCCACGGCTCGCGTGTGTACGACCGCAGGCCGGGGGGCAACGGACCGCGTTGGAACCTCCAACGCAGGCTGGCGACGACCTCCGACAAGCGTTCGGGCATCGGGAACCTCGGGCGCTCACCGGACAGCGCGCGGACCCGTTCGCCCGGGACCCATCCGTCGGGAGCGACGTTGAACACCCCGTCGAGGCGGCTTCGCACCGCGAGCGCGACCGCGGCCGCGAGATCGTCGAGGTGGAGGAACTGGCTGGGTGGGTCGTCCTGCGCGATGCGGTGACCGAGCCCCGATACGAGAGCGGCCGCGAGTCGGGAACTGTCACCTTCGGCAAGGGCCAACACCGGGCGGAGCACGCTGGTGACGCGGCCCGAGCGTGCGCGGCGCCACTCGTCGACGAGTTCCTCCGCCGAGGCGAGTTGGCGGGCGAACACGAACTCGACATCCGGTCGCAACACCGCGTCCTCGGTGAGCGGCTTCGGATTGTTGGGTGCCGCTCCGTAGACGAGTGCCGACGACACGAACACGAGCTGATCGGCGCTGAAGCGATCGGCGGCGGCGAGCGACGACGTCACGAACTCGCTCGCGCTCTCACGCCGATGAGCTCGACGGTCGTAATCGCTCGTCCCGACGTCGATGACGACATCCGCGCTGTCGGGCAGTTCAACCGACGGGGAGCTCGAAACGGGATGGATCGTCTCGTCGAGCAACACGACGTCGATCGCATCATCGGCGAGAAGATCGGCGACGCGCAGCCCCAGCGGACTGTCCGCACCCGTCAACACCGCCGTGACCATCTCTCGAAGCTAACGCGGGTGGGCGCTACCGCGGCGGGCTCGTTCGCTCGTAGCATCGGACCATGGCCGACGACGGAGGCGATGACCCGAACATCAACCCATTCGAGGGGTTGCCCATGTTCGGCGACATCTCGCGGATGCTCGCGGGACAGGGACCGCTCAACTGGGATGCTGCCCGCCAGTTCGCGATCATGTCCGCAACGGGCGCCGACGGCCTCACCGGTGCCGGTGGTGTCCCGAT
Organism: Ilumatobacter sp.; assembly: GCF_049588435.1. Taxonomy (GTDB): domain Bacteria; phylum Actinomycetota; class Acidimicrobiia; order Acidimicrobiales; family Ilumatobacteraceae; genus Ilumatobacter_A. The sequence goes on from NZ_JBAVYV010000079.1 coordinate 6,072, forward strand.
CGCCTCGGCCAACATCGATCCGACCGTGCGGATCAAGTACGCCGAGCTCGCCTCGATCGCCCGCCTCCACGTCGCCGACGTGATGGGAATCGATGTGCCCGACGTCGACCCGTCCGTCGCCACGCCCGAGCAGTGGGCCACCCAGACCCTCGACGCCTACCGACCGCTGTTCACCGAGCTCGCGACATCGCTCGGAACGACCGACGACGAATCCGACGTCTCCGATCCGATGGCGCAGATGATGGCCGGACTGTCCAAGATGATGGCCCCGGCGATGCTCGGGATGGCCGTCGGATCGATGGTCGGCAACCTCGCCCACCGCGCGTTCGGGGTGTACGACCTGCCGATCCCGCGGGCCACACCGTCGCTGGTGCTGGTTCCGCCGACGATCGACGCATTCGCTGCCGAGTGGGAGATCTCGATCGACGAGATGCGGCTCTGGGTGCTCGCCCACGAACTCGCCGGATTGACGCTTTTCTCGATCGGACACATCGCCGACCACCTGCGCGATCTGGTTCGACGCCACGTGGGAGCATTCCGCCCCGACCCGTCGGCGGTCACCGACAAACTGACGTCGCTCGACACCGATCAGAGCGATCCGCTCGCTGCGATGCAACAGGCATTCGGCGATCCGGAGGTGCTCCTCGGTGCGGTTCGATCCGACGAACAACTCGCGATGGAACCCGTGCTCGACGCTGCGGTCGCCGTCACGATCGGAGTGATCGACTGGGTCGTCGACGCCGTCGCGGTGCGCATCATCGGCGGCAACGCCCTCCAGATCGCCGAGGCGGTTCGGCGCCGTCGAGCCGAGACCTCACCCGACGATCTGTTCGTGGAGCGACTCCTCGGTATCCGGCTCGGTGCCGAACAGACGGCACGCGGGAAGGCGTTCGTCCAAGGCGTCGTCGATCGCGCCGGAGAGTCCGGGCTCGCCCCGCTGTTCAACGATCCGGAGGCGGTTCCGACTCCGAACGAGATCGAGGCTCCGGGTCTGTGGCTCGCCCGCGTCGCACCTGACGAGGCGTGACGTCGTCCATACGGTCGCTGCGCTGACGCGACGACGGGCGCGATCGCGGGC
>NZ_JBAVYV010000080.1:0-2416 GCF_049588435.1 Ilumatobacter sp.
GTCCTCACCCGAGTACCGGACCGAGCGTCCCTCGAGCACGAGCGACCCGATCGCGAGCGACTCGCCGAGCGCCCAGTCGATCTCGCCCGACTCGTACATCTTCGCCCGCTGCTCGAACTGCTTGGCCAGCTTCGGGTGGACGGTGAATCCCTCGGGGTAGTTGGTGAGCTGCTCGAAGATCGAATCGAGTCGGTCACGGTCCACGCCCGTTGCGATCGGCGGCAACACGCCCACCGGCGAGGGCGGTCGCGGGACGATCATCGACGCGGGAGCCGACGAGCGGGTCTCGTCGAGCGCCACCTGCAGCTTCGCGTGGAAGTCGGTCAGCGCCTGCTCGGCCTCGTCGATCGTGATGTCGCCACGCTTGACCAGCGACTCGACGTACAGCTTGCGCACGCTGCGTCGCTCGGCGATCGCCTTGTACATCAGCGGTTGGGTGTAGCTGGGGTCATCGCCCTCGTTGTGGCCGTGCCGTCGGTAGCAGACCATGTCGATGACGACGTCCTTGTTGAACGTCTGGCGATAGTCCCACGCGAGTTGGGCGACCCGCACGCACGCCTCGGGATCGTCGCCGTTGACGTGGAAGATCGGAGCTTGCACGGTCTTGGCGACGTCGGAGCAGTAGGGCGACGACCGCGCGTTGCCCGGCGCCGTGGTGAAGCCGATCTGGTTGTTGATGATCAGGTGGATGGTCCCGCCGATGCGATATCCGCCGGTGTCGCTCATCGCGAGGCACTCCGCGACAACTCCCTGACCCGCGAAGGCAGCGTCGCCGTGGATCAACAGCGGCAACACGGGAAACGACCCGGGCGGGTCGATCTGGTCCTGCTTGGCGCGGACCATGCCCATCACGATCGGGTCGACCGTCTCGAGGTGGCTCGGGTTGGCGGCGAGCTCGATGGCGATGTCCGCCCCCGCCGGGCTCACGTGCTTGCCCTTGGCGCCGAGGTGGTACTTGACATCACCCGACCCCTGCACGGACGTCGGATCGAGGTGCCCTTCGAACTCGGAGAAGATCGCCTCGTAGCTCTTGTCCATGATGTTCGACAGGATGTTCAGACGGCCGCGGTGGGCCATGCCGAGCACCGCTGAGTCGAGTCCCGCATCGGCCGCGTTGCCGAGGATCACGTCCAGGATCGGGACCGCCGACTCCGCACCTTCGATGCCGAACCGCTTGGTCCCGACGTACTTGGTGGCGAGGAACTTCTCGAACGATTCGGCGGCGTTGAGTCGCTCGAGGATCCGTCGCTTGTCGTCGATGCCGAACTCGCGGTGCTCGGCCTCGACGCGATCCTGCACCCACTTCTGCTCGTCGGTGTTCTGGATGTGCATGTACTCGACGCCGATCGTGCGGCAGTAGGCGTCGCGCAGAACCCCGAGCAGGTTGCCGAGTTTCATCTTGTCGGTGCCACCGACGCCGTCGGTGAGGAACTCGCGATCGAGGTCCCAGATCGTGAGCCCGTAGGTCGCCGGATCGAGCTCGCGCGGCGTGTGGGGCTCGGTCCATCTCAACGGGTCGAGGTCGGCGATGCGGTGCCCGCGCACGCGGTGCACCCGGATCAGCTTGGCGACGGCCATCTGCTTGCGCAGCATGGCCTCTTCCTTGTTGATCGGGTTCGTGTCGGGACGCCACTTGACGGCCTCGTACGGGAGGTCGAGGCTGTGGAAGATGTCCTCGTAGAAGTCGTGGTCGCCGAGCAGCAACTCCTTGACGCGCTTCAGGAACAGGCCCGACTCCGCACCCTGGATGATCCGGTGGTCGTAGGTCGAGGTGATGGTGACGACCTTGCTCAGGCCCATGTCGGCGAGGCTGGCGCGGTCGGCGCCCTCGAACTCGGCCGGGAAGTCGATCGAGCCCACACCGACGATCAGACCCTGACCGGGCATCAGGCGCGGGACCGACTGCACGGTCCCAATCGTTCCGGGGTTGGTGAGCGACACGTTCGCTCCCATGAAGTCCTCGACGGTCAACTTGTTGTTCTTGACCTTGCGGATCAGTTCGTCGTACGACGCGAGGAACTCGGCGAAACCGAGGGTGTCGGCATCGCGGATGATCGGCGTGAGCAGCGTGCGGCTGCCGTCGGCCTTCTCGACATCGACGGCGAGGGCCATGTTCACGTGATCGTTCACGACGAGGAGGGGCTTGCCGTCGTCGTCGGCCTTGTAGCCGTTCTTCATCGCCGGGACGGCGTCGGCGATCGCGCGGACGACGGCCCAGCCGATCAGATGGGTGAAGCTGATCTTGCCCTGACCGGACCGAGCACGGAAGCCGTTGACGACCTTGCGGTTGACCTCGAGCAGCTTGGCCGGGACATTGCGGAAACTGGTCGCCGTCGGAACCGCGAGGCTGGCCTCCATGTTCCGAACGATCGCCGCGCCGGCACCGCGGATCGGCTTGCCCGGCTCGGCCTCGGCC
>NZ_JBAVYV010000081.1:0-7896 GCF_049588435.1 Ilumatobacter sp.
CGGCGACACCGATGCGGAGGTCATCGCCGACGAGGCGACCGACTCGACGGACGACGTCGCCGGCAGCGATGAGAGCACAGACCCCGCGCCCAAGGCGGCCGACCCGAACCTCGCCCTGTTCGACGTGTGTCCGGTCGCTGGACCTTCCACGTTCGAGGATTCGTGGGGCTGGGCGCGATCGGGCGGCCGGAGCCACGAGGGCGTCGACATGATCGCGGATCGAGGCACCCCGATCCGCGCCGTACGCGACGGCGACGCGCAGTTCAAGACCAACGGCCTCGGTGGCCGCGCGATCTGGCTGACCACCGCGAACGGCGACAAGTTCTACTACGCCCACCTCGACGACTGGGAGGGCGAGAGCCGAGCGGTGCAGGCCGGCGACGTGATCGGCTACGTCGGCAGCACCGGCAATGCACAGGGTCCCCACCTGCACTTCGAGACGCTGCCGGGAGGATCCGTCGAGAACCCGTACGCGCACACCTTCGGCGCGTGCATTCCGTCGCCCGCCGAGTTCGCCGCCGCCAGGAACAGCCTGAACGACCCCGACGTCTGGAGCCGCTTCATCCCCGAGGCATGACCGACACGCAGCGGCGCCCACGGCTGCCACTCGTACAATCGGCCGATGTCCGAACCACGGCTCGCCCGACGCGACTGGGTCCCAGTCGACTCCGAATCGCTCGTCCGACGCATCGCGGCCAGCACCGTCGCGGCCCCGACGAAGGACACGGTCCGCGGACGCATCGACGACCTCGTCACGAAGAACCGCACGATCCACGAACTGGAGTGCATCAACCTCAATCCGGCGGCGAATGTGATGAGCCCGGCGGCCGAGGCGCTGCTCGCCTCGTCGCTCGGGACCCGGCCGTCGCTGGGTCACCCCGGAGCGAAGTACGAGATGGGGCTCGAAGCGGTCGAGGAGATCGAGGTCATCGCCGCTGAGCTCGCCGCGGAGGTCTTCGATGCACCCTTCGCCGAAGTGCGAATCGGATCGGGCGCACTCGCCAACCTCTATTCGTTCATGGCGTGCTGCTCGCCGGGCGACTCGATCATCGTTCCCCCGGGGTCGATCGCCGGTCATGTCACGCACAACACGGCCGGAGCGGCCGGGCTCTACGGCTTGGCGATCCACGAGGCGCCCGTCGACCCCGACCGGTACACCGTCGACGTCGACGCCCTGCGCGAACTCGCTCGCAGGGTCCGTCCGAAGATGATCACCATCGGCGCGAGTCTCAATCTCACGCATCACCCGGTGACCGAGGTACGCGAGATCGCGGACGACGTGGGCGCAACGGTGCTCTTCGACGCCGCGCACCTGTCAGGGCTGATCGCCGGTGGAGCGTGGCCCAACCCGCTGCACGAGGGCGCGCACATCATGACGATGAGCACCTACAAGAGCTTGGCCGGTCCTCCGGCGGGACTGCTCGTCGCGACTGACGCGGCGATCGCCGAACGCGTGGATGCGATCGCGTTCCCGGGGCTGACCGCCAACTTCGACGCGGCGAACACCGCCGCGCTCGCGATGACCTTGCTCGACTGGCAGTCATACGGCCGCGACCACGCGGCGGCGATGGTCGACACCGCACAGGCACTCGCAGCGCAACTCCTCGACCGAGGTCTTCCGGTCGTCACGACCGCGGATGGGTCGCCGACCCGATCCCACGCGTTCGCCCTACGCGCCGAGGCAACGAGCGGCGACGGTCACGGCCTCGCACGGCAACTCCGCGAGGCCAACCTCCTCAGCTCGGGGATCGGGTTGCCGGGCGACGGGCCCGACCTGATGGGGGCGATCCGGCTCGGAACGAACGAGATGGTTCGTTGGGGCATGACACCGAACGACATGGCGTTCGTCGCCGAGGCGATCACGCGATCGATCTCCGGCGAGGACCGAACAGCCGTCGCGCTCGACGTCGGTGACTTCCGGAAACGATTCACCGACGTTCATTTCTGCTCCTGACATGAGCCGACTCCCCCTGGTTGTCGCACCGTCGGGATACTCTCGCTCCGCGTGACGACGACAGCGGTGGATCCATCCGTCGGTCTGACAGCCGCCCAGGTCGAGGAGCGTCGTGCCGACGGCCGGACCAACGCGGTTCCCGATGCTCCGGTCCGATCGTTCGGCCAGATCGCGCGGGCCAACATCCTCACCCCGGTCAACGCGATCATCTCGACGTTGTTCGTGCTGATCCTCGTCGCCGGATACCCGGCCGACGCGCTCTTCGCCGGTGTGGTCGTCGCGAACTCGGGGATCGGGATCGTGCAGGAACTCCGGGCGCGCAGCACGCTGCGTGAACTCGAACTGCTCAACGCGCCGGCCGCCGTGGCCCGCCGCGACGGCGCGTCGGTCGAGTTGGCGGTCTCCGACGTCGTCGCCGACGAGATTCTGGTGATCGGATCCGGCGACCAGATCGTCGTCGACGGTGAGATCGTGTCGGCGGTCGGGCTCGACATCGACGAATCGCTGCTGACCGGCGAGAGCGATGCGATGTCCAAGCACCCCGGCGACGACGTGATGTCGGGAAGCTTCGTCGCGTCCGGATCGGGCTTGTATCGGGCGACGGCGATCGGCTCGGACAGCTACGCCGCCAAACTGGTCGACGAGGCGCGAGTGTTCAAGCTGGCCGACAGCGAACTGCGGAGCGGGGTCAACACGATCCTGCGATGGCTGACCTTCATCATCCCGCCGGCCGCCACGCTGCTGCTCATCCGTCAGCTCGGCAGCGACGATGTCGACACCTGGCAGGAAGCACTCCAGGGGACGGTCGCCGCATCGGTGGCGATGGTCCCGGACGGCCTCGTGCTGCTGACCAGCCTCGCGTTCATCGTCGGGATCATGTCGCTCGCCCGGCATCAGGCGTTGGCGAAGGAACTCGCTTCGGTCGAACTGCTCGCCCGCGTCGACACGCTCTGCCTCGACAAGACCGGGACGATCACCACCGGCGAGATCAGCTACGGCTCCGTCGAGGTCCTTCCCGGAATCGACGACGGATTCGTCTCCGATGCGCTCGGGGCACTCGGCGCATCCGATCCGAGTCCGAATGCGACGCTCGCCGCGATCGTCGAGGCGCACGCGTCACCCGACGACTGGACGGCCGACGAGGTCACGCCGTTCAGTTCGGCTCGCAAATGGGCGGCCACGCACTTCACCGACCGCGGCTCGTTCTATCTCGGTGCCCCCGAGATCCTTCTCGAACCCGGCGACGACACACTCGGCGCGGTCGCACGGCTGGCGGAGGCCGGGAGCCGAGTGCTCCTGCTCGCACAGTCCGACGGTGCCCACCAGGGCGAACGACGACCCGACCATCTCGAACCGCTCGCGCTGGTGAGCTTGGAGGACACGGTGCGCGACGATGCGGCCGAGATCCTCGAGTACTTCAACTCCCAGGGCGTGACGATCAAGGTGATCTCGGGCGACAACCCCGCCACCGTCGCCGCTGTGGCGCGCCGCGCCGGGGTGCGCAACGCCGACACGGGGGTCGATGCCCGCACGCTCCCCGATCCCGACACCGAGTTCGACGCATTCACCACCCAGGTCCTGTCGACACCGGTGTTCGGTCGGGTGACCCCGCACCAGAAGCGGGCGATGGTTCGTTCGCTCCAGTCCGAGGGTCACGTCGTCGCGATGACCGGCGACGGAGTCAACGACGTCCTGGCGCTCAAGGACGCCGACATGGGCATTGCGATGGGAGCCGGAAGCCCGTCGACGCGAGCCGTCGCACAACTCGTGTTGCTCGACAACCGATTCTCGACGCTCCCGCTCGTCGTCGCCGAGGGACGACGGGTGATCAACAACATCGAACGCGTCGCCAACCTGTTCATCACCAAGGCCACCTACGCCGTGTTGCTGACGCTCATCGTGGGCCTGGCGGGGGTTCCATTCCCGTTCCTTCCACGCCAGCTGACGCTGATCGGCACGTTCTCGATCGGAATCCCCGGATTCTTCCTGGCGCTCTCACCGAACGAGGCCCTCGTGCGGCCGGGATTCCTGGAGCGAGTGCTGCGCTACTCCGTTCCGGCCGGCGCGGTGTCGGGAATCGCCGCGTACGTGGTCTATGACGTGACCCGTCGGATGAGTGATGTCACGCTCGCCGAGGCCCGCACGTGCGCCACCATCACGCTGCTGAGCGCTGGCCTGGTCGTGCTGATCGTCGTCAGCCGCCCGCTCGAACTGTGGAAGGTGGCGCTGGCCGCGGGGATGGGTGCGCTCTACATCGGCGTGATGGCGATCCCGTTCCTGCGGAACTACTTCCAACTCGACCTCCCGCCGTCGGACGCGTGGCCCGTGGTCGCTGCCGGTACGGCGATCGCGTGCGTCGGGGTCTGGCTGGTGCCGCTCATCGTCGAACGGCTGACGGTCGACCGGGACTGAACGACGCACCGGCTCGGCCCGACACCGGGGCCGGTCCGGACGTCGAGCACTCCTGGCGCCTCCGACAGGAATCGAACCTGTGGCCTGTCGCTTAGGAGGCGACCGCTCTATCCAACTGAGCTACGGAGGCATGACGAGCACGGGTGGCATCACCACGCTCACGTCGCGCACCGATCCTAGAGCCGAGTCCGACGTCGTCCGCGGTGCGCCGAACAGGTCATCGCGCGGATCGATCCGAGTGTCCCCGCACTGCCGACAGCGGCGCTCGATGGAACAACCGTCGTCGGTCGCGGGTCGCGTGCCAAGATCGATGAAATGCGCACCACGTGGATCCCGATCGCCCTCGCCACCGCCCTGGTGACGACCGCCTGCGGTGCCAGTGACGACTCGACCGACGACACAACCGACACCGCCGAAACGGAAGCCACCGATGTCACCGAGCCCACCGAGGCCGCCGAGGTCTTGACCCCGGTGACCGATGACCCGACCGATGATGAGGCCGAGAGCGCCGGCACAGACGCTGCAGCGGGCGGCGAGGCAGCCGACGAAGTTCCGCCCGATGCCGGTTCGGGAACGGCGACGCTGACCCTCGCCAACGGTGAGAGCTACGACTTCTCGGTGCTCTGCGCGCTCGAACCGCAGATCGCCGCCGGGTCCGAGATCCTGTTCACCGCGACGTCCTACGACGACCCGCTGCTCGACATCACGCAGTTCGGCGACGAGGGTCCGGTCACCGGAATCGGCTCCGTGACGGTCGCCGACGCGTCGAATTTCGAGTCGCTGTGGGGTGCGAGCACGATGTACGAGCCGTTCGGAGGCACGCTCGAGTTGACGCTCGATGGTTCCACCATCCGTGGAACCGGCTCCTTCTACGCAGGTGACGACCCGATCGACGGCGGCGATCCCGTCGACGGCGACGTCGTCGCGAACTGCTGACAGCAACCCGGGTTGCCCGGACCGACCTCAGGTCGTCCGGCCGAGCGGTTTCGGCGCACGCCATTCGAACTTGAGCGCAGCCACCCGGAACGCGAAGATTCCGAACGCGACCGCGAGGGCCAGCGTGCCCGAGTAGAAATCGTTACGCACGCTGACGACGATCACCGTTGCACCGATCGCAGCCGGGATCGCGTAGAGCCGGCTGTTGGGGTGGAACAGATGCGGTGGGTCGTTGGCGAGGACATCGCGGATGATTCCGCCGCCGACCGCGCTGATCACGCCGATCATCACGGCCCCGGCGGCGCTCGCATCGAACGCAGCGGCCTTCACGGCGCCAGTCACCGCGAACAGCCCGAGCCCCGCCGCGTCGAAGAGTTGGACCGGGGTGCGAAACCGTGACTCGATCGCCTGGTGGGCGACGAACACGATTCCGGCTGCGACGAGCGGAACCAGCATGTAGGCCACCTCGCTGAACGCCGTGGGCGGGGTGGCGCCGAGCACCACGTCGCGCATCACGCCACCGCCCAGCGCCGTGACCAGGCAGAGGGCGATCACGCCGACCAGTTCGAATCCCTTGCGGACCGCGAGCAGACCACCGGAGATGGCGAAGAAGAACACACCGACCAGGTCGGCCGTGCGCTCGAGGCCCGCGTCGAGCCCGGTCTCCGGATCGATCGCTGCGAGGAAGCCGAACATCGCCGTGGAGCGTACGGGGCGCGCCGGAACGTACCGGGTGCCGCTCCGGATCAGGTAGCGGGTCGGTCGACCGGGGCGCAGTCGTGGCTGCAGCCGGTCGTGGTGTTGGTGAAATCGGGTGCCGACGCTCGGTGCAGGACACCGCCGGTCGGTGCGACATGAACGCGGGGAGGGTCTCCGGACTCGTCGATGGTCGCGTCACCGTCGACGATCAGGGTGTACCCGTCGGGATCGAGTGGGGGAAAGGTCACCGTGACCGACGCGCGCGCCGTCGCATTCCGCGCCGATCCGCTGCCGGCGGAGAAGCACATCGTCCCGTCGTGCCACTCGGGCTGGCACGCGACGATCTTGGGACGCATGTCGTCGCCGACCGTGAGCAGATAGGCCCACCCGTACTCTCGCGTCTTGGCTTCGAGGACGTCCAGTTCGACGGGGATGCTCATGTTCCCATCCAACCACACGTCCGCTCGCACGTCACCCGCCACCGCCTGCCGGGCCGGCGCACCGCCCGATCAGCTTCCGGTCCACGGTCGAGGATGAATCCCGACTTGGTTTGTCGGGTTTCGGTGATCGGTCGTTACGCTCCTCTCCGCAACGTCCGTTCCAACGATCACAGGAGATCACCATGGCCGTCCGTCTCGGCGACACCGCACCCGACTTCACCGCTCCCACCACGCAGGGCGACATCAACTTCCACGAGTGGCTCGGCGACTCGTGGGGCGTGCTGTTCAGCCACCCGAAGGACTTCACGCCGGTCTGCACGACCGAACTGGGTCTCGTGGCCGCACTCAAGCCGGAGTTCGACAAGCGCAACGTCAAGGTGATCGGCCTCTCGGTCGACCCGGTCGACAGCCACCTCGAGTGGGAGAAGGACATCGAGGAGACCCAGGGCACCGCGGTCAACTTCCCGATGATCGGCGACCCGGATCGCACCGTGGCCGACGCCTACGACATGATCCACGAGAACGCGAACGACACCCTCACGGTGCGCTCGGTGTTCGTCATCGGCCCCGACAAGAAGGTCAAGCTGACCCTCACCTACCCGGCCTCCACCGGGCGCAACTTCGACGAGATCCTGCGCGTGATCGACAGTCTGCAGCTGACCGCCGACCACAAGGTCGCAACGCCGGGCAACTGGAAAGACGGCGACGACGTCATCATCGTTCCGGCCGTCTCGGACGAGGACGCGAAGGCGCTCTTCCCCGCCGGCTGGAACCCCGTCAAGCCGTACCTCCGCGTCACCAAGCAGCCCAACCGCTGACGACGGTCACGGTCATCGGGTGCCTGACACCCGTTGACGGCGGCTCCTACAACCAGTTGGATTCGATCCATTGTCGAACCGGCGGTGTCACCTTGTCGAGGTGGGCCGCCGGTTCGTCGCGTATCTGGGTGGCGGTGACCGGAACCGTCACTCGATCCGGATCCACCGTCACCGCGACGGCATCGAGGCGCGATGCGATTCCGGAAACGTACGCATCGGACGAGAACACCGCATCCGGGCCCGACTCGTGGGGCCAGTGGGAACGGAAGAGCTCGATCCAGCGCGCCCAGAGGTCCTCGTCGTCCCAGTCGGTCGCGAGCGAATGCCGGACTACCCGGACCTCGACGTTCGGATGCGCCTCGGCAAGCCAGGCGGCACGCAGCTCCCCCGGAACGGTGTCGCGCGCGAACGACGAGTTGACGTAGACGACGAGACGGTCGGTGCGCTCGTCGGCCCAGTCGATCATGTGCGAGTGGCCGAGGTGTGGCGGGTCGAAGCGGCCGACGATCAAGCCGGTCCGGTGGCGATCGGTGGAGTTCATGAGCGTGTCTCGATTCGGTCGCCAACGGACGCGAGGTCGGTGACCACTCGCTTCCAGCCTGCGCCGAGGTGCTGCACCGGGCGACCGGCGTTCTCG
>NZ_JBAVYV010000082.1:0-8389 GCF_049588435.1 Ilumatobacter sp.
CCACCGAGCGTTACGTAACGGGTCAGACCCGTTACGTAACGCTCGTAGCCTGCGGGGATGGCGTGGGAGCTGTTCCGTCGTGATGCGGCGGGTGCAACGGAGATGATCGGTGTCGATGGCGAGTCGCTCGACATGGCGCCGATCGCCGGACTCCCGTTGGCGTGCGAGATCACGATCGATGCGCCCTCGACGATGCCCGAGTTCATCGGCCCGGCCGAGATGTCGATCGAATCGATCACGACACGGTTGGGCGGGCGGATCGTCGGGACACGACGAACGGCGACCCGACTCCGGACGCTCGTCTACCTGCCGGACGACGAGCACGCATCACGATTCACCGAACTTCCGCTTCCGGCGAGAGCATCGGTCAGCGTCGCCCCGACCATCGACCCCGATTGGCAACTCTTCGACGGCGTCCGCCCGCTCGACATGGAGCAGCAGTCGATGGCCGACCTCCGGGTGATGGCGGATCTCCATGCCGCCGGCGACGTCGGTGGTGTTCGCCCGATCGACCACGTGATCCACGGAGTCGACGACGACCGGGTCGGCGCCTTGGCGTCGGCGGTCGCGAGCATCGGTTTCACCGTGGACGCGCCCATCGACGGCACGCTCGTCGTTTGGAACCGAGCCGATCCCGCTGACCTCACCTCCGACAGTTGGACCGTGCGGCTAATCTCCGAGCGTCACGGCGGAACGTACGCAGGCTGGAGTTGCGCGACGATCCGCGACGAGCCAGCGGCGAAACAGAAGAAGGAGAAGCGGTCGAAGAAGGGGTGGTTCGGTCGCCGATGATGCTCGCTGCGACGAAGTGGCCCACCTGGCAACAGGCGTGGATCACGATGCTGATCTGCATCGCCCTGTTCCTGATCGTGCGCCGATTGCGGCCGTCTCGGTTCACGGAGGTGTCGCTGCCGATCCTGCACGAGCTGGCGGTGTTGACCGGGCTCTACGGGTTGTGGCGGTCGGCGAAGAAGCTCCCGCTGACGCAGTCGGACGGCGCGATCGAGCGGGCGCGTTCGATCGTCGACTTCCAGAACGCGGTCGGGTGGCCCACCGAGCTCAGTCTCCAGGAGTTCGTCGTCGCCCACCAGCCGCTCGGCTGGCTGAGCGCCGCCTACTACATCGGGATGCACGTGCCGACGGTGTTCGCGTTCCTGATCTGGATGTTCTGGCGCCACCGCGACAAGTACGGACGTTGGCGGAACGTGCTCGCGATGACCACGGCTGGTTGCCTCTTCATCCGCTTCTGGCACGTCGCCCCGCCCCGTTTCCTGACCGACCTCGGATACCAGGATCTGTCCGAGGTCTACGACATGTCGGTGTACGGCCCCGTCGGTACGGGGGTGTCGGGGCAGTTCGTCGCCATGCCGTCGATCCACGTGGCGTGGGCAGCGGTGATCGCGTTCGGAGTCGTCGCGTCGACGTCGAGTCGCTGGAAGTGGTTGTTCGCCGCGCACCTGCCGATCACGATCCTCGTCGTCGCGGCCACCGGGCATCACTGGTGGTTGGACGGGGTCGTCGCGATCGGACTCGTCGGGCTGTCGCTCGCGATCGACGAAGGCGTCCGCCGCATGTGGCGGGGGTGGAGAAGCGGGTCAGAGATCGGCGCTGATGGCGTCGAGCAGGTCGTCGTACGCGGTGAAGCTCCGGAAGTGGGGGAACTCGGCGATCACGTTGTCGGGTGAACGAAACAGGTAGCCCGTCGACGCCGCCCCGAGCATCGTGGTGTCGTTGTAGGAGTCGCCGGCGGCGATGATGCGGAAGTTCAACGATTGGAACGCTTGGACCGCCTTGCGCTTCTGGTCCGGCTGGCGGAGCTGGTAGCCGACGATGCGGTCGCCGTCGGTGACGAGCTGATGGCACATGATGGTGGGCCATCCGAGCTGGCGCATGAACGGATGAGCGAACTGCTCGAAGGTGTCCGACAGGATGATCACCTGGGTCCGTGAGCGGAGCTCGTCGAGGAACTCCCGGGCCCCGGCCATCGGTTCGAGCGTCGCGATGACCTCCTGGATCTTCGCGAGGCCGAGCCCGTGCTGCTCGAGCAGGCCGAGCCGGTAGCGCATCAGGACGTCGTAGTCGGGTTCGTCGCGGGTGGTGCGCAGCAATCCTTCGATCCCCGTGGTGTCGGCGACAGCGACCCAGACCTCCGGGATCAGGACGCCCTCGAGGTCGAGGGTGACGATGGTCTGGGTCGGTTCGATCTCGGCGGCCACGCCGACATTCTGACGTGCTCGGGCCGAACTCCGAAATGTCAGCGATCGACGACCGTCAGCTCGACCGGCGGACGCTCGGGTGCGTCGCATGACTGTTCGGCCCACCCGAGGTAGATGATGCCCACGACGCGGTCGCCGGCATCGAAGCCGCACAGGTCGAGGACGCGGGGCGGTTCGGACAGAGCCGGCGTCGACCAGAACGTCGCGAGACCCATCGACGTCGCCGCGAGCAGCAGGTTCTGGATCGCGGCAGCGACGGCATCCCGGTTCTCGACGTGCAACATCGGGTTGTCGTGAGGTCCGCACCCGACGACCAGGGTGGCCGGTGTGCGGAGATACTTGCCGGCCGTCTTGAGTCGTTTGCCCTCGTCACCGAAGTCGGCATCGACCATGTCGGCCACCATCGTCTCGCCGAGCCGTCGGCGGCCGTCGCCGGTGAAGACGGCAAATCGCCACGGCCAGGTCCGCTTGTGGTTCGGGGCCCAGGAGGCGAGTTCGCAGAGTTGCTCGACCAGCGCGACCTGGACGTCGGCGGCATGGTCGACGAGCATCGACGTCCGTCGACTGCGGATCACCGCGGCGAGCTGATCGTACGTTGCGGGCTCGGTCGAGGTCCCTGACGTCATGGTCGCCAGCCTGTCAGGCCGCAGCCCCGATCGACACCTCGGCCACGCACATCGCGGTCGTCCGGTGCTGGCACCCGATGACCGCGGGTGCGCGGTCAGGGTCTGCAAGAGTCGGGCCATGCGTTCGCTCGTCATTCCCGTCGCCGCCCTCGCCTTCCTCGCTGTCGCCTGCTCGGGGTCTGACGGAGACAGCACTCCCGACACTCAGGAGGATGTCGCCGCGACCAACGAAACGCCTGCGACCGAGCCTCCGGCCACCGAGCCACCTGCCCCCGAGCCACCTGCCTCCGAACCGGCCGCGACCGACGTGCCGGCGACGGAGCCTCCGGCGACCGAGCCTCCGGCGACGGATGTGCCGACGATCGACGCCGGGACGGGAGACCCCTCCACGTTGGTCGAACAGTTGGCGTCCGACGAACTGAACGGCAGGAACAACGGCACGGACGGGTCCACCGCTGCCCGAGAGCTGTTGCTGTCGGAGCTGGTCGACGTCCTCGAACCCGCCCGGCCGGATGCCGCAGGCGACGACGGGTTCCTGCAGCCGTACGACGAGGGGACCAACATCATCGGACTCCTGCCGGGTCGGGGCGACCTCGCCGATGAATACGTGTTGATCGGAGCTCACTACGACCATCTCGGCCCCGGCGAGTGCGACGACCGCGGGGTGACCGATGACGAAATCTGCAACGGCGCCGCCGACAATGCGGCCGGGGTGGCCGCTGTCGTGTCGATCATCGAGACGGTCGACGCCGCCTACATTCAGGAATCCAGCGATGGGGACGAAAGTGATCGACGGTCGATCATCGTCGGTCTGTGGGACGGTGAGGAGGACGGGCTCGTGGGATCCGAGGTGTATGTCGGCGATCCGCTCATCCCGCTCGAACAGACGGTGGCCTACGTCAACTTCGACATCCAAGGCGCGCAGCTGACGCCCGAGCTGGCGAACACGACGATCCTCGTCGGCCCGGAGACCGGCGGCGAGGCACTGGTCGACGCCGCAGGACGGGCGACCGACGCATCGACGCTCGACTATGCGACGCTCAGCCTGATCTTCGGTCAGGGACGGAGCGACCACGCGAGCCTCGTGGCAGGCGGTGTCCCGTCCGTCTTCTTCACCGACGCGAACAACGGCTGCTATCACACCGTGCTCGACGACGTCGACCATGTCGACGACGACAAGCTCGACCTCCAGATCGCGACGGCGCAAACGCTCGTCGACGACTTGCTGACGACCCAGACGCCGCCGACGTTCGTGTCCGATACTCCGCTGACCACCTATGACGACGCGGTGGCGATGCTCGACGTGGTCGCCCGCGCCGAGCCGGACTTCGCCATTCTCGCCGGTGACGGGCCGGCGACGAGCGCGCAGTTCCTCGTCGACCTGCACGCGATCGTCGACGCCGGCGCCGCGGCCTATGACGATGCCGCCTCCGGGGCGATCCTGGGAGGTTCGGCCGCACTGATCGACGGCCTCGCCAACAGCGAGTGCACGCTTCCGGTCTGATCGGTGTCATCGGGTGTCGGACACCCGATGACCGTCAGTCGGGCTTGCGGGCTCGTGACGGTTGGACGCGGGGCGCTTCGTTGGGCATCTTCGGATAGACGGGCGGCCAGGGTGCGTCGGGGATGCCGTCCGCGAGGTCGGCGGCGAAGCGTTCGACGAGCGGGGTGATCGTGCAGACCGCATCGTCCATCAGTTCCCACGGGTCGCCGTACTCCTCGAGACGTGCCGGAACCGTGTCGATCGTGCATGCCTCCGGGTCGATCGTCTCGAGTTCGTCCCACCGGAACGGGGTCGACACCTGCGCGCCGACACGGGGACGCACACCCCAGGCACCGAACATGTTCTTGTGTGGCGCGTTCTGGTTGAAGTCGACGAACACCCGCTCGCCGCGTTCCTCCTTCCACCACTTGTCGGTGATCAGGTCGGCGTGGCGTTCGGCGAGGATCCGCCCGAGGGCGACCACGGCGCCGCGTACGGCGAACGAGTCCCAGCCCGGTTCGACGCGCACGTAGATGTGGATCCCCTTGCTTCCCGTCGTCTTCGGGAAGCCCACCATGCCGAACTCCGCCAACAGGTCGCGCGTGTGGCCGGCAGCTTCACGGGTCATGTCGAAGGTGACGCCCGGCGACGGGTCGAGGTCGATCCGCATCTCGTCGGCGTCTTCGGGATGGGCGGAGCGGAACTGCCACACGTGCAATCCGAGCACGCCCTGGTTCGCCGCCCACAGCACGTGTGCCAGGTCGGAGATCACGAGTGCCCGCGACGGGGTGCCGTTGATCGTCTCGACCGTGGTCGTGGTCAGCCAGTCCGGCGCCGAGTCCGGAATCCGCTTTTGGAAGAACGACTTTCCGCGCACCCCGTTCGGATAGCGCTCGAGCAGCACCGCCCGATCGTCGAGGGTCCGCATGATCGCTTCATCGACGGCGACGTAGTACCGGGCGAGGTCGAGCTTGGTGCGTTCCTCCTTGTCGGCGCCGACCGACGGGAACATCACCTTGTCCGGGTTCGTGATCGCGACCGTGCGATGTGCCCCGTCGGGCAGGTCGACGCGAATTTCCACCGGTGCTCCGAACTCCTCCGACGACGCCACGATCGTGAACGCTACGTCACGATCGGTTGCCGCTGTGTTTCCCGAGGCTTCCGATGGGGTATCACTTGGGGTCGTGGACGAACTTCTGAACCCAGACCAGACACCACGCCCCGCGGCGGCCGGGCTCTGGTCGTTGCTCGATCAACTCGGTTCGGAGGAACTCCTCGCCCGTCAGCATGCGACGGAACTCGACATCTTGACGATGGGCATCACGTTCACGGTGTACTCCGACGGCGAGAACATCGATCGCGCCTGGCCGTTCGACGTCGTCCCGCGGATCATCCCCGGCGACGAGTGGTCCCAGGTCGAGCGTGGCCTCGCCCAGCGCCTGCGCGCGGTCAACATGTTCATCGACGACCTCTACAACGATCAGCGGATCATCGCGGACGGCGTGTTCCCGGCCGATCTGCTCGAGGATTCGGCGAACTTCCGTCCCGAGTGCGTCGGAGCCCACCCGAAGTTCGGCGTCTGGGCGCACATCTCCGGATCCGATCTGGTCCGAGACGACGACGGGACCTTCTACGTCCTCGAGGACAACCTGCGGGTGCCGTCCGGTGTGAGCTATGTGATCGAGAACCGGGCGGTGACCAAGCGCGCGTTCCCCGAACTGTTCGGGCAGAACCGGATCCGGCCGGTCGACACCTACACCGATGCCCTGAACAAGCTGCTGATGTCGCTGGCGCCCGACGGCGTCGAGAATCCGACCGCCGTGGTCCTGACGCCCGGGATCTTCAACTCGGCCTATTTCGAGCACTCGTTCCTCGCGCAGCGGATGGGAGCGGAGCTGGTCGAAGGTGGCGATCTCGTGGTCGGTGACGACGACTGTGTCTACATGCACACGACCGAGGGTCGCCAGCGAGTCCACGTCATCTACCGACGCATCGACGATCTGTTCCTCGATCCGGAGGCGTTCCGACCGGATTCGCTCCTCGGCGCCGAAGGACTGATGCGGGCATGGAAGGCCGGCAACGTCGGGATCGCGAACGCGCCGGGTGCGGGCGTCGCGGACGACAAATGCGTTTATGCCTGGATGCCCGACATCATCCGCTACTACCTCGACGAGGAGCCCCAGATCGCGAACGTTCCGACCTACCGGTGCATGTACGAGGACGAACGGGAGTACGTGCTCGAACACCTCGACGAACTCGTGATGAAGCCTGCTAACGAGAGCGGTGGGTACGGCATCACGATCGGGAGCCGCGCGTCGGAGGCCGAGCTGACGAAGTGCGCCGAATCGATTCTCGACGACCCCCGCAACTGGGTGGCGCAGCCGATCATCAACCTCTCGACGGTTCCGACCCTGATCGACGGGACCATGCACCCGCGCCACGTCGATCTCCGCCCGTTCATCCTGACCGGCGAGTCGAGTTACGTCACCGCCGGGGGGTTGACCAGAGTCGCGTTGCAGGAGGGGTCGTTGATCGTCAACTCGTCACAGGGCGGCGGCAGCAAGGACACGTGGATCGTCGACGAACCGAATCACTCGACGGGTTGGTCCACCCAGGAGACGGCGTTCCAGACGCAAGGCCAATCGCAGTCCGGCGGGGGAGGGGCGGCCTGATGGCGCTGCTGTCCCGAAATGCCGACCGGATCTACTGGGCCGCCCGCTACCTCGAGCGCGGCGAGGACATCTCCCGACTCGTGCAGTCGTACGGCGAACTGATCGATGACCTCCCCAGCGAGGACGACTCGATCTCACGCTGGGGTGCGCTGCTCGCGGTACTCGGCGACCCGTCCGACGGCCCACACCATGGCGTCCCCGAGCGCGACGTCGTGCGTCGACTCGTGTCCGACACCGAGCAATCCGGCAGCGTCGCCTTCTGCATCGCGGCGGCGCGGGCCAATCTGCGCACCACCCGCGAGGTCCTCCCGCGAGAGGCGTGGCGGGCTGTGAACGATCTCTCGCTGTTCGCTCAGGAAGAAGCCGTGCGAGCGGAGGACCGTCGATTCCGGGACCGGGTGCTGACCAGGGTCATCGACGACAGTCGGCGCCTCGATGGGATCTTGACCTCGTCGATGACGCGCGACGACGCGTGGCAGATCTGGCGGCTCGGCCGCTACCTCGAACGGGCGGACATGACGACGCGCGTGGTCGGCGTCCGCGCCGCAGCGTTGATGGCACACCGTGAGTCGTCGCTCGCATACGACGAGGTGCACTGGATGGGAGTTCTGCGGTCGCTGTCCGCCCTCCAGATGTTCCAACGCTCCGTGCGTGGGTCGATCGATGCGACCGCCGTGGTCCAGTTCCTGCTGTTCGACAGCCGGTTTCCCCGGTCGGTGTTGTTCTGCCTGGACGAAATCGACCGGAGCCTCGACCGACTGACCCGCTCGGAGGCCGTGAAGTCGACCGTCACGGCAGCGCGCGATGCGCTGTTGTCGGTGATGGCGACGACCACCGACGGCGCGGACCTCGATCGCGCGATGGAGTGGGTACAGTCACTCCTCGGCAAGGTCAACAGCGCGATCACCGAGCGCTACCTCAGTATCGATGGTGGTTGATGAGTAGGACGTTCGACGCCGTGGACCCGACTGACCTCGGCGATCTCCTCCGACGACAAGGGGCGATCGATCGCCTGCTGATGGCCGAAGGCGCCGGCCACATCGTGCACGACCTGCCCGTCCGTTCCGATGGTCGATCCGTGGGTCTGGCCAGTCGGCCGTGGAGGCTGGACCCGATTCCGTACGTGCTCGATGCGGCGGAGTTCGCGTGGATCGAGGGTGCCGTCACGCGCCGCATGGAGATGCTCGAAGCGCTGCTTTCCGACCTGTACGGCGAACGCCGACTGGTCACCGACGGGGTCGTCGATCCGGCCGTCCTGTGGGGGAGCCCCGGATATCGACTCGCCGCGGTGGGCGCGGTCACCCGACGACAGCAGCGCCGGTGGTTGTCGACGTATGCGGTCGACGTGGTGCGGACCGCCGACGGTGTCTGGTTCGCGATCGCCGACCACAC
>NZ_JBAVYV010000083.1:0-8495 GCF_049588435.1 Ilumatobacter sp.
GGATGGTCCAGGCATCCGCGTACGGCGATGAGGACCGCCTCCCGCTGCGGAGCCCGGTCCCGGCCGGTGCCGCCGCGATCGTGTCGTGGATCGTGTGGGCATCCGCCCTGCTGATCGGACCGCTCGCGCTCGCCGCGACGAACTGGCTCGTCGGCATTCCGGTCACCGCTGTCGCGATCGTGATCGGGGTCGTGGTCGGCCCACGCTGGTATTCGATGGCTCGCCGCTGGCTGGTCCTCGTCCCCGCCGGCCTCGTGGTCCATGATCCGCTCGTGCTCGCCGACACGCTGATGGTGCGCACCGATCAGATCCTCGGGATCGGACTCGCCCGAGCCGACACCGCTGCGGCCGACCTCACCGGCCCGGCGAGCGGCTACGCCGTCCAGGTCGACACCACCGAGCCCGTCGCAACGGTCTTCGCGTTCACACCGAAGGACCCGAACGGCAAGGCGATCCACATGACCGGGTTCCTGGTCGCACCCAGCCGCCCCGGCGAGGCACTCCGGCTCGCCCGCGCCCGTCGCCTCCCGATTCGCTGACCGCGGTCGGAATCCGAACCTCGATCGAACCCGCGGCTCGACACCCGAACGCCAGGTCGAGAATGTGCGAAGCTCGCAGAATCGATCCCGCATTTCCGCACGGATCGCGAGCGCGTGGAACGCCTCGACGGCACCCATCGGTGCCGCGCACAACTCGCGAAGGAGAACCCACCATGACGAAGCCGTTCAACGGTGTCATCAACCTGGACGTCCGCGACTCGGTCGCCGACTGGGCGCCGTACGCCCCACCGAAGGCCGCCGAGGACGCGCCGAACGTCGTGTACATCGTGTGGGACGACGTCGGGATCGGATGCATGTCGACGTTCGGTGGACTGGTCGAAACACCGAACATGGACCGCCTCGCCAACCTCGGTCTGCGTTTCAACAACTGGCACACGACGGCGCTGTGCTCGCCGACTCGTTCGAGTCTGCTCACCGGTCGCAACGCGCACAGCAACGGAATGGCCTGCATCGTCGAGGGGGCGAACGGCTTCCCTGGGCTGAGTGCGGTGATCCCCCGTGAGAACGGGACGATCGCCGAGATCCTCGTCGAACACGGCTACAACACCTACTGCGTCGGCAAGTGGCACCTCACGCCCGAGACCGAGTCGAACATGGCGGGGTCGCGACGTACGTGGCCGACCGGTCGCGGCTTCGAGCGCTACTACGGGTTCCTCGGTGGCGAAACGAACCAGTGGTATCCGGACCTGGTCGCCGACAATCATTTCATCGAGCAGCCGTACTCGCCCGAGGAGGGCTACCACTTCTCGGCCGACATGGCCGACGCCGCGATCGGTTTCGTGCGCGATGCCCACCAGATCGCACCCGAGAAGCCGTTTCTCATGTACCTCGCGCCCGGGTGCGCCCACGCTCCGCACCACGCACCACAGGAGTGGGTCGACAAGTACGCCGGGACGTTCGACATGGGCTACGAGGAGTACCGCGAGGTCGTGCTCGCGCGGATGATCGAGCAGGGGATCCTCCCCGATGGCACGGCGCTGTCGGAGATCAACCCGTGGGCCGCCCCGGACGTCATCAACGAGGTCGACACCGTTCTCCCGTGGGATGGACTGTCGGATGATCAGAAGCAACTCTTCAACCGCCTGACCGAGGTCTACGCCGGCTTCATCAGCTACACCGACGCCGAGATCGGTCGGTTCCTCGACGAACTCGAGGAGATGGGCCGGTTCGACAACACGATCTTCGTCGTCGTCTCGGACAACGGAGCGTCCGGTGAGGGGACCCCGAACGGCTCGGTCAACGAGAACAAGTTCTTCAATGGCTGGCCGGACGACCTCGAGGAGAACCTCAAGTACCTGGACCATCTCGGCGGCCCCGAGACCTACGAACACATCCCGACCGGTTGGGCCTGGGCGTTCAACACGCCGTTCAAGATGTTCAAGCGATTCACGCTCGAGGGCGGGATCGCCGACCCCTGCGTGATCGCCTGGCCCACCAAGACCGCTTCGGTCGGTGGTCAGGTCCGACAGCAGTACCACCACGCGGTCGACATCATGCCGACCGTGCTCGACCTGTGCGGCATCGAGGCACCGCACGAGATCGACGGCCACGCGCAATCCGAGATCCACGGCACGTCGATGGCCTATGCCTTCGAACAACCGGACGCACCGTCGCGACGCACGACGCAGTACTACTCCATGCTCGGTACGCGAGCGCTCTACCACGACGGCTGGAAGGTCGTTGCGAAACATGGAGCGCTCACCGGGAAGGGCGACTTCATGGCCGACGAATGGGAGCTGTATCACGTCGCCGAGGACCTCTCGGAGACCATCGACCTCGCCGCGCAGCACCCGGACAAACGCGACGAGCTCGTGGGGTTGTGGTTCGTCGAGGCCGGACGGAACAACGCGCTTCCACTCGACGACCGAACCGCTCGCGACCAGTTGATGCTGGAGCGACCGATGATCTCACCGCCCCGCGACTCGTACACGTACTATCCGAACACCACCGAGGTGCCGGAGGGCGTGGCGGTCAACATCCGGAATCGATCGTTCACGATCGCCGCACGCGTCGAGCTCGATGCCGATGGTGCCGACGGTGTGATCTTCTCGCACGGCGCCCGGTTCGGCGGCCACGCGCTGTTCGTCAGCGACGGAGTGCTCCGGTACTCGAACAACTTCCTCGGAATCGAAGAACAGCGGCTCAGCTTCGACGGTCCCCTCCCGACTGACGCGACAACGATCAGCGTCGACTTCGAGAAGACACACGAAGATCCGCCATTCGTTGCCAACGGCCATGTCCGACTGCTCGTCGGTGACGAGGTCGTCGCGTCCGGTGAGATGCGCACGCAGCCGGGAAAGTTCGCACTCGCCGGCGAGGGACTCGCGGTCGGGCGCGACGCAGGCGACGCGGTCAGTTCCGACTACTCGTCACCCGCACACTTCACCGGGGGTTCGATCCGCGACGTGACGGTCACCGTGCGCGGCGAGCATCTCCTCGACATGGACATCGAGGGTTCCGCGATGATGGCGCGCGACTGACCCGAGCGCTCCTCGGTGAGAGCTCCCGATGACTACGCCGGCAGGTTGAGCTGCCAGGTCACGCCGTGGGGGTCGCCGACCCAGCCGAAGCGAGTGCTGAACCCGTAGTCGTCGAGCGGCATGAACACCTCACCACCGTCGGACAGTCGGTCGAAGAGTCGTCGGAGTTCGTCGAGGTCATCGCAATCGATCCACAACGACACGGCCGGCGTGAACCCCCACCCATGGGTGATCGGGCTGTCGGCACAGCTGAACTCGCTGCCCGCGAGGCGGAACCTGGCAGCCTTGATCGTGCCGTCGGGTCCGGGCCCCTCCGGGCCGTAGGGCTCGATCTCGAGGATCTCGAAATCGTCGAACACGTCCCGATAGAGATCGAGCGCGCCGGTGGCGGCCCCGTCCTGGAACGTCAAGAAGGTGCGCAGTCCCTGAGTCATCCTTCGACGTTAACGCTGCCTCCTGGCACGGCCGAACGACAGAATTCTGCGTAGCGCTCGACGGTCATCGGTTCCTCGTCGAACGTGTCGGGGTCGAACAGCGAGCGGTCGATCGAGCTGAGCGGGCCGAGGTAGACGTGGATGGCCCGGCACCAACTTCCGGTCGAACCGATGGCGTGGATGGCGGCAGGCCCCAAGGTCAGGACATCGCCCGGACCGATGTCGGCGCCACCGCTGCGGACCAACGATCCGCCGTCCCGCCGGAAGTAGCGCTGCTCCTCGGTGCCCTCGTAGACGCCGATGACCGCCGAGATCCGGTGATCGTGCGGCGGTTGTCGGACGTCGGATGCCGAATGGACCACGAAGACGGTGAGCGAGTCGTCCTCGAAGAGGATCTCATCGACGCCGGCGATCGAGGTGTCCGGACTGATGACCGGTTCGGGAATCTGCGCGCCCAACGCCGCAGGCTCGGCCACCAGTTCCTCCATCGCCCGCGTGATCTCCGCGATCGGGCGCTCGTTCTCGATCAGCGTCCGGCACGTCGCGATGAACCCGTCGAGCGATTGATGCGTACCTGCCGAGTTCGCGATCACCTCGATCACCGTAACGACAACCATCCGTTCCGGTCGCGCTCCGAACGATCGGGAGGGAGGGAGCGCGTCGTCAGACCGTGACGATGTCGAGGAGGTCGTCGAGCCCGGCGAGGTCCGCCGCGTTGCGTGTGTACAAGCGCGCCCCATGGGCGTGTGCGGTTGCCGCGATCAACAGGTCGAGAACGCGCGACCGGGGTTGATGTCCGACATAGGCCACGGCAGCGGCGAGACGTCCGTAGCTCGCCGCAACCTCGTCGTCGATGGGGATCGCATCGAAGCTGCGTTGCAACATCGTCAACCTCCTCAGCCGTTCCGCCCGGGTTGAGTCGTCAGCGGTCACCATGACACCGAAGTGAAGTTCTGCGATCGATGCGGCGCTGATGGCCAACTCGCCGTCAAGGGTCGGAACATCTGTCGCGATGAGCACGCTGGTGTCCAGCAGTGCCCTCACGCGTCGTCCCACGGGTTACTGATCGACTGGTCGATGAGGTCCTGGTCGCTGGGCCAGGACGGATCGGGTGGCCCGTGGAACAGCTCGGCGATTGCGTCCCAGGACTGCCAACGTTTCGGCATCACGGGAACCATTCGGGCGGCGAGTCGCCCGGCGACGGTGATGTCGATCTCTTCACCACCCTCGACACGTCGAATCAGTTCTGATGCAGCTTGCCGGAGTTCACGCAGGCCGACGCTGTCCATGCGTGCAATGAAGCACAAGCGCTACATTCGCGCCCGCCGAATCCCCCGTCCGTCACGGATCCCGAACCCATCGACGGGGTCTTCGCGTGGGAACGCTCGAACGGCTCAGCTGAGGAGGGCGGCTGCCGTGACGGCGAGGACGAGGCCGACGGCTTGTTTGCGGTCGAGGCGTTCGCCGAGGAAGGCGACGGCGAGCAGCACCGTGGTCGCGGGGAAGAGGCTCACGAGTGCGCCGACGATGGCGAGGTCCCCGCCGAGCGTCGACCACAGGAAGAGGCCGTTGGCGGTCATGTCGAGTGCGCCTGCGGTGATGGCGATGCCGATCGTCGACATCTCGGGCCTCGATGGTCGGGTGACGACCGCCGCGATGATCAGCACCGTGACCGAGGCGACTCGAGCCATCAGGAGTGGCACGGCTCCCGCGTCGTCGGGGGTCTGGGCGAGCAGTACGAAGAACGTTCCGAATCCCAACCCGGCACCGACACCGAGCGTGAGCGGACGAGTGGACGCGCCGGACACAGCGATGTCGCCACCGGCGACGAGCCACACTGCGAACGGAACCAGACAGATCCCGGCGATCGCGAGCGATCCGGGCCGGTCCCCGAGCACGACGCCGACGACCACGGGAACTGCCGCGGCGACCACCGCGCTCAGCGGGCTCACCAATCGGTTCGGTCCCTCGGCCAGCCCCTGGTAGAGCAGGACCAGACCACCGAGGCCGGCGAGGCCGCCGGCCGCTCCCCACGCGACCGACTGTGCCGTCCAGGCTCCGTCGATCACCAGAACGAGCACGACCGCGAGCGCGGCGCCTGCAAGGTTCGTGATCAACGTGACGGCGACAACTGCTGCCCGGCGAGTCGCGAGTCCGCCGAGAAAGTCGGCGACACCGAACGTGCAGGCGGCCGCAATGGCGAGGAGCGCGGGCATTCAGGGACGGTCGATCGGATCGAAGACCGCAAGCTGGAACTCGGCAGCACCGTTGGCGACACTTCGGTACTCGTGGCCTGCGTCGGCCGCGAAGATCAGCGACTGGCCCGCACTCACGGTCCGTGTCTCGCGACCGTCGATGTCGACCTCGACCTGGCCGGCGGTCACGATCAGTGCTTCGAGGCTGTTGGCGCTGTGCGCCTCGGAGCGCTTCGAGTCTCCCGGTTCGAGACACCACGACCACATTTCGAGTGGCCCCATCCCAACGAGCAACTGTGCTCGACTGCCGGCGTCGGTGGACCACAGGACGGCTGCGGACTCGTTGTCCAGTTGCAGCACCGCGTCGGCGGCGCCGGGAGTTTCCGCAACCAGGCTCGAGAGGTCGATTCCGAACCCGTTGGCGATCGACAGCAGCGTCGACAACGAGGGGTTCGCTGATCCCGACTCGATCTGGGTCAGGAGCCGCCGGCTGACTCCGAGCCGCGTCGCGGCGCGATCGAGCGACCAGCCCCGCTCCTTGCGTTCAGCCCGCACGACGACACCGATCGATTCACTCGTTCCCACGTCGGGCACGATAATGCCCGGCACGGTGCAACGCGTCTGGACGGCAACCGCACGGCGATCATCGACAGCACCGCCAACGCCTTCTTCGTCGTCGATCTACCGCCGCACCTGACGGGAGCTCATGGTCGGCGTCCGGTGATGGCGAGCAGACGATCGTGGAGCGGTGCGTCGTCGGTGACCTCGACGGCGGGACCGAAGACACCCATCTGACGCCATTCCTCAGCGTGCGGTTCGACGATGTCCCAGACGTCCTGGACCAGGTCGGCGGGAAGCTCACTGTCGAACCCGATCGCTCTGGCGATGTCATGAGCGCGCATGGCTCGGAACAAGATCGCGTGCCACAGCGCCTCGCGTGCCGGATAGTCACCGTAGGAGTAGTGAACGATGCGACCGTCGAGTTCCGAGTCGTCGAGCGTCTGCACGCATTCGATGGCCAGCTGCACGAGCTCGGCGAAGTGGTACTTCGGTGCGTCGCCGAGCAGGTCATTGCCGATCGGATCGCCGAACCGGTCGGCGCCGGCCTCGTCGATCGTGGTGCCGGCCATCATGGTCGGGATCCACGCTTCGTCGTAGGCCTGGTAGTCGAGGATCTGTCGCAGCGTGTAGTCACGGTCGCCGGCGGTCGGGAAGTCCGCAGTTGGCACGATGTCCCACTGGTCGTCGCCGATCTGGTCGACGACGGCTTCCAGTGTCCGATCGGCACGCACGAAGGTCTGGATCTCGTTCATTGTCGATTCTCCTTGTCGTTTGTCGTGCATGTCGGCGGATCACCGGTCATGCGCTGGTGGCGTCGAGATGCTGGAGCAGGTCGTGCGCTGCGAGCTCGACGTCCTTGTGGCGCCACTCACTCGCGCGGTATACGCACGCGATCAGTGCGCTGCGGTGGATGCGACGCAGGTCGCCCAACACGAACCCGTACCGCGCCTTGGTCTCGTCGTTCGCACCGGCCGTGAGGCCGAGATGCCAGGACGAGTACTCGGCCCACGTGTGGTTCTCCAGGAACGCGTTCTCGTCGTCGGCCGACGGCTGCGCCTCCCTCCAGTCGCTGTCGAGCACGTACTGGCGAGCGCCGATCATCTCACGCGCCTTGTCGACCGCCGCGGAGTTCACGTCGTAGGAAGCCATCGCTCGTCCTTCCTCGCCGGGTGTCGGTCGCCGAGGGACGGGTACCAGTCGGTACCACGCCCGTCAGGTGTGGTGTCGAGCAGCACCCACAGCGGGTTCATGTCCGGTGCCGCATGCGGATCCTGGCCAGGGTCGGCCATCTCCATCGTCCCCTCGCCGCTGTAGAAGTGACGGATCGTGCCGCGGTCATCGCGCTGGAACACGGTGTACGCCGGCATGTCGGCGTCGCGCTCACCGACGTAGTCGGCGGTGAAGTCACCACTCGGATCGGAATAGAACGACAGACCCGTCCACCCGCGTTCGCCGGCGTAGTCGACGATGCGTTCGATCGGCGATCGTGCCACCACGGCGAGCGCGACGCGTTGTTCGAGGTGGCGGGCCTCGCCGTCCCAGGCGTCGAGCATCGACGAACACATCGGGCAGCCCTGCTCGCGCTCCGGGCCGTACATCATCGAGTACACGATCAGCGTGTCGTGATCGCCGAACATTCCCGACAACGTGACCGGGCCCGTCCGGGCCTCGAAACGGTAGTCCTGTGGAATCTCGCCACCGGGCGGAAGTGCACGGCGCTGCTCGGCGACCCGCCACAGATGACGCCGCAACTCGATCTCCTCGGTGAGCAGTGAGTTGCGCGCTCGTCGATACTCGGGGCTCTCGTTCGGGAACGTGGTCGGATTCTGCGCCGCCAGTAGGTCGGCGGCGGTGAGCGTCTGTTGCTCGGTCATCGGAACCTCCTGCGAAACTTCTCGCCCGCTCCGCGTGGTGCGTCCTCGAATCCAGCGTGCCCCGGTCGCGAACCCGACAAACGCGCCTCCGCCAACTTTGTCGGCGCGACGTCGGTCAGTAGCCGAAGGTTGCGAGCAGGTCTCGGAGTTCTGTCTCGTGCTCGGCAACAACCAACACGGCACAACTTCCGAGAGCGGTGAAACCTCCCGTCTCCGGATGCTCGTTGCGAACGAGTTCTGCGCGTATCCCGGCCGCCTGTGCGTCCTTGACGATCAGCTCGCCTTCGACGATCGACGTGCCACTCTCGATACGAACGACGTCCGACATGGCCAAACCCGACGACAACCAACCGTCGGTGGTCGATCGTCGGTGCTTCGCACGCCCTGGGCG
>NZ_JBAVYV010000084.1:0-16057 GCF_049588435.1 Ilumatobacter sp.
GCCGAGGAGTGGTGGGTTACGCTGAGGCGATGGACGAAACGACCGTCACCAGCACCACCGACCAGGCCGCGGATCACGTCGTCGACTCCGACGAGTTCGTCGAGGACGAGCTGCTCGTCGAAGAGATCTCGATCGACGGGATGTGCGGCGTCTACTGACGTGCTCGACTCCTCGCTCGACCTGCATCCACAGGTTGCGTTGCGCCCCGAGCCGTTCGGTGCGCTCGCCTACCACTACGACACGCGCAAGCTCGTCTTCCTGAAACACCCCGACGTCGTGCGCGTCGTGCGCTCGCTCGCTGACCATCCGACCGTGGCCGACGCCCTCACCGCCTGCGAGATCGACGAACGGCGCTGGCCGTCGTTCGACCAAGCCCTCACCTCGCTCTACGAATCGGAGATGCTCCATGACCGTTGACATCGACCCGATCCTCGCCCGGTCCACCGACACCACGGCGCGGCCGTCCGGGTCACCCGCCGCCCTCGTCGAGCAACTCAAGGGCGGTCTCGACGCTCCGATCTGTCTCACGTGGGAACTCACCTACGCGTGCAACCTCGAGTGCGTGCACTGCCTGTCGTCGTCGGGCCGACGCGACCCGCGCGAGTTGTCGACCGACGAGGCCAAGGCAGTGCTCGACGAGCTGCACGATCTGCAGGTCTTCTACATCAACATCGGCGGTGGAGAACCGATGATCCGACGCGACTTCTTCGAGTTGGTCGAGTATTCGATCGGCAAAGGCATCGGCGTCAAGTTCTCGACCAACGGCGCGTTCATCGACGCCGACAAGGCACGCCGCTTGGCTGCGATGGACTACCTCGACATCCAGATCAGCCTCGACGGAACCGATGCGGTCACGAATGACGCCGTGCGTGGCGACGGCTCGTACGACACGGCGATCCAGGCGATGGAACACCTGCGCGAGGCCGGCTTCGGCGAGTTCAAGATCTCGGTCGTCGTGACCCGCCACAACGTCGACCAGCTCGACGAGTTCAAGGCGTTGGCCGACACCTACGGCGCGCAACTGCGGATCACCCGCCTGCGGCCATCCGGTCGGGGTGCCGACTCCTGGCACGATCTTCATCCGACCCAGGCGCAGCAGCGACAGATCTACGAGTGGCTGCTCGCGCACGGCGACGACGTGCTGACCGGTGACTCGTTCTTCCACCTCAATGCGCTCGGCGAAGAGCCACTCCCCGGCCTCAACATGTGCGGTGCCGGGCGAGTCGTGTGCCTGATCGACCCGATCGGCGACGTGTACGCCTGCCCGTTCGTCATCCACGACGAGTTCAAGGCCGGTTCCGTACGCGACCGGGGCGGGTTCAGCCACGTGTGGAAGCAGAGCGATCTGTTCACCGAGTTGCGTGAGCCCCAGTCGGCCGGGGCGTGCGCATCGTGCGGGAGCTACGACGCCTGTCAGGGCGGATGCATGGCGGCGAAGTTCTTCGTCGGCATCCCCCTCGACGGACCCGATCCCGAGTGCGTGGACGGCCACGGTGAGGCGGCGATGCTCGCTGCGTCGTCCGGCAACGTCGCACCGCCGAAGCCGATGATGGACCACTCCAAGCCGTCACGCGTGCCCGTCGTGCTCAGCCGTCGCTGATCGTCGGCACGCGGTTTCAACATGGGTCCACGCGTCCGTTCACCCGACGTTTCGACGCGCCTGTCAGGATTGTGACCGTGCCCTTCGTTCTCATCGCCGTCGCCTATCTGCTCGGCACGTTTCCGAGTGCGACGCTGATCGCGCGGGCCAACGGCGTCGACATCTCGACATTCGGATCGGGCAACCCGGGCGCGTCGAACGTCACCCGAGCGCTCGGGTGGCGCAAGGGGATCTGGGTCTACGTGCTCGATGCGCTCAAGGGCGCTGTCGCCACCGGGATCGCGCTCGGCCTCGACGGGCGACCACTCGCGTACTGGTGTGGCGCTGCGGCGATCGTCGGCCACATGTTCCCGGTCTTCCGCCGTTTCAAGGGTGGGAAGGGTGTCGCGACCGGGTCGGGGGTGCTGCTCGTGTTGCAACCGATCCTCGCGCCGTTCGTCCTCGTGATCTGGTGGCTCGTCACGCGCGTGACGGGTAAGGCGGCCGTCGGATCGATCATCGCCGTGATCCTCGTGCCGGTCGGGATGGCCGCTCTCGGCAGACCGGCCTGGGAGTTCGTCGCGGTCGGCGCGATCTGCCTGCTGATCCTCGCCAAGCACTGGCGCAACTTCGGCCGCATCCTGCGCAGCGAAGAGCCGACGCTGAGCGCGACCCGATAGCTCGTCCCGAACAGCAACGCACGTCGCGACGATTCGCTCGACACGCCCCGGGCCGGGGAAACTCGGGGCATGAGCGCGATCGACAAGTTCGACATGACCGGCCAGGTCGCCGTGGTGACCGGAGGCTCGCGAGGCCTCGGCCGACAGATGGTTCTCGCCTTCGCCGAGCAGGGTGCCGATGTCGTCATTGCGAGCCGCAAGCTCGACAACTGCGAGTCGGTGGCCCGCGAGGTCGAAGCCTTCGGACGCCAGGCGCTCCCGATCGCGTACCACGCAGCGGATTGGGATGCGGCGGACGCGCTCGCCGACGCGGTGTACGAGCGGTTCGGCCGATGCGACGTGCTGGTGAACAATGCCGGCATGTCGCCGCTGTATCCGAGTGTCGACGCGATCAGCGAGGAACTGTTCGACAAGGTGGTCGGCGTGAACCTGAAAGGTCCGTTCCGGCTGTCGGCGACGATCGGAACCCGGATGACGGCCGGTGACGGTGGGTCGATCATCTTCGTCTCGTCGGTCGCATCGACACGCCCGAGCCCACAGGAACTCGTGTACGGGGCGGCCAAGGCCGGGGTCAACAACTTGACGAAGGGGCTGGCGGGGACGTTCGGGCCGAAGGTGCGGGTCAACTGCATCGTGCCCGGCCCGTTCCTCACCGACATCTCGAAGGCGTGGGACATGGACCAGTTCGAGGCACGTGCGCGCGCCGGCTACGCCCTCGGCCGTGGCGGCGAACCCGACGAGATCGTCGGCGTCGCGCTCTACCTCGCCACCGATGCCTCGAGCTACACCACCGGCGCACTCATCGAGGTCGACGGCGGACCGCAGTAGGAGTCGCCTCGGCCGTTCCCGACCGGCCGCTCATCTCATCGCTGCGTGACGATCGCCACAGGCCCATGTCCTACGATCCGCCGAATGGAAATGCACTTCGCCACCGTGTGGGAATCGATCGCCGACGCGATCCCGGACCATGTCGCCATCACGCATGCCGACAACTCGCGGACGTGGGGTGAGTTCGACGATCGCGCGGCGCGAGTCGCCCAGGCATTCACCGCCGCGGGGCTCGGACCCGACTCGAAGATCGCCCTCTACATGTACAACAGCAACGAGTACATGGAGGCCCACTACGCCGCGTTCAAGATGCGCGGCGTCGCCGTCAACGTCAACTACCGCTACCTCGACGAGGAACTCTGGTACCTCCTCGACAACTCCGACGCCGAGGCGATCGTCTTCCACCGCTCGCTCGCCGAACGAGTCGGTCGTGTCGCCGCCCGACTCCCCAAGCTGAAGCTACTCATCATCGTCGAGGACGAACCCGGGGCCGACGTTCCCGGTGCGCTCGAGTACGAGCAGGTGATCGCCGACAACACCCCGATGGAACGCATCGAGCGCAGCGAGGACGACATCTACATGCTCTACACCGGGGGCACCACCGGAATGCCCAAGGGCGTGATGTACCAGATCGGCGGATTGACCGAGGGCTTCATCATCCAGGGCTTCCCGATCGTCGGCCTCGAACCACCGGAGGACGCCACCCAGGTTGCCGCCATGGTCAAGGGCGCGAAGGAAGCCGGGGCCAAGATGGTGTCGATCCCGTGCGCGCCGCTGATGCACGGCACCGGCTGCTGGATCGGCTGGTTCATCCCGATGTGTGCCGGTGCCGAGATCGTCACCCTCACCAGCCGCAGTCTCGACCCGCACGAGGTCCTGCAGGCGATCGAAGACCACCGGGCCACGTCGATCACGATCGTCGGCGACAGCTTCGCCAAGCCACTCGTTCGCGCGATCGACGAGGGCAAGCCCGACGGTTCGAAGTACGACCTGTCGTCCGTCGTGATGTTCCTGTCGTCGGGCGTGATGTGGACGACCGAGGTGAAGCAGCAGATGCTCGAACGGATCGAGCAGGCGGTGCTCGTCGACGCGATGGGGTCCTCGGAAGGCTCGATGGGTACCCAGATCACGATGAAGGGCGTCGAGACCGAGACCGCCAAGTTCACCCAGATGCCCACGACCAAGGTCTTCACCGACGAGGACCGCGAGGTCACGCCGGGCTCCGACGAGGTCGGCATGGTCGCCGCCGGAGGCAACGTCCCCATCGGCTACTACAAGGACGAGGAGAAGTCGGCACGGACCTTCCGGACGATCGACGGCGTCCGCTACTCGTTCCCCGGTGACCTCGCGATGGTCGCCGAGGATGGCACCCTCGTGCTGCTCGGCCGCGGCAGCCAGGTGATCAACACCGGTGGCGAGAAGGTGTTCCCCGAAGAGGTCGAGGAAGCCGTCAAGCGGGTCGACGGAGTCGTCGACTGCCTGGTCGTCGGCGTGGACAACGAGAAGTTCGGCCAGGCGGTCACCGCCGTGGCCTCACTCGCGGAGGGCGTCGAGGTCGACGAAGCGACCGTCATCGCAGCGGTGAAGCACGATCTCGCCGGCTACAAGGCCCCGAAGTCCGTCGTGTTCGTACCGGCCATTCCCCGCGCACCGAACGGGAAGGCCGACTACAAGACCACGCGTGCGCTCGCCGAGGCGGCCGTCGCTCAGGGCTGAAGCTTCTCGACGAAGAAGTCGAGGACCCGGGCGACGCTCTCGTCGTCGCGCTGTTCGGTGAGCACCGAGTGGTCGGACTTGGCGTTGCTCGGCAGTTCGATCGCGATGAATGCGTCGCCGAGCTTCTCGCGCAACGTGTCGAACCGGGTCCCGACGGCACGATCCTCGGTGAAGCGGAGACCGAGCACCTGACATCCGTCCTGCGCCCGCTGGATCACGGCGGCCTCGTCGTCCGGTGACAGGTTGAGGTCTCCGCTGCGCGCGGCGCCGAGCGACGCCGGCAACGACGGCTGCGACAGCACCGGGGCGAGCATGATCTCGTCGACCATCATCCCAAGGGCGAACCCGCCGGAGAAGCACATTCCGACCGCGCCGACTCCCGGGCCCCCGACCTCCGCATGCAGGTTGCGGGCGAGCGCGCGCAGCCACGCGATCACCGGCGAGGTCTTGTTCATCGCGAATGTCGTGAACTCGCGGGCAACACACAGCTTGACCATGCTCGAGATGATGTACGGGCCTGACGGCGCCTTGCCCGGAGTGCCCATCAAGTCCGGCATCATCACGGTGAAGCCGCGCTCGACCACCTCGTCGGCGAACCTCAACACGTTCGGCGAGATCCCGGGGATCTCGTGGATGACCACCACTCCCGGCCCGGACCCCTTGCGGTAGGTGTCGTGGGTGATTCCGGCGGAGGTGAACTCGCCGCGCTCCCAGCCGGTGATGTCGTGATCGCTCATGACGGCAAGTCTGTCAGAGCCGAATGCGCGTTGGTGCCTGGCACCGACGCGCACTTCTAGGCGGAGAGGGCGTCGAGGGCTTCGGCAGCGAGGCGTTCGGTCCCGATCTTGAAGTTGCCCATCGTCTCGTCGTCGATCTCCTGATCCCCCATCGCTCCGTGGAGGAAACGGGCATAGACACCCTCGGAGATGACGGCCAGCCGCCACGACGAGAACGCGACGTAGTAGCCGATGTTCGACAGGTCCCGACCTGTGCGCGTGGCGTAGCGCTCGAGGAGGTCGGCGTACGTGGGGAAGCCCTCGATGCCCGTCGGGTCGTTCGGCCGGGCCTGGTCCTCACCCGGATCCGACCAGTACACCCCGAGGTAGCCGACGTCCGCGAGCGGGTCGCCGAGGGTGCAC
The DNA here is from genome assembly GCF_049588435.1 of Ilumatobacter sp. GTDB lineage: Bacteria > Actinomycetota > Acidimicrobiia > Acidimicrobiales > Ilumatobacteraceae > Ilumatobacter_A. The sequence goes on from NZ_JBAVYV010000084.1 coordinate 5,943, forward strand.
AGCTCCCAGTCGAGGACGGCCTGCACCCGTCCGGAATCGATGTCGACCAGGCAGTTGCCGAATCGGAAGTCGCCATGCGCGATCGAGACGCCGCGCTGGGTCGGGAGGTCGGCGGCGAGGCGGCGACCGACCTCGTCGATCGCGGGAAGCTCGCGGGTCTTCGACTTCTCCCACTGCGTCGTCCAGCGGCGGACCTGCCGCTCGACGTAGCCGTCGCGCTTCGCGAGGTTGCCGAGACCGACCGCGTCGACGTCGACCGCGTGCAGATCCGCCATCACATCGATCAGATGCTCACCTGCGAGACGACGGTTCTCGACCGACATCGGCGCCGCTTTGTCCGCACTGTCGAGGACCACGCCATCGACGTAGGACATCACGTAGAAGGGGGCACCGTTGACGTCATCATCGGTGCAGACACCCATCGTCTGCGGAACCGGAACGTCGGTCTGGCCGACCGCCGAGATGATCGTGTGCTCGCGCACCATGTCGTGGGCCGAGGCGAGCACGTTGCCGGTCGGCGGGCGACGCAGCACGAAGGTCGTGTCCGCAGCATCGGTGACTCGATACGTCAGGTTCGACCGGCCACCGGTGATCAGCTCGAACCGGTACGGACCCGAGATCTGGTCGACGTTCCGGTCCAGCCAGGCGGTCACTCGTTCGATGTCGATTCCGGTCACGCTCATCGGTCCGAAGCTAGACGCTCGACCCACGACACCCCTGGTCCGAGCATGATTCGGCCGGCTCGACCCTCCGGGCGACGCGACGATCGATCGTCACGCCTCATCTGGGGAGACGAGGACGCAGCGCGAGCGGGCCCGGTTCAGGTACGGGTCAGCCCGGGCGACCGACGCCGGAAACCTTGCCCCAGTTGACGCTGGCGATCGAGACGACGCTGCCGGTGTTCGGCGCATGGACGAGCTGACCGCCGCCGAGGTAGACGCCGACGTGGCTGATCGGGCTGTAGTAGAAGAGCAGGTCACCCGGCTGGGCCGAGCCCTTGTCGACGTGCGGGATCGAGGCGTACTGCTGACCCGACTGGTGCGGCAGGTACACGCCGGCCTGTGCCCAGGCGTACGCCGTCAGACCGGAGCAGTCGAAGGAGACGCCCGGGTTCGACGTGGCGTACCGGTACGGAACACCCTGCTGGCCGAGGGCCGCGTTGACGGCCGTGCCCGCACGTGAGCTGGGAGGCGGCGCCGACGGTGCCGGCGCAGCAGCGCTCGATCCACCGCCACTCGAGCTGGAACCGGAGCTGGAACTCGAGCCGCTGCTCGAGCTGCTGGAGCTCGACGAGTTGGAGTTCGACGATGAGCTGGAGCTCGAGCTGCTGCTCGAGTTGTTGCTGCCCGAGTTGCTACTGCTCCCCGAGCTGGAACTCGAGCTGCTCGCCTCTGCCTGAGCCTGCGCCTCGGCCTGAGCGGCCTCGAACTCGGCCTTGACACGGGCGGCGGACTCGGCGGCACGACGTGCCTCTTCCTGAGCGATGAGCTCACCGAGTTCGGCCTCGGCTTCGATCCGCGCCTGCTCGTACTCGGCGGTCTTCTTGTCGGTCGCCTCCTGGGCGGCGGTGAGCGAGTCCGCGAGGTCTTCGGCTTCGGTGATCTTGTCCTCGAGCGACGAACGATCGTCCTCGAGATCAGCGACCAGCGCATCGAGTTCGTCGGTGCTGATGTCTCCGGCGCTCAGTGCCACGCGGGCGAGCTGGTCGCGCTGCAGCACGTCGTTGATGTCACCGGAGTCCTCGAACAGCGGTCCGAGCGGGGTGGTACCCGAGCCGACGAACGAACGGACGGCCATGTCGCCCAACTCGGCGCGCAGCTCGGTGAGCTCGGTTTCCTTGACGGTGATGTCGGCTTCGAGGTCGACGATCTCCTCGTCGAGCTCGGCCTTGCGGTCGATCGCTTCGACGAAGTCCTCACCGATCTGGTTGGCCTGCTGCTCGAGCTGTTCGAGGTGATCGACGATCGACTCGACGCGGGCTCGCTGCTGATCGACCGGGCTGGCTGATGCCACCTGCGGCGTCATGGCTGGGACGACCAACGCAATCATGACCGCGATGGGAGCGACTCGAAAGAAGTGCTTCACGGGCGAGAACTCTACCGAATATGACGACTGTGTTGCGAAACGGCGTCAAAATTCATGGAACACACGTCACAGTGGCCGAGACCTCGTTCCCCCGCTCGATCGGGTGTCACTCCCACTCGATCGTGCCCGGAGGCTTGCTGGTGATGTCGTAGACCACCCGGTTCACACCATCGACCTCGTTGATGATCCGCTGGCTCATGATCTCGAGCGTCTCGTAGGGCACCCGCGCCCAGTCGGCGGTCATCGCGTCGTCGCTGGTCACGGCCCGGATCACGACCGGATGACCGTAGGTGCGCTCGTCGCCCATCACGCCCACCGAGCGGACATCGGCCAGCAGCGCCGCGTACGACTGCCAGATGGCGCGTTCGAGTCCCGCCGCGGCGAGCTCGTGACGCACGATCGCGTCGGCCTCCTGGAGGACGGCGACCCGTTCGGGCGTCACCTCGCCGATGATCCGCACGCCGAGTCCGGGACCCGGGAACGGTTGGCGCCACACCATCTCGTCGGGAAGGCCCAGTTCGGTACCGAGCGCTCGGACCTCGTCCTTGAACAGGTCGCGCAGCGGCTCGATCAGCTCGAGCTCCATGTCGTCGGGGAGCCCGCCCACATTGTGGTGGCTCTTGATCACCGACGCAGTCCCATCGGTCCCGCCGGACTCGATCAGGTCCGGATACAGCGTGCCCTGGACCAGGAACTTGGCCTCGCTCAGACCGCCCGTGTACTTCTCGAACACGCGGATGAACCGCTCGCCGATCGCCTTGCGCTTGGCCTCGGGCTCGGTGAGACCGGCGAGCGCATGGAAGAACGATTCGCCCTCGTCGGCGTGGATCAACTCGATTCCGAGGTTGCGACGGAAGGTCTCGACGACTTGCTCGCTCTCGCCCTTGCGCATCAGACCGGTATCGACGTAGATGCACGTGAGCTGCGCGCCGATCGCTCTGTGCACGAGCGCGGCAGCGACGGACGAGTCGACTCCGCCGGACAGCCCGCAGATCACCCGTGCGTCGCCCACCCGCGCCCGAATCTCGGCGACCTGTTCGTCGATCACCGACGACATTTTCCAGTCCGGTGCGATCCCGGCGCGTTCGTGGACGAAGCGCGCCATCGCTGCCATCCCGAACGGCGAGTGGACCACCTCGGGGTGGAACTGCACGCCATAGATCTTGCGCTCGTCGTTCTCGAGCACCGCGACCGGCGCCCCCGCGGACGTCGCGGTGGCAACAAAGCCGTCCGGCAGCTCGGTGATGCCGTCGAAGTGGCTCATCCAGCACTCGTGGTGCGTCGGCGCATCATCGGGGAGCACGAGCGAGTCCCCGGTACGTTCGAGCTGGGTGCGCCCGTACTCGCCGGCCATGCCGCGACCCACGACACCACCGAGTTGCTGAGCGATCAACTGTGCTCCGTAGCAGATCCCGAGGATCGGGATCCCGAGGTCGAAGATCGCCGGATCGAGCTGCGGGGCACCGTCGACGTGGACGCTCGCGGGACCACCCGAGAGGATGATCGCCGACGGCGCCCGCTCGGCGATCTCCGCTGCCGAGATGCGATTCGGGACGATCTCGGAGAAGACGTGCAACTCACGCACGCGGCGTGCGATCAGCTGCGCGTACTGCGCTCCGAAATCGACCACGAGCACTGCCGAACGGTCGTCGCCCGCGTGGTGCGCTTCGACGGGGGTGTGGGCGGCGGCGTCGGGATGACTCACCAGGGCGATCGTAGACGGCATCGGCGACATCGCCTGCGTCCGCGTCGCGGTCAGTCGGCGCGATTCCTGCGCACGCCGACGAACACTCGCCAGAAGATGAATCCCAGCCCGAGCACGAGCAGAACGAAGATCACGTTCTGGGCCCATCCGCCGCGTTCTTCACTTCCGCAGCCCGGTCGTTCGACGAGACCGAGGCAATCGGTGAGGTTGTTCTCCTCGGGGAAGAAGTCCGACACGGTGACCGGGGGTGGATCGCCTGCACCCGCGGCGTCCACCGCGATCACGGCCGGCGTCGTGACGATCACAGCCGCGGTCGCTGGGGATGCCGACACCGTCGACGGTGCGAGCGGGCCGAGAAGAACGACGAACGCGGCAACGAGTACCAGGAGGTGGCGAGCCGGGCCGCGGCGCTGCATGTCGTCAGTCAATCGCTCGTGGTCACGGTTCGCACGAGCCGACGATGCCCTACGCTCCCACCCGATGACACCCGACGAGTTCCGGCGGCACGGCCACGAGATGATCGATTGGATCGCCGACTATCTCGGCGACATCGACGAACGTCCGATCCAGGCGCGGGTCGATCCCGGTGACGTGCGCGCTGCGCTCCCCGAGCATCCACCAACGGCCCCGGAGCCCTTCGACGCCGTCATGGCGGACGTGGACCGTGTGATCCTTCCGGGGATCACGAACTGGCAGCACCCGCGCTGGTTCGCCTATTTCCCCGCGAACAACTCGTTTCCGTCGATTCTCGGCGAGTTGATGTCGGCCGGTCTCGGAGTGCAGGGGATGAGTTGGGTCACCTCTCCGGCGTGCACCGAACTCGAGACGCTGATGCTCGACTGGATGCAGGAGATGCTCGGACTGCCCGAGCACTTCCGCTCGACCAGCGAAGCCGGTGGCGGTGTGCTCCAGGGCTCGGCGAGCGAAGCGACGCTCGTGGCGATCCTGTCCGCCCGGTACCGTGCCACACGAGGCTCGGTGAACAGCGACGGTGACACGTCGAAGCTGGTCGCGTACACCACGTCGCAGTCGCACTCGAGCATCGAGAAGGGGCTGCGCATCGCCGGGATCGGAACCGAGCACATCCGAGTCCTTCCGCACGACCAGAACTTCGCGATGCAGACCGACGCGCTGGCGGACGCGATCCGCGCCGACCTGGTCGACGGGCTGATCCCGTTCTTCGTCAACTCGAACCACGGGACCACGTCGTCGCTGGCGTTCGACCCCACCGCTGAGATCGGGCCGATCTGTCGCGAGCACGGCGTGTGGCTGCACGTCGACGGTGCAATGGCGGGCATCGCCGCGCTCGCTCCCGAGTTCCGTTGGGTGAACGACGGGATCGAGTTCGCGGATTCCTACGCCACCAACCCCCACAAGTGGATGGGCGTGAACTTCGACTGCACCACGTACTGGACGGCGGATCGCTCGTCGCTGCTGGGCGCGCTCAGCATCCTGCCCGAGTACCTCCGATCCGCCGCGGCCGAGGCCGGAGCCGTCATCGACTACCGCGACTGGCAGGTGCCGCTCGGTCGACGCTTCCGTGCGCTCAAACTGTGGTTCACGATCCGCACCGAAGGGATCGAGGAGTTCCGACGGATGATCCGCGGCCACGTCGCGACCGCCCAGCAGCTCGCGGGCTGGATCGCCGACGACGACCGCTTCGAGATCGTCGCGCCACACGCGCTGAACCTCGTCTGCCTCGCAGTGCGGGACGGCGACGCGGCGACCGATGCCCTGATCGATGCCGGCAACGCGAGCGATGCCGGGCACTTCACGCGCACGGTGCTCGACGGTCGCTCGGTCCTGCGGATCTCGGTCGGAGCGAGCACGACGAGCACCGACCACGTCCGAACCGCCTGGGAGACCCTCCGATCCCTCGCGTGACCCCGTATCAACTGGGGTCAGACCCCAGTTGATACGTTTCGGCGATGACCTCGAATTCACGTCCCGTCGCGCTGATCACGATGGCCACCGGCTACGTCGGGCCGGCGCTGGCCCGATCATTGGCGGGTCGCGGATACGACCTGGTGCTGCAGGGAGCCGCCGGCGACGGGTCGATGGTCGGAGTGGAGCGATCCTTCGACGAACAGGTCCCCGAACTGGAGGCACTCGGCGCCTCGATCGAAACCGTGACGGACGTGGACCTCAGCACGGCCGAGGGGAACCAGGCGCTGGTGCGAGCAGCACTCGACCGGTTCGGCCGACTCGACTCGGCCTGCTTCGTGACCGGGGTGATCATCGTCGGCAAGTTCCTCGACATGACCGGCGAACAGTGGGAACGAGTGAAGCGGACGAACCTCGACATGGTGTTCCACGCGCTCCAGGCCGCACTTCCCCCGATGGTCGACGCGGGCTCCGGCCAGATCGTCGTGTTCACCTCGGCGACCGGCGGCCGCCCGGATCCGATGACGTCGATCTACGGCGGCACGCGCGCCGGTGCCAACGGGATCGTGCGCGCCGTCGGTCTCGAACACGCCCGCGACGGCGTACAGGTGAACGCCGTCGGCACGAACTTCATGGACTTCCCGGGATTCATCAAGGCCGCCGGCGCCGACGATCCCGAACGCCGCGCCAAGATCGAAGCGCAGACACCGATGCGCCGCCTCGGCACGATGGACGAGCTGGCCAGCGTCACCTCGGTGTTGCTCGACGGCTCCAACCGCTTCCAGACCGGCCAGTTCTTCGACTTCTCCGGAGGCTGGGGCGCCTGACCGTTACGTAACGGGTCTGACCCGTTCCGTAACGCGCGGGAGGGTGAGGAGGTCGACGAGAATGCGAGCGGTCGCTCCCCATACCGTTTCGTCGTCGAGATCGAAGAAGTGCAACGGCCGATCGAGCGGCGGGAGCCCCCAGCGTTCACGGTGGTAGGTCCCCGGCCGAGTCAGTTCCGCGATCGGCGTCCACATCACGCGATCCGCTTCGAACGTCTGGGGCGACAGGTCCAGCCGCTCGTCGAGCGTCGCTACGACGGGAACGATGTAGCTCTTCGACACGATCGTCGACAGGTGTTCGAGTTCGCCGACCACCGTCGGACGGCGAGCGTCGAGGCCGACCTCCTCGTGTGCTTCGCGAAGTGCCGTTTCGATCGGCGTCTCCCCCGGATCGCAGCGGCCGCCCGGAAAGCTGATCTCGCCACGGTGGTTCCGCAACTGCATCGAGCGACGTGTCAGCAGCACCTCAGCACCCTGCGGTCCGTCGGCCAACACCAGCAGCACGGCCGAGTTCCGAGCATCGGGAAACGGCGGGAGCACCGGCATCGATTCCATCCGTACAGGTGCGACCAACTCGTCGACACTCCAGGTCGACCCGACGTCCCAAGGCGGATCGAATTCGACGATCGACCGATCGGGACGCGGGATGACCTGTCGTCCACCGGGACGCCGCACCGGAACGTGGTCGGTCAAGATGACTCGTCACTCCGACGGTCGTCGATGACCGCCTTCTTCATCCGCTTCGCTGCCAGGTAGGTCTCGGCGGCCGACCGGCCCGCGGACCGTCCGACCTGTTCGGAGTCGGCGGTCGGAGTCCGGCGGCGACGCGCCTTGCGTTCGTCCTTCATGGCGAAATCGGTGTTCCACCACACGAACGCCAGCACGACGCCGAGCAATCCGATCAGGATCCGCGCGTTCATCTCGAGGTTCACCCAGGGTTGAACGGTCGCGACGGCGACCAGTCCGATCACGAACAGGTCGATGATGCGGTGGACCCGTCGATGGACGAGCCGGAACGCCGAGGCCGGCCCGATCGTGATGGCTGCGTTGATCATGACGATGGCGCCGAGGGTGGCGGGCAGAATCGGAGTCGGGCTCCCGAAGCCGGCGGATACGAACACGGCGCCGATGATGTACTCGACGACCTGATGCATCCAGAACGGGCGCATCGCTCCATGTCCGAGTTGTGCCACACGGTGAGGGTATCGACCTTCTCGTCCCCGGTGGTCTCCTCTAACCTCGGCGAGGTGGCCGCATCCGACCGTTCGTCCGTCCGGTTCGACGTGTCGGATCCCGACTTCATCGCTGATCCCTATTCCGTCCTGAACGCCATCAGGGAATCCACCCCGATCTTCTGGAACGAGTCGACCGGGCAGTGGATGATCACCCGGTTCGCCGATGTCGCGACGACGTTGCGCGATCGGCGACTCGGCCGGGAGTACACACACCGCTTCAGCCACGCCGACTTCGGCCGGCCCGAACCGGATGGCCGCTGGGCCTCGTTCCACAGCCACGAGCAGTGGTCACTGCTGGCGCTGGAACCACCCGATCACACCCGTCTCCGTCGCCTCGTCCAGAAGGTCTTCACCCCGCGGGCGGTGGTCGGCCTGGCCGACGGCATCCGGGCGACGTCGGACCGACTGCTCGATCGATGCGCCGAGCGGGGGACGTTCGACCTGCTCACCGACTATGCGCAGCCGTTCTCGATCGAGGTCATCTGCTCGATGCTCGGCGTTCCGGTACGCGACTCGCAGTCGCTGCTCGACTGGTCGCATGCGATCGTCAAGATGTACGAACTGGACGGCGATGACTTGACCAAACGGACGGCCGACCGCGCCGCGGGCGAGTTCATCGCCTACACCCGCGATCTGATCCGACACAAACGCGAACACCCGGACGGCCTCCTCGTATCACAACTCGCCCGCGTCGAGGACGACGGGGACACCCTCACCGAAGCAGAGATCGTGTCGACCACGATGGTGCTGCTCGAGGCGGGCCACGAGGCGACGGTCAACACGCTCGGCAACGGTTTCCGAGCCCTCATGCACCATCCCGACCAGTGGGCGCGCCTGACGGCCGGCGAGGTCGAGGCGAAGGCCGCGATCGAGGAACTGCTGCGGTGGGATTCACCACTCCAGATGTTCGAGCGTTGGGTCCTCGACGAGGGAGTCGAGATCGCCGGTCAGCAGATTGCGCTCGGCGAGGAGGTCGCGATGCTGTTCGGGTCGGCACAGCGGGACCCGCGGCGCTTCGACGATCCCGATCGCTTCGACATCGGCCGCAACGATGCGTCGCACATCGGCTTCGGCGGCGGCATCCACTTCTGCATCGGAGCGCCGTTGGCCCGACTCGAACTCGCCACGTCGCTCGAGAACATCGTCCGACGGTTCCCGGGATTGTCGCTCGTCGACGAACCCCGCTACCACCCGACATTCGTCATCCGCGGCCTCGAAGAACTCCTGCTCTCGACGAGCTGACGTGGTTTGACCGCAGCGAACCAGATCGCTCGTTCCTTCTGCCTTCTCGACCCCGTTCTGTCTCACCTGCTGAGACGCAACAGGGTCGAGAACCGCAGCGGTCCGCCGATCCGGACGGGTTCGGACGCGACGATGCCCCGGAGTCTCCTCCGGGGCATCGTGCGATTCAGCCAGAGGCTGAGCGGTGTTCGCAGGGCTACGCCCTGATCACATCATGCCGCCCATGCCACCCATGCCGCCGCCGGGCATTCCGCCCATGCCGGCGTCGTCGTCGGGCTCGTCGGCAACGAGGCACTCGGTGGTGAGCACCATCGCAGCGATCGACGCAGCGTTCTGGAGACCCGCACGGGTCACCTTGGCCGGGTCGATGATGCCTGCAGCGAGCAGGTCCATCATCTCGCCGGTCGCGGCGTTCATGCCCATCGAGCCTTCAGCAGCTTCGACGTCACGGACGACAAGGGATCCCTCGAGGCCGGCGTTGTCGGCGATGTTGATGCCCGGGGCGAGCAGCGCTGCCCAGACGGTCTTGGCACCGGTCTGCTCGTCGCCTTCCAGCGAGTCGACGACCTTCTGCACGTCCTTGCGGGCACGGATGAGGGCGGTGCCGCCACCGGCGACCACGCCTTCCTCGATGGCTGCACGGACCGATGACACGGCGTCTTCGATGCGGTGCTTCTTCTCCTTGAGCTCCACCTCGGTGGCGGCTCCGACCTTGATCAGCGCAACGCCGCCGGCCAGCTTCGCGAGACGCTCCTGGAGCTTCTCACGATCCCAGTCGGAGTCGGTGTTCTCGATCTCGGCCTTGATCTGGTTGACGCGACCCTCGATGTCGGAGCTCTCGCCGCCGCCATCCACGATCGTGGTGTTGTCCTTGGTGATCACGACGCGCTTGGCGGTGCCGAGCAGGTCGAGCGTGACGTTGTCGAGCTTGAGGCCGACTTCTTCGCTGATGACCTGACCACCGGTGAGGACGGCCATGTCCTGCAGCATCGCCTTGCGACGGTCGCCGAAGCCGGGGGCCTTGACGGCCGCGGCGTTGAACGTGCCACGGATCTTGTTCACCACGAGGGTGGCGAGTGCTTCGCCGTCGATGTCCTCGGCGATGATCACGAGCGGCTTGCCGGTCTGCATGACGGC
>NZ_JBAVYV010000085.1:0-21055 GCF_049588435.1 Ilumatobacter sp.
GCGATTCGACCACCCGTCGCGCCGATCACGACAGCGGACTCGGTCACGAAGTCCGTCGTGGTGGACAGCACGTCGTCGAGGGCGGAAAGGTCCGGGAGATCGATGTCACCGAGACGCTCGACCGGAATCGAATCGACAGCATCGGAAACGGTGCTGGTGATGGTGGAGCTGGAGGGAATGTTCATGGGCTCCAGCGTTCCCGCTCCGTCGCGAAGCAAACCCCGCCGGCGCCGGGACTCGGTCAGCGGATGCGTTTGGCGCAGCGCACGCGACGTCCGACCGCATCGTCGACGATCTGCACGTCGTCCATGATCGCCTGGACGATGAACAGGCCACGTCCGGTGAGCGCCTCGGGGTCGGGAACGGTCGAGGGGTCCAATTCGTCCAAGCCGTCAGCGTCGTCGACGACCAGGATCCACGCGGACGGCTCGCGGTGTAGCACCATTCTGATCGTGGGCGAATCGCTGTGTTGTACGACGTTCGTCGCGAGTTCGCTCACGGCGAGCTCGAGATCGTCGACCACGCCGTCGGGGGCTCCAGAGTCGCGGACGAGCGTGCCGACTCGGTGTCGGAGCGTCGCGATCATGGCGGGGTCGGACGCCACGGTGAGCTCGTGCCCACCCTGCGTCGTGCCCACCAACTCGTTCATGTCGTCAAGTATTCCCGTGGATCGGTCCGGCAAACCTCGGTTCGAGCGGACTACCCGGCCTCCACGACATGGAGGTGACCACTGAGGCCGCTGACCTCGATCAGTCGGACGACCGCGCTGCTCGGCTGATCGATCACCAGGCGGCGTTCGGCGGCTTCGGCGGCTTGATGGGCGCTGATCAGTACCCGGAGCCCGCTCGAATCGATGAATCCCACCGCCGACGTGTCGACGCGTACCTCCCCCGTTCCCGGGAGCGGGTCGAGGGCGGCAGTCAGCTCGGGGCAGGTGTGGGCATCGATGTCGCCCGCGACGACGACGACGGAGTCCTGCACCGAGATGGTGAGTCGGGAGAGCGCATCGGACATATCCGATCCAAATGTACTTGGTCAGAGCCGACACGGGCGTGTCTGGTCAATGTGCTTGGACGATCACGGCCGCTGCGTCGTCGTTCTCGGCCGATCGCTGTGCTCTCGCGCGCACGGCTGCTGTCAGATCCCGCACCGAGTTCGGACCCGAACTCGTCGACAGGATCTGATCGACCATGCGGCAGAACTCCGAGATGCAGCGATCGATCGGGGTCTCTCGCCGTTCGACCATGCCATCGGTGAATCCGATGACGACGGCGCTCGGCTCGAAGCTCCGCGTCACCGACCCGTATCCGCCGAGGCCACTCCCGATCGGGGGGCCGAGGCCGCAGTCGAGGGTCCGCGCGGTGGTTCCCGGCTCGACGACGATCGGAGGAAGGTGGCCGGCCGACGCGATCTCCAGCGTCTTCTGCTCGACGGCGAAGACCATCACGAGCGCTGTCGCCATCGTGTTGGACTCGCGGCCGTGGAAGTAACGATCGGTGAGCGCGAGGCTCTCGGCGGCATCCCCGGATCGAGCGAGGTTGCTCGACAGGACGTGGCGGATCTGGCCCATCTCGGCCGCTGCTCGAACGTCGTGGCCCACGACGTCGCCGACGACGACCGCCGTGCGTCGATCGTCGACGACGACCACGTCGAACCAGTCGCCGCCGACCTCCAGTTCGTCCTTGCCGGGTTCGTAGATGGTCGAGACAGACAATCCGTCGACGTCGGGAAGCGATTGCGGCAGCAGCCAGGACTGGAGCGTCGACGCAATCTCGCGGTCGTTCTCGGTCTTGACCGCTCGACGGAATGCGAGGCCGGCAATCTCGACGAGCTCGTCGAGAAGCGCGCGCTCACCTTCGTCCATCTCGTGTTCATCGGCCCATCCCAGACCGATCACGGCCGAGGGCTGATCCTCGCCGGAGATCGACTCGGCCACGAAGCTCGATATCTGGGCACGGTCGGCCTCGGCCACGAGGATCGGCCATGGTGCGAAGTCGTCGCGCGACGTGAGTGCACATCGCTCGACGTCGCCGCGCAACACGTCGCACATCGGGACCGCCACGTCGAGGGGGACGTCGTTCCAGTCGGCGCGGATGGGTTCTGGGACCGCCGGCCCGTGGACGAACTGGACGATGTCGTCGTCGCCGAGGTACCCGACCATCACCCATCCTGCGTCGAAGATCTCACTCGCGCCTCCGGCGATCACCTCGGCCACGCCGCGGCGGGTGATCTGACCACTGGTGATCGCCGCGAGGCGGTTGATCTCGAGTCGATGGGTGCGGGCACGTCGCTCGCGTCGCAGGGCCGCGCGGAGGCGGGAGAGCTCGGCCTGCAACTCGATTTCGACCGCGGAGGGCACGCCGCAGCCTACGGCCCGAACGCTGCGGCTCCGGACGCGTCGGGCGCGGGTGCAGGGTGCTCAGCCGTCGGTGCGGCGATGCATGATGTCGCCGTCGGAGTCCTTGAGGTGCGCCCGGACGAACCACTGGAACAGTTCGAGCTGGGCGAGCTGGCCGATGAAGAGGTCCTCACTGACCGGGTCGAGTTCGCCGAGCGTCGCGATCGCGGCGCGGTGGTCGCCGGCGACGCCGTCGTAGACCTTGTCGAGCTCGACCAGGTGCTGGACGGTCGGTGCCCGGTCGAGTCCATAGTCGCCCCATGTGCGTGAGGAGGCGACGGCGCCCGGGGTGCCCCGCGGCTGGCCACCCAACGTGGCGATGCGCTCGGCGACGGCGTCGGACATCGCGCGGACGGCGTCGACCTGTGGATCGAGCATCTCGTGAACGGCGATGAAGTTCATCCCGACGACGTTCCAGTGGATGTGCTTCAGCGTCAGCTGGAGATCGATCAGCGATGCCAGACGCGCCTGCATCACGACGATCGCTTCGTCGGCGGCGCTGGTGTCGAGCGCGGGGACGGTGGTGCGGGTGATCGTGTTGTTCGTCATGAAGCCGGACATACCCGCTGATCGACGACTCAAACCCGGCCGGGACGACGCCGCCGGCCGGTGGACCCGGAGTCAGGCGTCGGTGACCGGCGAGCGCGGATCGGCGAGCATCGCCTCGCGCATCAACTCGAACGAGCGCTTGAGCAGCCGGCTCACGTGCATCTGCGAGACGCCGACCAGATCTGCGATCTCCTGCTGCGATTTCTCCTCGAAGAACCGGAGCCGGACGATCTCGCGCTCGCGAGGCTCGAGCTCGGTCAACAGGTCGGCGATGATCTGCTGGTTCTCGGAGTGTTCGAACGCCTGGTCGTCGGACGCGAGGGCCGACTGTCGGTCGGTGCCGGTGTCGTCCCCGTCCATCCCCGTGTCGATCGTGCCGACCGATGACGCGGCGGTCGCCGAGAGCCCGCGCAGCACGTCGTCCCGGTCGATCTCGAGATACGACGCGAGTTCGTCGACGGTCGGCGATGAACCGTCGCGCTGCTCGAGCTCGCCGGCGGCGCGGCGGACGAGCAGGTGCAGTTCCTTCGCGCTGCGGGGCACCTTGATCGTCCACGACTTGTCGCGGAAGTGACGCTTGAGCTCACCTTCGATCGTGCGTCCAGCGAACGCCGAGAACGACGCGCCGTACTCCGGGTCGAAGCGATCGACCGCCTTGACGAGGCCGAGCATCGCGACCTGGCGGAGATCGTCGTCGGGACGACCGCTGCGTCCGTACCGTTGCGCGATGTGCGCGGCCAGGCCCATGTGCCGTTCGACGAGCTGATTGCGCATCGAGCGGCTGCCCGATGCGGTGTACTCACGGAAGAGTTCGAGGTCGTCGAGATCGGCGGTCATGGCTGGAGGGTCATCGGTGGCTGGAGATCGGTGGCTGGAGTCGGCCCGGAAACGTCAGCGGGAGGTCTCGACGGCACGCTTCACGAGCCGGACGCCGTCGCCGTCGAGGTGGTACTCGTCGGTCACCGACGACAGGATCGTCTCCGCCAGTGGATCCAGCTCGGGCGCACCGACGGACTGGTCGGTCCGGAACTGGATGACGAACATCGATTCGTCGACCAGTAACCGCATCCGGGCGCGATGGGTTCCGTCGCTCGGCGCGGAGTCGATGAGCACGTTGAACACCTCGGACACGGCGAGCTTGAGGTCGTCGATCTCGTCGATCGAGAATCCGGCGTCCGCGCCGAGCGAAGCGACCAGGAGGCGCAGGGTCGCACCGTGCCGAGCGCGGAGGGGCACGTCGATGTCGATGGCTTCGTCGGATGGGATCGAACTCACGTCCTCGTCGATCATGGCTGTGGACGGTAGCTGTCCGCAGGGCCGACGCGTTGGAATCTCGGTGGCTTGTGTGCGCCGCTGAGAATTCCCGAACGAAGCTTCAGTATCCTCGTGGCCGTGACCGACACGCAGGAACGACCACTCGTCGACCCCGACATCAGCGTCGACGACTTCATCGCCGACGCTCGTGCCTGGCTCGACGAGAATGCAGAGAAGCGCACCGATCGCGGGGGCGACTTCGTCTGGGGTGAAGGCGAGTTCGACGTCGCCATCTTCCACAACATGACATTCGAGGAGGAGGCCGCGTACATCGCCGGTATCTCCGACTGGATCAAGCTGAAGGCCACTCGCGGCTACCACGCGATCACCCGTTCACCCGAGCTGGGCGGTCTCGGCCTCAGCCGTCAGCATGCCCGCGCGTACGGCCGCCTCGAACGCGAGTACGCGTCGCCGGGGCGTCACGAACTGGTCGGCGTCACCACGGGTCTGATCGCTCCGACGATCGAGACGATGGGATCCGACAAGTTGAAGGAGCAGTTCGTGGGCGACCTGTTGAGCACCGACACGCTCGCGTGCCAACTGTTCAGCGAGCCGGGCGCGGGCTCGGATCTCGCCGGACTCTCGTGCCGCGCGGAACGCGACGGCGACGAATGGGTGATCAACGGTCAGAAGGTCTGGAGTTCGGGCGCCCAGTTCAGCCAGTGGGGTGAGCTGATCGCACGCACCGACCCCGACGTCGTCAAGCACAAGGGCCTCACCGCGTTCATGCTGCCGATCGACGCGCCGGGCGTCGAGGTGCGGCCGATCACCCAGATGAGCGGCGGATCGTCGTTCTGCGAGGTCTTCTTCACCGACGTGCGGATCTCCGACGACCTCCGGATCGGAGACGTCGGCGCGGGTTGGCTCGTCGCGATGACGACACTCGGTTTCGAGCGCGACCACTCCGATTCGGGTGGGGACGGTTCGAGTTCGGGTGGCAACTGGGCGAAGCTGCTCGCCACCGCCGAGTACACCGGCACGATCGACGAGCCGGTCGTGCGCGATCGGCTGGTGCAGCAGTACATCCACGGGCGAATCGAGTCGCTCACGAATCGTCGAGCCGCCGATCTCGCCAAGTCGGGAACACCCGGCCCCGAGGGCTCACTCGGCAAGCTGTTGTGGACCGAAGGTATGCGCACGATGACCGAGACGGTCGCTGCCGTGCTGGGTCCGAAGCTGATTGCCGACACCGGTGAATGGGGGACCTTCGGGTGGGGCGAGCACGTGCTCGGCGCACCCGGGTACCGCATCGCCGGCGGGTCCGACGAGGTCCAGCGGAACATCATCGGTGAACGCGTACTCGGCCTGCCCCGCGAACCCCGCGCCGACAGCGGCCCCTGGAAAGACGTCCCCCGCTGACCCGTTACGTAACGGGTCTGACCCGTTACGTAACGCTCAGAGCACGCGGATCGGGTCGGTGCCGTCCCAATCGACGGCGGCGTCGCGCACCATCGAATAGAAGCGGGTCAGGCCCGCGGTCTGTTCGTAGATCTCGAGCAGGTGGCCGAGTGTCGATCGAGCATCGTGGAACGCGAAGCCCTGGCCGCCCGCCGTGTGAGCGAACAGCCGACGCTCGAAGCCGTCGGCGCTGAGCTGCGCGCTCGCCGTGTCCAGGTCATCGACGAATGAGGCCACGTGATGGACGCCCGACGTACCGACGACCGGGTCGGGCCCGGCGCCGTGCTGACAGATCAGTTCGACCATCACCGGGCCCCACTGGCCGTATGCCGATGAGTGGTCGAACTCGGATGGGATGCCGTCGACCTCGGCGTCGGCGAGCGCGATGTGTTCGAGGACGAAGAATGGGCCGACCCCGTGCTGCACCCACCGGCGGGCGGCCGCATGCACGTCGTCGGTGGCGTACGCGATCTGGACCGGCGCGCCGATGGTCATCGACGGGTCATCGATTCAGGAGTCCCGCGCGGTGACGCTGACGTTGGTCTCGCCGATCTCGAGCCACCGGAACATGTTCTCCCAGAAGTGGCGGATCTTCGTCTCGTTGTAGTTGGCGAAGACGACCTCCTGCTGCTCTTGAGCCTTCAGCCCCGTCTGCACATGCGGAAGGTTGATCGAGTCCTGCTGGAAGATCTTGGCGGCCGGGCCGAGTTCGGTGGCGAGCGTCCAGTCGTCGTCAGGTCCGAGATGTCGGACCTTCGCCGGCTCGGGCTTGTTGTCCGGATCGGGCGCGACCGGGAACATCATCACCTCGAAGATGCACTCGTCGGGATTGTTGCCGTTCGGGCGCCACCGGTAGAAGAGCGCGTTGAACACGCCCCAGGGCGACCAGTTCGGGAAGACCGAGTAGTACATCGCGTCGAGCACCTCGGCGTCGCTGAAGTCGTCGGGGTCGATGTTGTCGCCGATGCTCGCTCGGGCGGCATCGCGGCGTTGCGCTGCGATCCAGGCACGGACCTGGGCGGGTGTCTCGATGCCGTCCGGGGGGTCGGCGAGCATCAGCGGAGCGTCCAGGAACGCTTCGGGAGTCGGGCCGCCGATCCACTTGCAGAGGTGCGGGTCGCCCTGCAGGATCGGTCCGTCGATCCAGGTGGCCTCCTCGTCGAAGTGGCTCTCGTTCCCGTCGAGGTCGATGATGCAGACGCCGGTCCGACCATCCGCGAGTTCGGCGCGCTCGTAGATGTGACCGTTCATCGGGTGGCGGTACCGCGCGAACTGCTTGCCGTCCTCGAGCCGTTCGTACTTCGTCATCCCCTCGAGATGGGGGCTCCCGACGGCGTGCGGGGAGATCGCGCGGGAGAAGTTCTCGTAGGTGTCGTACCGCGAGTTCGCGTCGCCGAGGTCCTCCATCAGCGTGGGGTGCGTCGCCACGACGTGGTAGCTCTCCATGAACGCTTCCTGGCAGGCCTTCCAGTTGACCCGCATGATCTTCTCGACGTGGGCCGATTTGTAGCGCCGGTCGAACGAGCACTTCGCGAAGTGGTCACCGAGGTTGCCGAGGAAGTCGGCGAGCGGCGTGGCGTCGCGGTCGGGGTTGATGTACACGAAGCCCTGCCACGTGTCGACGAGGGCCTCGGGGAGTTCGTAGTCCTCTTTGCGAACGCTCGGGAAGTCCCACTCGCACGGGATCTCCTTCATCGAGCCGTCGAGGTTCCATGCCCAACCGTGGAACGCACAACGCAGGTTGCGCGCGCCCTTGCCGTGGGTCTCGCGGAGCAACCGCCCGCGGTGGAGGCACGCGTTGCGGAAGGCCTTGATGCCGTCCTCGGTGCGCACGATCAGGAACGACATGTCGGCGATCTCGTAGACGTGGTAGTCGCCGACGTTCGGGATCTCGTCTTCCAGGCAGGCGAGCTGCCAGACGCGGCTCCAGAGCTTCTCGACCTCGAGCGCGTGGAACTCCGAAGAGGTGTAGTACCAGGCCGGGATCCGCGTGTTGCCCTCACGCAGTCCGATGCGGCTCTCGTCGCGGAGGATCGCGTCGACGGGTCCGGTGTCCTCGTCGAGGAGTTCGGTGAAGCTGATGCCGGCGGACCGGTCGGTTCCGGTGATCGTTTCGGTCATGTGGCAACGCTTCCACACGCTTGCGGCGGTGGCCGAGTCGGCGGTCACGCTTCGCCTACGGTCGCGGTCGATCGTCATGATGAGGTGATGTCGAACGAACCGGGATCGAACGGGGAAACACCGTCGGGGCGCCACGCGGGGCGCGTCGCGATCGTCACCGGGGCGGGATCGGGGATCGGGCGCGCGGTCGCCGAACTGTTGGTGCGCGAGGGTGGGTCGGTCGTAGCGGCAGACCTGTCCGACGATCGACTCGCGTGGTGTCGTGACGCCGAGCGGGTGGATGTGAAACGGATCGCCGCGGCCGCCGTCGACGTCACGCACGCCGACGCGAACGAGGTACTGGTCAGTCTGGCGGACGAGTCGTTCGGGGGACTCGACGCTGTGGTCCTCAATGCCGGCGTGGCGGTGAGCGGATCGATCGAGATGCTCGAGATGAACCAGTTCGACCGCGCAGTCGACGTCAACGTGCGCGCCGTGGCACTCGGGATCCGTGCGGCATTGCCCGCGTTCCGCGAGCGCGGCGGCGGAGCGGTGGCGATCACGGCCTCGACCTCGGGGCAGCGCGGCGATCCGGGGATGTGGGCCTACAACGCGACGAAGGCCGCGGTGATCAACCTCGCCCGCTCGGCAGCACTCGATCTCGGCGCCGAGGACATCCGGGTCAACG
The DNA here is from genome assembly GCF_049588435.1 of Ilumatobacter sp. Classification (GTDB taxonomy): domain Bacteria; phylum Actinomycetota; class Acidimicrobiia; order Acidimicrobiales; family Ilumatobacteraceae; genus Ilumatobacter_A. The sequence goes on from NZ_JBAVYV010000085.1 coordinate 8,448, forward strand.
TCGTGTGCCCGGGCCCGACGATCACCGGGATGACCGAACGACTCCAGGACGCACCTGCCGCGTTCGAGGCGCTCCGTCGTCGGACCGCCCGCCAGAAGTGGGCGACCGCCGACGAGGTGGCGGCGGTGTTCGGGTTCCTGGTCAGCCCGGAGGCCGCAGCTGTGACCGGAGCGGTGATCAATGCCGACGGCGGCATCTCGGCCAACACCGGCCAGTTCCTCCCACCCGAACGCTCGACCTGAACACGCACATCGGTGCCAGGCACCGATGTGCGGTTACGGTTGAAACTCGGTGGTGGCGTTGGCGAACAGCTTGGCGAAGTCGTCGTCGTCGTCGGCGTCGACGATCTGATCGACCCAGCCGTGGAAGCGTTGTCCGCCGGCCTCGTTGCGGCCGAACATCACGTGGGATTTCGCTCCGGTCTTCAGCGCGCGTTGGATCCGCTTGCCGGTGAAGTAGTCCTCGTCGACGACGACACGCAGCAGGAACTCGCGCTGTGCGGCGATCGCCTCGGTGAACTCCTCGGTCGGCTCGAACGTCGCCAGGAAGTTCTGGTACGTGATCGAGGTGTCGGGCGTCGCGCCGGGATACAGCGTGGAGATCATGTACATCCGGCCGCCACCCTCGACGCCGTCGAGGCGCACGTCGAAACCGGCGATCGACACGTGCGGGAAGATCGTCCAGATCCCGCTCGTCAGATGCCGATCGGTCCACTCGGACTCGTCGAGCTCACCGATCGCGAGCATCCGATGGTCAGGGGACGTGACGCGCTGGTGCGGACCCCACGCGTCGTAGATCGCGGTGTTGGCGTAGTCGGGTCCGAACGTGTCCTTGTGCAGGATCGGCAGGTGGTAGAAGTCGAGATAGCCGTCGTAGGCGACCTTCCAGTTGGGTCCATCGGCGGTCTGTGATCCGACGAACCACGTGTCGGCGATGTCGAGGTGATCGAGCATCTCGCCGTACCCGCACAGGTGCGCATCGATGTCCATCGTGCCGCCGGGCTGGAGGGTTACGAACACGATGCCCGATCGTTCCGCACACGGCAGCGGGGTGAGCCCGTTGCAGTCGACGTCGACGTCACCGAACGTGTCGCGGTCGAGGATGCCGACCAGCTGACCGGCGGTGTCGTAGTTCCAGGCGTGGTACGGACAGGTGAAGCGGCGCGACGTGCCGCTGCCGGGTTCCACGAGCTGGGCGCCTCGATGGCTGCACATGTTGACGAATGCGCGCAACTCGCCATCCGCACCGCGCACCATCAGGACGGGCATGCCGGCGACCTCCATCGCCTTGTACGAATTCGGTTCGCGGAACTCCGCCGAGAAGCCGAGGACGAGCGGCGTTCGTCGGAACACGCGGTCCATCTCGAGTTCCCACCGGTCGTGGTCGTAGTAGTTCGTGGCGGGAACCCGACCGATGTCGGGTGCCTGTGGGACGGTGCCGGCGCGTGCGTGCGACACCGTTCGGCGGTTGAGTTCAACCAAGGTTTCGCGGCTCATGGGTCCAGTTGAGCAGATCGCGCCGGGCGCTTGCCCAGTCGGAGCGTTCCGCATCGGCCGCGCCCGGTCGACACGTCTACGGTCACGCCATGGCCGGCGACGCGTACGACACCATCAAGAGATTCTGGGAGATCCAGGACGAGGGCGACTACGCGGCGTTGGCCCCGCTGTTCGCGGACGACGCGCGCCTGGTCGATCCGGTCTACGGCACCTTCGTCGGCGGTGAAGCCATCGCCGGGTTCATGCAGATGATGAACACGGAGATGAAGAAGGCGGGTGCATCGTTCCGACTCGTGGAGCTATCGGGCGACGACGAGACCGCATGGGCGCGTTGGGCTGCGACCACCAGCAAAGGCGAGCGAGAAGGCGTCGGCATCTATCGGGTGTCGAACGGCAGATTGACCTACTACCACGACTACATGAACGAAATGGCGGGATGAACATGGGAAACACACAGGACTTCAGCGGCAAGACCGTGCTGATCACCGGAGCGTCGATGGGACTCGGGGAGGGATTCGCCCACGGCTTCGCCCAGGCGGGCGCCGACCTGATCCTGACGGCACGCTCCGAGGATCTGCTCGAGGGCGTGGCGGCCGTGTGTCGCGAATCGGGAGGCAAGGTGACCGTCGTCCCCGGTGACGTGTCGGTCGAGGCTGACGTGGCCCGCGTGGTCTCCACCGGCATCGAGGAGCACGGAAAGATCGATGCGTTGATCAACAACGCCGGTGTCAGCGACATGCGCGGCGTTGCACCCGAGCAGTTCGACATGGAGACGTGGAACTGGATCATGTCGGTCGACCTGAACGGGGCGTTCATGTACCTCCGCGACGTCGGCAAGCACATGCTCGAAACCGGTGGCGGCTCGGTCGTCAACATCTGCTCGATCATGGGCCACGGCGCGAACGAGCTGAACATCATCGCCTACACCGCGGCCAAGGGCGCGCTGCGCAACGTCACGCTGCAGCTCGGCTGCGAGTGGGCCGACCGGGGTGTCCGGGTGAATTCGGTGTCGCCCGGATTCATCGTCACCGAGATGGTGCGTCCCGCGATCGAGGGCATGGGGATGGACAAGTGGATCGCGTCGCGCACGCCGATGCGGCGGATCGGCGAACTCGACGAGATCGTCGACCCCGTGATGTTCCTGGCATCCGACGCAGCGTCCTACATCACCGGCCACGACCTCAACGTCGATGGCGGGACCAACGCAGCGAACGGCTACTACCAGATCCCGCCGATCCACCAGGCGTGGAACGCCGACACCACGCCACGGATCGGCGAGGGCTACCCCGGAGTCGTCCCCCGTCCCGACTGGTACGAGGCGATGAGCGCCGGAATCCCGGGCGTCCATTACGCCCCGCCGGCCGAGTGAGATGACGCGCATCGCGGTCGTCACCAAGGGGCACCCGTTCGACGCCGACGCCTTCTTCGCCGTGTTCGACTCCTTCGACGACGTCGAATGGGTAGACGTCGAACATCCCGAGGCGCTCGATCTCGTCCGTCCTGAACGCGCCGCCGAGTTCGACGCGTTCGTGATGTACGACATGCCCGGTGTCGTGTTCGACGGCAGCGGTGGACCGGCCGGCACGGCCGATCCGCCGGAGGGGTACATCGAGGATCTCGATGCCCTGCTCGCCCGCGGGAAGGGGATGGTTTTCCTGCACCATGCGGTCGCCGGGTGGCCCGCGTCGACGCGTTACGGCGAGATCATCGGTGGACGATTCCACTACACGCCCGCCCGCTGGGACGGCATCGATCTGCCCGACTCCGGGTACCGCCACGACGTCACCCACACCGTCGATGTCCTCGACCCCGACCACCCGATCAGCGCGGGCGTCGACCCGTCGTTCGAGATCACCGACGAGGTGTACCTGTTTCCGGTCGACGAGGCGAACGTGACGCCGTTGATGCGCAGTCGTCACCGGTTCGTCGACGACGGGTTCTACTCCGCCGACCTCGCCGTGCGCGGCACGCGCTACTCGAACGAGGGATGGAACCACCCGCCCGGCAGTGACCTGGTGGCGTGGACCCGCCAGGAGGGTCCGTCACGCATCGCGTACATCCAGTTCGGTGACGGCCCCGAGACGTATGCCGACGCCAACTACCGCCGCATCATCCATAACGCCATCCATTGGGCGGCATCCAGCCCCTGACCACACCCGCATGGGTCGAGCTCAGACTTCGGTGGTGGTGGCTCCGGCGGGGGAGTTCGCGAACAACGCCTCGGAGTCGAACCCGATCCGGGTGTCCGGCGTGATCTTGATGACGACCCGTCCCGGTGAATCGAGATGCGACACGAATGCCGCCTGTGCCGACTCGTCGCCGGGTCGGACCTTCGCCGCGAGCACGGGGTAGAACCACGCCAGCGTGTCGGCGTCGTCGAGCACGACGGAGTCACCCTTGTAGGTGACCGCCTGGCTGATCCCGATCTTCGTGCCGCGGCTCGAGATCGCGATCGCGACGCGCGGTCGCACCTCGATCGCCGGAACCCGCTTGCGCCGACGTGTACACGTGAGCCAGAACGCCCCGTCGGTGTAGACGAAGTTCATGATCACGCCGACCGGATCGCCGGAGGAGGTCGTCCACATGAACGTGCATTCGGTCTGCTTGTCGAGCAGCGTCTGTTCGCGGTCACCCGACAGCGTGAACATCGAGACGTCCTCGTAGCTGTCGGTGTACACGGCGTCGCCACCGGGCTTCTGGTCGTTGCTGGCGCTCATCGCGGCTTGGCTCCTCCTCCGACGCGGAGGATCTCTCCACTCATCCAACTCGCCGCGTCGGAAGCGAGATAGACGCAGGCGGCACCGATGTCCTGCGGGGTTCCGAGCCGCCCGAGCGGAATGTTCCACTCGTCGAGCAGCGAGTCGAGTTGATCCTCGGTCTTGCCGACCGCGGTCAGCATCACCTCGGTCGGGATCGCGCCGGGGGCGACACCGTTCACCCGGATGTCCGGGGCGAGTTCGGCCGACAGCGTCCACGTGAGCGAGTTGGTTGCCGCCTTGGCGGCTCCGTAGTGCGCGCTTCCCGGGACCGGGCCCGTTCCGGCACCCGAGGAGATATTGATGATCGAGCCCCGGTCGATGTACTTGGCAGCCGTCATCGAACCGACGTACACGGCGGTCAGGTTGAGTGCGATCGTCCGGTCCCACTCCTCGCGTGGGAGCTCCTTGAGTGGCATCCGCATGGGTGAACCGCCGGCGTTGTTGACCCAGATGGTGAGCGAGCCGAACTCGTCGATGGCCGCTCGGGCGAGGGCGTCGACGGCCTTGTCGTCGGTGACGTCGGTGGTGACCGCGATCGCCCGGCCGCCGGCGTCGCGGATCTCCCGCGCGACGCGTTCGATCTCCTCGGTTCGCCGGGCGGCGACGACGACGGCCGCACCGGATTCGGCGAAGGCGGTCGCGATCCCTTCGCCGATCCCGCGGCCGCCACCGGTGATCACGGCGACGTGGCCATCGAGGTCGAACAGTTCGGGCGCGGTGCGCGGCGCGGATTCCATCGTGTGAGTCTGACGGAGGGTGCGGCCCGGCAGCGAAGCGGACGTCAGGCCGCTCGGACTGCGGCGTTGAAGCCGATGGTGGTGCGGTGCAGGAGGCGTTCGTGGCCTTCGTACCCACCCGTCGCGCGGTGGAGAGCGCAGCGGTTGTCCCACATCACGAGCATGTCCGGCTCCCACACGTGGCGGTACTGGAACTCGTCGCGGATCTGCCACTGGTACAGCTCGCCGAGCAGCTCGCGCGCCTCGTCGTCGTCCATTCCGTCGATCCCGATGATGTAGCCGATCGTCGAGTACAACGTCTCGGCTCCGGTCTCGGGGTGGGTGCGGATGAGCGGGTGGATCTGGGTGGCGTACGCGTCGGCACTCGGTCGGATCTGCATCGATCGGCCGTCATCGTCGTCGCCGTAGGCGCCGTCGGGTGCGTATCCGCCGCGGGCGGAGTGGACCGCCCGGAGCCCCTCGATGCGTGCTCGGAGGTCGGTGGGCATCGCCTCCAGCGCGGCCTGCTGATTCGTGTAGAGCGTGTCGCCGCCCACCGGTGGAATGACCTTCGAGTACAGACAGGTTCCGTCCGGCGGGAACTCCTGGAAGCTCCAATCGGCGTGCCAGTTCTCGGCGAACAGCGATGAGGTCTCGTCGGCGGTTCGCCGGATCGCGGCGATGTGCGGGTGCCCGTCGATCGACGCGAAGAACGGGTCGTCGCCGAACGGACCGAACCGCAGCGTGAACGCCTCGAGGTCGTCGTCGCTCAGCGACTGGTCGGGAAATGCGAGCACCTTGTGCTCGAGCCACGCCGATCGGATCGCGGCGGTCGTGTCGTCGTCGAGAGAGCGGAGGTCGACGCCGCGCACGCTCGCTCCGCAGGCCTGTCCGCTGGGCTGGATGTCGATCGTCATTCCACCATCATTCCAGTGCGGGGCCGCGCGTCTGACACGCAGAGCGACGCGACGGATTCGTAGTGTCGCGGCATGGCTGCTCCCGACACCACGCTGTCCGAACTGATCGACCTCGGCGGTCGCACCGCCTTCGTCACCGGTGGAGCGAAAGGGATCGGCGCCGCGATCGCGCGGCGGCTGATCGAGGCGGGTGCGACGGTCACCGTCGGCGATCTGGACCCCGACGTGTCGGGCCTGGCCGAAGCCTTCGGAGCACGCGGCGTCGTGTGCGACGTCACCGACACGGTCGCCGTGCAGGCGGCGCTCGATGTCGCTTCGACCGACAAGCCGATCGACATCGTCGTCAACAACGCCGGGATCTTCCCGACGACGGGACCGATGCTCGAAGCGACCGATGAGTTCGTCCACCACATGCTCGACGTGAACGTCCGTGCCCAGTACAGCGTTTCGCGGGAGGCGGCGAACCGGATGAGCGGCGGCGGCTCGATCGTCAACCTCGCATCGATCGCTGCGTTGCGCGGAGGAGCGAACATCTCCGCCTACAGCGCGTCGAAGGCCGGTGTCGTGGCGTTGACGCACGCGTTCGCGCACGAACTCGGCCCGCGCGGTATCCGGGTGAACGCGATCGCCCCCGGGATCATCGACACGCCCGGTGTCCAGGAACAACTGGAACCGCTGCGGGCAGGCGGACTCGACATCGACAAGCAGATCGCGGCGAACCCGGTCGGCATCGCCGGTCAGCCCGACCACATCGCACGCGCCGCATTGTTCCTCGTCAGTGACCTCGCCGAATTCGTGAGCGGCCACATCCTGGTCGTCGACGGCGGATCGACAGCCTGACGGACAACTGGTGCCTGGCACCAGTTGTCGGTCACTCGCGGGGGATCACTCCCGCGAGTTCGAGGATCGTGCTCGGCGGCAGATACTGCGACGTGATCCGAGCGGTCGGACCGAGGGCGTTCTCGATCGCGTTGGTGATCGCGGCGGGTGCGCCGATCATGCCGCCCTCGCCGACGCCACGGAAGTCGTTCTCGCCGCCCGGCGACAGTGTCTCCATGTGGTGCACCTCGATCTCGGGGATCTCCATCGCCGTCGGGATCAGGTAGTCCATGTACGTCGCCGATTGGAGGTTGGCGTCCTCGTCGTAGGTCGCTTTCTCGTAGAGCACCGCACCGATTCCCTGCGCGACGCCGCCGCGGACCTGACCGTCGACGATCGCCGGGTTGATGATCGGCCCGCAGTCCTCGACCACCAGGTAACGCGGGAACGTGACCTTGCCCGTGTCGAGGTCGACATCGACGATGCACGCGTGTGTAGCGACCGACCAGCCGCCGTCGCCCTTGCCCTTGTAGCCGCGGGTCGCTTCGAACGCGTTGGTCGACCCACCCGCGCTTCCGGTGACGTCGGCGGCGAGTTCGGCGTACGTGATGCCGCGGGCGGGAACACCGGCCACGTGGATGTTGCCGTCGACGATCTCGATGTCGGCCGAGTCGGCTTCGAGCATCTTCGCCGCAGCATCGACGACCTGCTCGCGGACCTCGCGGGCGGCGTACTTGAGTGCACCGCCACCGATCGGTCCGCCGCGGCTCCCACCGGTTCCGAGGATGCTGAACGGTGTACGTCGCGTGTCGCCGAAGATCAGCGTCACGTCGTCGATCGACACGCCGAGTTCGTCGGCGACGATCTGCCCGTACGTCGTCTCGTGGCTCTGACCGTGCGGCATCTGCGCGGTGTACACGACCACGCTGCCGTCGGCCTCGACCGTCGCCTGGGCCTCCTCGTTCATCATCACGTCGGTGCCCGGGCTGATGCAGTCCCAGTATCCGGGAGGTCCGGGGGCGGCCTCGTGGTAGCACGCGATCCCCAACCCGAGTCGATGGTTGCGCCGGTACGCCGCCGCGCGGTCACGCGAGAACGCGTCCATGTCCAGCAGTTCGAGCGCGCGTTCGAGGGTCTTCTTCGTCGACATGGTCTCGTCGATCGCCGGGCCGGTGATCATCGCCGTCGGCATCCGGTCCTCGCCGATCAGGTTCTTCAGCCGGATCTCGGCCGGGGTCATCCCGAGCGCTCGAGCGACGATGTCGAGCATCCGCTCCCGCGCCCACGTCTCGTTCGCCCACGGCCCGCGGTACGCGACGTACTTGCCCTTGTTGGTGGCGACGATCCGCGAGCGCATCTCGAACGCGTCCCACGCGTACGACCCGGGGAACATCACCTTCATGATCCGCGTCGCCATCGGCGCGCCGACCGGGAATCCCGGGTACGCGCCCTGATCGACCAGGAGGTCGACCTTGAGTCCACGGAGGGTCCCGTCGTTGTCGACGGCGATCGACAGCGTGAGATCCTCCTCGCGCGCCTGCCCACCGTCCATCAGGTTCTCGACGCGGTCCTCGATCCAGCGGACCGATCGGCCGAGTTCACCGGCGGCGGCGATCAACGCGATGTCCTCGCGGGCGATCGCCCCCTTCGAGCCGAAGCCGCCACCGATGTCGTCGGCGACGACGGTGGGGTAGTCATCCTTGCCGAGCAGGCCGAGACCGATCGCGTTGGCGTGCTTGAGCAGCGACTTGTCGGCTTTCAACTGGCTCTTCATCCCGTTGTTGTCCTGGGCCTTGAGCCCGTCGGCGTTGGCCCCGAGAAAGCCCTTCGCGCCCGCCATGAATCCGGAGCGTCGTTGCTTGTTGGTGACGATCTCCTTGAGCGACGAGCGGACCTTCTGCTTGCCGGTCAACGCCGCGCCCATCCAGCGCAGCATGTGGCTCGACTGGGTGGCGTTGCGGATCGTCATGTGCCCGGTGTCGGGGTCCACCTCGACCAGGCTTCCCCGTGTTTCCATCGGCTGGTTCGACTGGCGCGGGCACGACAGCCGCTCGGTGATCACGCGATCGGCGGAGGCGAACACGGCGTCGACGTCGGATGATGCCGCGTCGGGGCCGGCCGCGGTGGTGAACGTGTCGGTGTGGTCGTACAGCACGTTCCCTCCGGCCTTCTCCCAGAGCGCTGGCTTGTTGGACGACAGACCGTCGGCGATCGACGCCACCGACTCGAGCGGCTCGTAGTCGACGTCGATCAACTCGATCGCGTCCTCGGCGAGGTAGCGAGATTCGGCGATGACGAGCGCGACGGGGTCGCCGACCATCCGCACGGTGTCGCTGCTCAGGGCGTAGAAGAGCGGGGTGTAGAGATCGGGCAGCATGCCGACCGGCGGGAACGGGTGCGTGATCGCCTCGATGTCGGCGCCGGTGAACACCGCGACGACGCCGGGGGCGCGTCGTGCCGCGGTGACGTCGATCGACGTGATGCGCGCGTGCGCCATGGGACTGCGCAGGAATACCGCCTGCAGCACGCCGTCGGGTGACACGTCCGCGACGTAGCGGCCGTGGCCGCGCAGCAGTCGGTCGTCCTCGACTCGGGTGACGCTCTGACCGACGAGTCCGCTGCTGTTCGACGGGGTGTCGGCGGCTGGCTCGGTGACGGTCATGATGGCACCCCTTCCGTCTCGGCAGCCGGACTCTTCTCGCGGTCCGTGCGGATGATCTCGACGGCTCGCTCGACCCCCGCGATGATCGACTGATATCCCGTGCAGCGGCAGAGGTTTCCGCTCAGCTCCTCACGGATCGCTGCGTTGGTCGGTTCGGGGTTCTCGTCGAGCAGGGCGACCGCACTCATCAGGAACCCCGGCGAACAGAACGCGCATTGGAATCCGTGAGCGTCCATCATCGCCTGTTGGATCGGATGCAGCGTTCCGTCGGGCTGGGCCAGTCCTTCGATCGTCGTGACCTCAGCACCCTCGGCCTGACCGGCGAGCATCAGGCAGGACCGGGCGGGTTGGCCGTCGACGAGCACGGTGCAGGCTCCACACACGCCGTGCTCGCAGCCGAGGTGAGTGCCGGTGAGCCCGACGTCCTCGCGGATCACATCGCTCAGCGTGCGGCGCGCTTCGACCGTGACGTTCCGCTCGACCCCGTTGACGGCGAAGTTCAGCTCGATCACGCTGCCTCCGGCGGCCGTCTCGGCGGTGAGACGGAGTGTGGTCGAGTTGTCGATGTCCTGGTCGGCGGTCATGCGGATGCTCCGGTCTTGGCGAACGCCGCATCGAGTCCGCGGCGCGTGAGGGTTCCCGCGAGGTGCTTGCGGTAGGCGGTCGTGCCGTGGATGTCGGCGGGGGGGTTCAGTTCGGACATCGCGATCTGGGCGGCGCGGGCGAAGGTGTCGGCGGTGGCTCGGGCTCCGAGCAGGACGTCTTCGGCCGCGGGGGTGCGCACGGCGGTCGACGCGGCGCCGAAGTACGAGAGTGCGGCGTTGGTGATGATGTCGTTGGCGGAGATCTCGAGTCGGGTGATCAGGCCGACGAGGGCGTAGTCGCCGTGGCGTCGGGCGACCTCGACCACCGATCCGACGGCCTCCGACGGCCAGGCGGGGAACGTGACCTCGGTGAGGATCTCGTCGGGCCGAAGCGCGGTGTCGAGGTACCCCTGGAAGAACGCACCGGCCGGGATCTCGCGCCGGCCCGACGCGGACGACGCGACGAGCGTCGCTCCGGTGGCGAGCACGACGGCGGGCATCTCGGCGGCGGGATCTCCGTGGGCGATGCTGCCGAGCACGGTGCCGCGGGTCCGGATCGCCCGGTGTGCGACCCACGGCATCGTCTCGGCGATCAGTGGTGCGTGTTCCGCGATCACGTCGGACGTCTTGGCCTGCTCGTGACGGACCAGCGCTCCGAGCGACACGGAACCGTCGTCGTGGAGTGTGATGTCGGCGAGGCCGGGGATGCGTCCGATGTCGACGACGTGCTCCGGGCGACCCATCCGCAGTCCCATCAGCGGGATCAGGCTCTGCCCGCCGGCGAGGACCTTGGCGTCATCGCCGTGCTCGCCGAGCAGTGCCAGGGCCTCGTCGAGGCTGTCGGGTCGGTGGTAGGTGAATGGTGGAGCTTTCACATCGGGTTCCTCTGTCTGACTGGCCGTGGGTCGATCGGCCGTGACCCATCTTGGTCGCAATGACACGCGAACGCGAACAGCCCGTCCAATTCGTGCCGGCGCCCGCCGATCGCACCGAGTCGCGATCGGCTGCGGGAGCGCAGTACGTTGCCGCGGGGACCTCGGCGACGACCTCGATCGCGTCCAGATCCACCCCACCGACCCCCGATGCGCGTTGGTGCCTGGCACCGACGCGCATTTTCGAGAAGGAGAACGATGATGAAGACGCTGCGCACACCCGACGATCGCTTCGTCGACCTGCCGGGCTACCCGTTCGCACCGAACTACGTCGAGGTGGCGGACCAGGACCCCGACCATCCCGGTGGCACGCTCCGCGTCCACTACCTCGACGAGGGGCCGGCCGACGGCCCGGTCGTGCTGTGCCTGCACGGCGAGCCCTCGTGGAGCTACCTCTACCGCAAGATGATTCCGGCGCTCGTCAACGCCGGTCTGCGCGTGATCGCGCCGGATCTCGTCGGTTTCGGTCGGAGCGACAAGCCGACCGAGCAGAGTGACTACTCCTACGCGCGACACGTCGCCTGGATGCAGGAGGCGATCATCGATCACCTGGACTTGCGTGACGCGACTTTCTTCGGCCAGGACTGGGGCGGGCTCGTCGGGCTCCGCCTGGTGGCCGAGAACCCCAACCGGTTCGCGCGCGTCGTGATCGGCAACACCGGACTCCCGACGGGCGAGCACTCCCCGAGCGACGCGTTCCTCGCATGGCAGAAGTTCAGTCAGACCTCGCCGGAGTTCGACATCGGCTTCCTGATCGACAGCTCGACGATCTGTCAACTGTCGGCTGCCGAGGTCGCGGCGTACGACGCTCCCTTCCCCGACGACACCTTCAAGGCGGGTGCGCGCATCTTCCCGTCGCTCGTCCCGACGTCACCCGACGACCCGGCCGCCGCGGCGAACAAGGCGGCCTGGGCGGTGTTCCAGCAGTGGGACAAGCCGCTGATCTGCTGTTTCAGCGACAGCGACCCGATCACCGGAGGTGGTGACAAGCCGTTCCTGAAGCTCGTGCCCGGCGCACAGGGCCAGCCCCACGTCACCGTCGAGAACGCGCACCACTTCTTCCAGGAGGACGCGGCACCGCAGCTCGCGCAGATCGTCATCGATGCCGTCGGCGCCGACTGACCTTCTCGCGATCTGTGCGCGCGTCGATCGACACGGCCTGATCGCGGCCGAATGTCGCAGCCTGACCGGCGGCGTTCCCGACGGCGACGGCATCGCCCGGTGTGAGCGCATCGACCGCGTGTCCCGTGCCGCGTTCGTCCAGAAGGGGCTCGACGTGGTCGCCCGGGGCGACACGCTCGACGAATTGATCGCGAACGTGGCCGCAGCGGACTTCCCCGCCGACTCATTCCGGATCGACGTCCACGACCCGTCGGGGAGGATCGGTCGGTCGACCCAGTCGGTCGCGACCGCGCTGGCCGACGTGATTCCCTTCGGCCCCGACCTGCGCTCTCCACAGCACCGATTCATCGTCACTGCAGGTGACGCGGGGCTCGTGTTCGGTGAGGTCGTCACCGAGACCGATGCCGGGTACCGCCGTCACGACGCGAAGCCGTGGACGACGTCGTCGTCGCTCGACGGTCGGTTCGCACGGGGGCTCGTCAACCTGGTGCCCGACGCGCGTTCGGTTCTGGACCCGTGCTGCGGAGCGGGATCGATCGTGCTGGAAGCCGCGTCGCTCGGCCTCGACGCGTACGGCGTCGACTGGAAGCCGGCGATGGTC
>NZ_JBAVYV010000086.1:0-2110 GCF_049588435.1 Ilumatobacter sp.
TCGCGTCGATGTACTCGGGAAGCTCGATGTCGTCGGCGGGGTCGAACCCCAGCACCAGCCCGTAGAAGGCGAGTCGCGCCTCGAGCGATCGAGCGATGTTCTCCTCCTTGCGGAAGCCGTGCTGCTCACCCTCGAACAGCAGGTAGGCGTGCGCCATCCCGCGCCTGCGCAGCGCAGCGACGATCAGTTCGGCCTGCTCCGGCGGGACCACCACGTCCTCGTCCCCCTGGAGCACGATCATCGGTGTGGACAGGCGATCGACGTGGGTGATGGGGGAGCGGTCGACATACAGCTGCTCGGCCTCGGGCCAGGGTCCGATCATCGAGTCGAGGTAGCGCGACTCGAACTTGTGCGTGTGGGCGGCAAGAGCGCGCAGGTCCGCGACGCCGAACAGACTTCCGCCCGCAGCGAAGACATCGGTCGTGCACAATGCAAGCAGCGTCGTGTAACCACCCGCGCTGCCGCCTTCGATGATCAGGCGATCGGGGTCGACCGCCGACCGTTCCACGAGTGCGGTCGTCGCCGCGATGCAGTCGGTCACATCGTGGATACCCCAGTTCCCGTTCAGCGATTCCCGGTACGCCCGTCCGTAGCCGACCGACCCGCGATAGTTGACGTCGACCACGGCGAACCCGCGTGACGCCCAGTACTGGGCAGGGGCGTTGAGTCCTGACCGCGCAGCGCTGGTCGGCCCTCCGTGGGACAGCACGACGAGCGGTGGGAGTTCGTCCGTTGGACCCGCGTGCGTGGAACTCGTCGGTGGGTAGAACATCGCGTGGGCGACCGCACCGTCGGGAGTCGGAAACGTGATCGACTCGGGGATCGCTCTGACGAACGCTGCCGGGTCGTCGTCGGTCGCGCTGAGTTCGGTGAGCCCGCCGCTCGACAGGTCGATCATCGCGACTGCGGTCGACCTGGCCGGGCCGCCGACGATCGCGACCAGTGCATCGTCGGTGGCGCACAGGGACGCCACGGAGGACACCCCGGGGAGGGTGAGTGGCTCCGAGTCGGCGTCGGACTCGACCCGGTCGATGCGTGACATGCCGTCGAACATCGAGACGACGAAGACGTCGTCACCGATCGTCGCGAGCCGATGATCGCTGAAGACCCAGTGAGGCGATCCGCTGTCCACCGCGTCGTCCTGGAGGCGCTCGACTCCGGCATCGGGCGTCCACGCGTACACGTTCCACCATCCGCTGATGTCGTCGCTGAACACCAGACGATCATCCGTCGCCCAGGTCGCGCCGGACACGCTGCTCCCGCTCCCTCCCGCGACATGGATCGCATCGTCGACGCCACCCGGTCCGAAGGACGCCGTCCACAGCTCGGCGCTGTCCCAGGGCATGTCGGGATGGTTCCACTGCAGCCAGGCGAGGCGGGTACCGGTGGGATCGATCCAGGGTCCGCTCACGAAGTCGGGCCCGGTGACCAACACGGTCTCGGCTCCGTCCTCAAGCGAGACCATCACGATCTCGTTCACCGCTTCGGCGTCGCCGTGGACGTTGGTGTTCGGCCGGGGACGGTCGTCGCCGTGTGACTCTCGGACCGCCACGAACGCACGAGCTCCCGGAAGCACCGTCATCGCAGCCCAGCGGATCCCCGCCGGTGAGGTGGGCTCGACGGTGACCGGCGTGGACCGACCGTCGTCGAGGCGATGAACGCGCTGGTCGTCCCAGTCACATGCGAGCACGACGCCGTGTCCTGCCCCGAGTGCTCCGCCGCCGTACTCGTGGACCCGGGTCCTGGCATTGAACCCGTCGGGTGAGGTCTCCCGGATCTCGCCACCGACCGATTCCATCACCGCGTAACGGCCGCCGCGCCGTGGGTCGCTCTGCAGCCACCGGACGGTCTCACCGTCGACGGAGACATCGGACATGTGTGCAGCGGAGCGAGCCATGTCTGCGGCCGACAACGGCGAAGGCCAGGTTCCGTACGGGGCAACGATCTTGTCGGTCGACATGAGGCGAACGTAGTCCAGCCCCGCGTGCACGCTGGATGCCGGTCACGTCGTGTCAACTGGGGTCTGGGTCGGTTCAGGGGGTCGGTGCGCTGAGGCGATCGTAGACGGTGTTGGCGGTGTCCCATCCCAGTGAGCGGCGTGGGGTGGTGT
>NZ_JBAVYV010000087.1:0-3507 GCF_049588435.1 Ilumatobacter sp.
GCACGATGGTGAGTCGGTCATCGCTCATCCGAGCGACAATCACCGTGATGTGGCAGGTCTGCTTGTGGATGCGGGTCGCACGGCCACGGGCACGGGGACGGAAGCGGCGCAGCGTCGGGCCCTCGTCGGCGAAGCAGGCGATGACGAAGAGTTCTTCGGCATCTTCACTGTCGTTGTTGACGGCGTTGGCGACGGCCGACGCGAGCACCTTGCGCACATCGTGGGCGATGTGGCGGTCGGTGAACTGAAGCACCTCGTCAGCCGAGACGACATCGAGCCCACGGATGAGATCGAGGACCGCACGGGCCTTGGATGCCGAGCTGCGAACGTACTTCGCGGTCGACTTCGTGCCGGAGCGCTCTCCGGCGACGTAGGACTTCTCGTTGAGCTTGGGACCGGTCATCAGCGCCTCGCGTTCCTCTCCATGCCGGCGTGGAACTTGAAGGTCCGCGACGGGCTGAATTCGCCCAGCTTGTGACCGACCATCGACTCGGTCACGTAGACCGGTACGTGCTTGCGACCGTCGTGGACGGCGAGCGTGTGGCCGACCATGTCGGGGATGATCGTGCTGCGACGAGACCAGGTCTTGATGACCTTGCGCTCGCCTGCGGCGTTTTGGGCGTCGATCTTCTTGAGCAGATGCTCGTCGACGAAGGGGCCCTTCTTGAGGCTGCGTGCCATGAGTGTTTTCCTTTTACCTTCCGGGCGGCCGACTAGCGACGCCCACCCTTACCGGTACGACGACGGCGGATGATGAGCTTCTGCGAGCTCTTCTTCTTGTTGCGGGTGCGGCTCTCGGGCTTGCCCCACGGGGACACGGCCGGGCGGCCACCCGATGTGCGGCCTTCGCCACCACCGAGGGGGTGGTCGACCGGGTTCATCGCGACACCACGGGTCTGAGGGCGCTTGCCCTTCCAGCGGTTGCGACCGGCCTTGCCGATCTTGACGAGCTCGTGCTCGGAGTTGCCGACTTCGCCCACCGTTGCACGGCAGTCGATCAGCACTCGGCGCATCTCGGTCGAGGGCATCCGGAGCGTGGCGTAGTCGCCTTCCTTGGCGACCAGACGCACCGACATGCCGGCCGAACGGCCGATCTTGCCGCCGCCACCGGGGCGGAGCTCGACGTTGTGGACGGTGGTTCCGACCGGGATGAAGCGCAGCGGCATCGCGTTGCCGGGCTTGATGTCCGAGCCCTGACCCGACGTGATGCGGTCGCCCACGTTCAGGTTCTTCGGCGCCAGGATGTAGGCCTTCTCGCCGTCGAGGTAGTGGAGCAGCGCGATCCGGCAGGTGCGGTTCGGGTCGTACTCGATCGCAGCGACCTTGGCGACGACGCCGTCCTTGACCCGCTTGAAGTCGATGATGCGGTACTGCTGCTTGTGACCGCCACCGCGGTGGCGGCTGGTCTTGCGCCCGTAGGCGTTGCGGCCACCGGTCTTCGACTTCTTGGCGAGCAGCGACTTCTCGGGTGAGGTCTTGGTGATCTCACCGAAGTCGGAGCTCGTCTGGAAGCGACGTCCGGGGCTCGTGGGCTTGCGTGAACGAATGGCCATGATCAGTCCTCCTGGCTCAGTTCTCGAACAACGGGATCTCGCCCGCTGCCAGGGTGACGATGGCCCGCTTGGTGGCAGGTTTGGTGCCGACGCGGTTGGTGCCTCGGGTGCGCTTCTTCTTGCCGGCGCGGTTGAGCGTGTTGACCTTGGCGACTTCGACGCCCCAGATCGACTCGACCGCGTCACGGATCTCGGGCTTGCTCGCCGAGGTGTGCACCTGGAAGGTGTAGACGCCGGACTCGATGAGCGCGTAGCTCTTCTCGGAGACGACCGGCGCAATGATGATGTCGCGAGGATCTTTCATCAGGACTCTTCGCTTTCTTCAGCGGCGGCGGGCGTGCTCGCGGCCTTGTTGCTCGCCGAGGTGTCGGTCGGCAGGGACGCCTGGGTGAAGACGACCCAGTCGCTGCAGAGCACGTCGTAGGCGTTCAGTTCACCGGCATCGATGACCTGGACGCTCGGCAGGTTGCGGAAGCTGAGCATCGCGTTGACGTCATCGTGGGCGATGACCACCAACACGTTGCCGGCCACGTCGAGCGCAGCGAGCGCCTCTTTGGCGGTCTTGGTCTTCGGCGTGTCGAAGTTCCACGAGTCGACGACGACGACCTTGCCTTCGGCGGCTCGGTCGGAGAGCGCCGAGCGAGTGGCGAGCTTGACCATCTTCTTCGGCGTCTTCTGGTCGTACTTGCGGGGCTTGGGGCCGAGGGCCACGCCACCACCGCTGTAGTGCGGTGCACGGATCGAGCCCTGACGTGCGTTGCCGGTGCCCTTCTGGGCGTACGGCTTGGCACCGCCACCACGGACCTCGGAGCGGGTCTTGGTGCTCTGCGTGCCGGCACGACGTGCGGCGAGCTGAGCGGTGACGACCTGGTGCATCACCGGGACGTTCGGCTCGAGCCCGAACACCGCGGCGTCGAGTTCGACCGTTCCGGCTTCCTTGCCGGCGACGTTCTTGATGGTCAGTTCAGCCATGCTCAGGCACCCTTTCCAGCGAGCTTGACGGCGTTGCGGACGGTGACGACACCGCCGGCGGGGCCGGGGACAGCGCCCTTGATGAGCAGCACGTTGCGCTCAGCGTCGGATTCGACGACTTCGAGGTTTTGTGTGGTGACCTGCTCGTGACCCATGTGACCGGCCATCTTCATGCCCTTGAAGACACGCGCCGGAAAGGCGCACTGGCCGATGGCACCGGGCTTGCGGTGGTTCTTGTGCGCACCGTGCGAGGCAGGCGCGCCCTTGAAGTTGTGACGCTTCATGACGCCGGCGAAGCCCTTGCCCCGGCTGGTTCCGGTGACGTCGACCTTGGTGCCGGCGGCGATCTGCTCGACGGTCAGTTCCTGACCGACCTCGAGGCCGTCGACCGAGTCGAGGCGCAGTTCGATGAGACGCTTGCCGGGCTCGACGCCCACCTTCGAGAAGTGACCGGCCTCGGGCTGGTTCAGCTTCTTCGCGTCCTTGCTGCCGTAGGTGACCTGGATGGCGGTGTAGCCATCACGCTCGCTCGTCTTGATCTGAACGATACGCATCGGGTCGACCTTGACGACAGTGACGGGGACGACCTTGTCGTCGACCCACTTCTGTGTCATGCCGACCTTTTCGCCGACGATCGCTTGTTGTGCCATTTGGCGGTCCTTCTCGTTGTCCAAGCCGTCCGGCGGTCCGGGGGCTCTCCACGTAAAAGCTCCGCAGCACGAAGAAAGTCGTGCATACGGAGCTGAGAAACTCGGTTGTGCCGGCTGGTTCCAGTCCCGATCGTTGCGGGCGGCCTGGTCGGACGTCAGTTGCGGTGTGTTCTGGTGATCGGAATGCCTCCCGATCACGGCCATGCAATGCTACGGAGCGCGCGTCGGGCTTCCAACGCGGGGCTTCCGCGGAATCCGACGCCGTCTCGGTGACTCGCGCCACACTCACTCGCTCACCACCTCGCCCGCCACCATCCGCCACCCGGTTCTCG
>NZ_JBAVYV010000088.1:0-5450 GCF_049588435.1 Ilumatobacter sp.
GCCGAGGAGGGTGCGGCACTCGGCGGCGCAGCGGGTGATGATGTCGGCGACGGGTTCGACCTCGTCGATGCGTCCGGCCACCTGTCCGGTCAGAGCGAGGCTGGCGTTCATGTCGCCGCCGAAGTAGAGGTCGAGCGTCGAGCCGACGAGCGCGGTCATCGCATTCGTCTCGGTGTCGAGTTCGAGCGCCTCGCTCCGTTCGGTCCGCAACGCCCGCAGCGCCGGCGAGGTGTGCCGGTTGAGAAAGACGGTGTCGGTCTCGGCGGCGTCGATGATCGACTGCTTCCAGTTGTCGTGGACGGGCGACTCCGCCGCCGACACCATCCTCGTTCCCATCTGGATCCCCTCGGCCCCGAGTGCGAGCGCGGCGGCCATCGACGCACCGTCGACCATGCCACCGGCGGCGATGATCGGGACATCGACCTTCGAGGCGATCAGCGGGAGCAGCACCATCAACGCGACGTCGCGCGGGTTCTTGAACCCACCGCCCTCTCCCCCTTCGACGACCAGCCCGTCGACTCCGGCCTCGACGGCCTTGAGCGCACCGTAGAGCGTCGGCACGACGTGGAAGACGGTCAGCCCGGCCTCCTTGAGCTGTGCGGTGTACTTGGTCGGGTTGCCCGCCGACGTCGTGACGAACTGGACACCCTGGTCGACGACGAACTGCACGATGTCGGGATCGCGCACGAAGGCCTGCGCGATGTTGACACCGAACGGTTTGTCGGTGAGATCGGCCATCTTCTCGATCTCGATCCGCACGGCGTCGAGTTCGCCCGACGACGTTTCGATGATGCCCATGCCGCCCGCATTCGAAACCGCCGAGGCGAGCTGTGAGCGAGCGATCCATCCCATCGGAGCTTGGACGATCGGATACTCGACACCGAGCATGTCGGTGACGCGGTTCGGGAACGACGAGGTCATCACCATTGCGTAGTGGGTCGACGCATCCTCCGACGAACGCGGACCGCACGAAGCTGCGTCAGGTGTCCTCGGCGACGACGCCGGACGAGCCGATCACACCGGCGGCCACGAGCGCATCGATCTCCTCGGTCGACAAGCCGGCCTCGGCGAGGACCGATCGGCCGTGCTCACCGAGTGAAGGCGCCGGAGCGGTCGGTGCGGTGTCGACGCCCTTCAGGCGGATCGGCGATCGCACGCTGCGGTACTCGCCGAGTTCCGGGTGGTCGATCGTCGGGAACATCCCCATCGCCTCGGCCTGGTCGTCGACGACGACCTCGTGCAAACCGAGGACCGGGCCCCAGATGAGTCGGTGCTCGTCGAAGATCGGTCCCCACTCGTCACGACCGCGCGCGCTGAGCGCTTCGTCGATGAGTTCGACGAGTTCGGCCATGTTCACGAATCGATTGCGCACGCTGTCGAAGCGTTCATCATCGACCAGATGCTCGAGACCCACCGCGCCGCAGAATCGTGCGAACGCCGGGGCCTCGGGCATGTTGAACACGACCCAGCGGTCGTCGCCGCAGGGGTAGCGGTTCGTGAGCGGCGTGATCTGCTGGGTTCGCGACCGCTGCCGAACCGGTGCCCGGTCCGTTGCGGTGACGCCGTAGTCGGACGCGAGGGTCCACGCCGCCGTCTCGTACAGCGACACTTCGACGACCTGTCCCTCGCCGATCCTGTCGACGAGTCGAAGAGCAGCGAGGATGTTCGTCACCAGCGCCAGACCCGCCGCGTGATCTCCCTGCGCAGGTCGGGCCATCGGGACGAGTCCGGTGCTCGTCTCGCGCATCGAGTCGTAGAGGCCCGAACGCCCGAAGAAGGCGGTGACGTCGTAGCCGGGCCTCCACGCCTCGGGGCCGTGCGTGCCGTATCCGGTGAGCGTGGCGTGCACGATTGTCGGATTCTGTTCGAGCAGCGCAACCGGGTCCAGACCGAAGCGTTGCTGTCGGTGCGGCAGCAGGTTGCAGAGGAAGATGTCCGCGGTACCGGCCAGCCGCTGGACCACCGCCGCACCGTCCGACGAAGCGAGGTCGACCGCGATCGACCGCTTCCCCCGGTTGTCGACGTCGAACACGAAGTCGTATCCCTTGAACGGCCCCTCGACCTTGGCGGGTCGTCCCGTGCCGCGCATCGCGTCGCCACCGAGTGGTTCGACCTTGATGACGTCGGCACCGAGGTCGGCGAGGATCGCTCCGGCGCTCGGCGCCGCCATCCAGCTGTCGACCTCGATGACCGTGATCCCGTCGAGTGGTCGGATCCCGGCAGTCATCTGCCGCTCGACGCGGGCCGTGGCATCACGCCGGGACACCGGCGGGGAAGAACCCGCGCAGCGCATCGGCCATCTCACCACGAACGGAGACGCCGGACAGGAGCGCGTTCACCGCCGGAACCGACGTGTGGATCTGCCCACGAGCCCGCCGATGACGCACGTCGACACCGGCGTCGGCCAGGGCCGCGGCGTAGGCCTCACCCTCGTCGCGCAGCGGATCGAACTCGCAGGTCACGATCATCGCGGGCGGAAGTCCGGCCAGCGATTCCGCACGCAACGGAGACGCCCGCGGGTCGTCGCGATCAGCGACGTCGGCGTAGTGGTCCCAGAACCAGGTCATCAACGCCGTGGTCAGGATGTATCCGTCGCCGTTCTCGGTGTACGACGGCCGCGTGAAGTCACAGTCGGTTACCGGCGTGAGCAGCAGCTGCCCGCTGATCTCGGGCCCGCCTTCGTCACGTGCACGTTGCGTGACGACCGCTGCGATGTTCGCGCCCGCGCTCCATCCGGCAACCGCGAGCTGACCGGGCACGCCACCGAAGTCGTCGACGTGGTCGGCGATCCAGCGCACCGCCGCGAACCCGTCGTCGGGAGCAGCGGGGAACCGAGCTTCGGGAGCGTGGCGGTAGTCGACCGAGACGATCACCGCGCCCGATCGCACACACAGATCCCGACAGAGCGCATCGTCAGACGTCGCGTTGCCGATCACCCACCCACCACCGTGGAAGTAGATGACGATCGGGTGGGGACCCTGCTCGGCGGGTCGATACAGCCGAAAGTCGAGATCGTTGCCGTCGGCGCCCGGGAGCGTTCCGTCGAGCACCTGGCCGACGTCGGGGCCGGCCGGGCTCTCGGCTGCCATGGCCTCCGAGAACGCCCGTGCCTCGACCGGCGACATCGAGTCCATCGGAGGAAGGGCAAGCTCCTCCATGAACTCGATCATGATCCCCACGTCGGGTTGGAGCTGGATGATCACACCGTCGTTGACCTCGGTTCCTTCCTCACCCGACACCTCGAAGCCGAGGTAGCCGCGCTCCACGACCTGGTCGCAGGTCTTCCTGTAGCGGTCGACGCCACCGAGGTACGGGAGCACGACTCGCGGTTTTCCGGGCACGTTCGCTCCCATGTACCAGGAGTTCGCCTGGGGGAACAGCGTGAGGTCGGCGAAGTCGTTCGAATGCCGAACCCATCCCGCCTCGGCGACAGGGGTGGGCTCGATGACGGCCTTGCCGTCTGTGCGGAGGTGTTCGATCGTGTCGCAGATCCAGTCGACGTGCTGTTCGATCGACAGCGCCATGTTCGACAGCACCGACGGGCTCTGCGGCCCGGTCACCATGAACAAGTTCGGGAACCCGACCGACATCACCCCGAGATACGTGTGGGGTCCGTCCGCCCAACGGTCACGGAGCTGGACACCGTCGCGCCCCGTGATGTCGACGGAGACGATCGCCCCGGTCATCGCGTCGAAGCCCGTCGCAAAGACGATCGCGTCGAACTCGTAGGACGTGGCACCGTCCGCCGTCACGACGTCGATTCCCGCTCCGGTGATCGACTGGATCGGGTTCTCACGCAGGTCGACGAGCCGGACATGGGGCTGGTTGAAGGTCGCGTAGTACCCCGAGTCGAGACACAGCCGCTTCGTGCCCAACGGGTACGTCTTCGGACACAACGCTTCGGCCGTCACCGGGTCGTCGACGATCGAGCGGATCTTGTTGCGGACGAACTCGGCGGCGGTGTCGTTCGCGTCGGCGTTCGTGAGGATGTCGTTGAACGCCCCCATCAGCGAGAAGATCGTCCCTTCCTGCCAGGCCCGCTCGTACCGTTCCTGTCGGACCTCCTCGGTCACCTCGAGGGCGCTGAGCTCGGCGACCTCGCGCGGCACTCCACTCGACGACCAGCGCGCCTCCTCGCGGTACGCCGCTCGATCGGCGTTGATCCGCGCGGCGTCGGCCGGACGAACCGGCCCGTTGTAGGCGGGAATCGAGAAGTTCGGGGTCCGCTGGAAGATCGTGAGCTCGTCGGCCTGCGAGGCGATGATCGGAATCGACTGGATCGCCGACGATCCGGTTCCGATCACGCCGACGCGCTTGCCGGTGAAGTCGACCTCCTCGTGCGGCCAACGACCCGTGTAGTACACCTCGCCGTCGAACGTTCCGACTCCGGCGATGTCGGCGTCCTTCATCACCGAGAGGCACCCGGTCGCCATCACGTAGTAGCGACAGGTTGTCGTCGCCCCGTCGTCGGTGGCGATCTCCCACAGCGACGTCGCGTCGTTCCAGACGGCGCCGTCGACGCGGGTCGAGAAGCGGATGTCGCGCCGCAGATCGTGCTTGTCGGCCACGAAGCCGAGGTACCGGAGGATCTCGGGCTGCGTCGCATAGCGCTCGGACCACTCCCACTGTTCATCGAGTTCGGTGTCCCAGCTGTACGAATAGTCGATGCTCTGGACGTCGCACCGCGCTCCCGGGTACCGGTTCCAGTACCAGGTGCCGCCGACGTCGTCCCCGCTCTCGAAGGCCACGGCGGTCACGCCCATCTCGCGCAGTCGATGCAGGAGGTAGAGACCGGCAACCCCCGCTCCGACCACCACCACGTCGAATTCCGGACTACGACTCTGTTCGTTCACGACGACCTCCCACTCGACGATGCTCCCATCGCACCGATCGTGGACATCATCACACGGCGCGCTCGATCGGATCGACCCGGCGCGCCGGCCATCCCCCACCGACGCCTCCAGACCCCCGGGGTCAGCGAACCGACGCCCAGGTGGCAGTTCGCTCACCGCCGACGGCTCGGGGTCAGTCGCCGGCGCGGGCGGCGGGGTCTCCTGCCTCGTCGGGCCGACCGTCGTCGAGGTCGCGGGTCTCGTCAAGATCGAGGTCGCCCATGAAATGAGCCCAGCAGGGCGCTTCCCCGCCGAGGTCGGCATCATCGTGATCGTCGTGATCGTCGTGATCGTCGTGATCGTCGCGATCTGGAGACGGTTTCATCGCATCGGTCTCCACACGTCATGTCCATCCTCGAGGTGCACCCGGAGCCGGCACTGCACCTCGCGTGGATCGCGGAGGACGAGTTCGTCGACGCGGATCCCACCGACCCGTTCGGCCACACCCCGCGCGAGTCCGAGGTGAACCGCGCACACGCTGTCCGGGTCGACGAGTGCCGCCGTGGCGAACGGGCACGCGTCCAGCACGATCTCTGCGCCGGCCGCGCGGTGCTCGAT